>JAOPWD010000002.1 GCA_025965875.1 Pseudonocardiales bacterium
GTGAGCATGGCTCGCCCGCCGGTGGTGAAGAACCGCCACAGCAGTACGGCGGCCAGGAGCAGGAAGGCGATGTTGAGCATGCTGGTGTAGTTCCAGGTGATGCCGTCCTGGCCGAGGCTGGCGTTGCGGGCGCCGTGCGGGACCAAGCGCGCCAGCCCGAAGATGATCTCGATCAGGTAGCCGGCGATCACCATGGTGAGGTAGAAGGTGCCGGCCAGGAACCAGGCCATCCGCGCGCCGTAGTACTTCCGGTAGATCAGCAGGATCGGGATGATGATCAGGTCGGCGAAGATGAACGACACCACCCCACCGAAGCTGATCCCGCCGTTCCACAGCACCGCGGCCAGCGGCACGTTGCCGATCGAGCAGACGAAGGTGACCACGGCCACGAGCGGGCCGATGATCGGTCCCCAAATCTTGGCCAGCAGCGGGTGACCGGCGAAGAACAGGTGCTGCCAGAAGGTTTCGGGGATCCAGGCGGCCGCGGCGCCGGCGATCAGCAGGCCGATCACCAGATCGCGCAGGATCGCCGCCCATTCCATGACGAAGTTGTGACTGACCGACGTGAACCCGGCCGGGCTGGCCAACCGCCGCCAGAAGCTGCCCGTTGCACTGACGCTCATGTCCATGGCGGCGTGGCCCTCCATCGAGCCCGGCACCGCCCGCTCGGCCTGCCGTCGGGCCTCCTCCACCATCGGCGCGGACAGCCAACGCCGGAAAATCAGCGCCAGGATCAGGATCATCAGCGGACCGCCCACGAACTCCGCCGCCGTGAAGCGCCAGCCCAGCAGCAGCGCCATGATCAGTCCGAGCTCGATGACCAGATTGGTCGAGGAGAACTGGAAGGCCATCGCGGCGGTGAAATTCGCACCCTTCCGGAACAGCGATCGGGCCAAGGCAACCGCGGCGTAGGAGCACGACGACGACGCTGCCCCGAGGACCGTCGCCTTGGCCAGGCTCTTCGGACGGTCATCCGGCAGCAGGCGGGCGATCGTCGACTTGCTCACCAGCGCCTCGATCACCGCCGAGAGGGTGAAGCCGAGAATCAGCGACCAGGTGACCTGCCAGGTCATCGACCCAGCCACCCCGAGCGCATGCACCAACGCGTGCCACATGCTGCGTCACGCTTCCTTCCGCGTCGAACGGGCCACCGCACAGGCATGGCAGTCCGAGGTGGCCTGCGGCTTTCGATCCACCTCTACAACCACGAGGACGACATCGAGCGCCGCACCACGGTCCTCGGAGCGTTGTCCCGGTAGGCGACCACAGCCCGGGCAGGCTCCAGCAGGCTGTCCTCGAAGCGGCGGACGGCGTCGAGATGACCTCCGGTCCAGATGATCCGCACTGCCAAGTCAGGCGCGTCGACCAGGTCCCGCCGGACTGCGTCGAGCAGCTTCCCGTCCAGGCAGGTATTCGCGGGCTGTAGGGGCGGGATGTCGCCGTCGCCTGACAATGCCTGAGCTACCGAGACGTACCAGCCAGCTACCCGCTCGGTCGCCGTCGCCAGCTGGGCACGCGCTCCCGCGCGATCCCCTCGCCCCGGCTCGGCAGCACGCGCCCAGAGATCGCGGACCGCGTCGGCGGTGATGCGCAGCGAGACGACCCCGGTGACGAGCGCGCTTACCTGTGCGAGCGGCAGGTGCTTGGTGCCTCGCTCGGCCAGGAAGCCGCGAAAGGCGTCATCCAGGCGGCGGGAAGCCGCGGCCGCCCGCACGGCCTCAGCATCGACCGCGTGGGTGACCGAGCTACTCGCCTGGGCGGACCGCCGAGCGTCCCATTCAGCAACGGCGCGCAGATAATTGGCGCTCTCGGCATAGGCCTCGGACAGCGCCTGGGTGAGGGCAGCCACCGCGCCGCGGGGCCAAAACAGTGCGCCGACCACAAGGCTTACGCCGAACCCGATGGCGACGTCCTCGATGCGGACGAGCCCGACCTGCCACCCGGCCGGACTGACGATGTTGAACAGAATCAACAAGGTCACGGTGAAGCCGCCTTGGCCGGCGGCGAACGAGAGGGCCGGGGCGACGCCCGCCACGACGATCGCGATCGGCAGGAGAATCCAGAGCAGCGTCGTGTTCGCTCCGATCGCAGCCACGAGCACGCCGCCGATCACGAACCCGAGCGCCGTCCCCAGGAGCCCGCGCAGGACGTTCTGGCCCGTATTCAGCGCGTTCGATCGAAGCACCGACAGCGTGCCGAGCACGATCCAAAACGAGTGTTGGGCTCCGCTGAGATCGGCGATGAGCACCGCTCCGCCGAGCCCGATGGCTCCGCGCACGCTGTTGTGCAGCCAGACGGAGTGCGGCTCGACGTGCGCCCCGGCCCGCTGTTGGGCCGATGCCAGCGCGCCCCCGCCACCTGGCGGCTGCCGCCCCAACAACTTCTGCCACCAGCTGCGGCGTTCGGCCGCCAAGGCCACCTCGACGTTCCCGGCTATCGCGGTGACAGCGAACGACAACTCGTGAGCCCGGAAGCTCGGCTCGAGCGAGCTGACGAGTTCACGGGTGCCGTCGCCCGAATGCGCGGTCGGCAGGGCGTCGGTCGCCACCCGCTCCATCTCCTCCCGGGCCCGGACCAGGTCGTCCAGATGCTGCTGCAGGCTGTCCTGCGGACCGCGGCCAGGTCCGAGTGCCTTGGCCGTGTGGTCCAGCAATGTGGCCGCGGCGGTCTGCACCGCCCGCACCGCCGCGCCGACCGCTGGGTGATCGTTCGGCAGCGGGTTGCTGTTGACGATCACCCCGAGCCACACGATCTCGTCGACCAGCCGCACAAGCGCGCGGTTGGTCGTAGTGAGACCGGTCGGCCGATAGGGAGTGGCGAAGAACATCGAGCGCAGTGTGGCCACAGCTTCGTCGGACGTTGCGAGTCCTTTCTCGGGGGCGCCGTCCGGGGAAACCTCCGACGAGAGCTGGACAGCCAGTTGCCGGCAGGCCTCTGCCGCGGCGTTGCGAAGCGGTTCTCGAACCGGCGCAGGCCACAACAGGCTGATGGCCACAAGCGAAGCCGCGCCGGCGAGCAGCCAGCCGGCCAGGCGGTCAGGGATCGAGCCAACATCGCCCGGCAGGCACACCGGCAGGATGAAGCTGAGCAGCACCGACGTACTCGCGGCTGCCAACACTGAGCTGACGACGCCGGCGAACAGCACCAGGAATCCGACGACGACCATCGCCGCCGCCGCCACCCATGCGTTGCGCGAAGCGAGGGTACCGAGGCAGATCAGAACGGACCCCGCACCGACGAGGGACGCCTGCGCAGCGAGCCGCTCGCGCATGGTGCCGCCGAAGTCGGCGAGCAACAGCAGCGCGAACGATCCGAATGCGGCGAACGTGGCCGTCGTCGGATTGCCTATGGCCTTGATTCCCAACGCGAACATGGCCGGCATCACGATCGCCGTCCGCGTCGCCCGCCGCAGCGAGGAGAGGTCGGCATCGCGAGCGCGCAACCGACGAAGCCAATCCCCCACGCGTCGCCCCTCTCGGACGAGTCCCATCCTTCGAGGTATCCCGTCAGCGGTCAACCACCCTCGGGGCTCGCCCGAGTACGGTCGGCGAAATCGCGTGGTGATCATTTTTCGGGCGCAAGGAGAGTGTTGGCCGAACAACTGCGAGTCGCGTCCTTCAACATTCGCACGTCGCGCGGGCGGGACGGCCGAAATCAGTGGCGACGGCGCCGCGAGGTCTGCGTTGCCGCGATCCGCGAATTCTCGGCTGACATCGTCGGCCTGCAGGAGGTACGTCCGGATCAGCTCGACGATCTGCGACACGCATTCCCGGACGCAACCTTCGTCGGAGCGGGCCGCGACGCGGACGGTGGCGGTGAGCACTCGAGCGTCCTGGTCCAGCCGGGCGGCTGGACGGTGGAGTCCGGCGAGACGCGATGGCTGTCCCCGACTCCGACTCGCCCGGGCGCCCGAGGCTGGGACGCGGGCCTGCCCCGCGTGGTCACCCTCGTCCGGTTGCGCCGGGACGCGGTTCGCCTCGGCGTGGCCAGCACCCATTTCGACCACCACGGCCCGGTGGCGCGCGAGCGCAGCGCCGGACTGATCGCCGAGTGGCTGGACCAGGAACGGGATCGCCCGTGGGTCGTGCTGGGCGATCTCAACGCCCAGCCGGGATCACGTCCGCTGCGCCTGCTCGCGGAGGCCGGCTACACCGATGCGCTCCCCCGGGACGCCGGCGGTACCGAACACGCTTTCACCGGCGCCACCGATCGCACTCGGATCGATTACGTCCTCACCGGTCCCGGGATCCAGGTCGCGGCAGCCTGGATCGGCCACGACCGGCCCGCGGGACGGTTGCCCAGCGACCACTGGCCGGTGCTCGCCGACGTCATCGTCGACTGACCGACGGCAGCAGGCCCACGACGGCCTGGCCGAACGGCGTCGCCCCGGCAGTAGCTTCGATGCATGAAGACCGTGTTGAACATCCTGTGGCTCGTGCTCTCCGGGCTATGGATGGCGATTGCTTACGTCTTGTTCGGCATTCTCGCCTGCGTCCTCATCATCACCATTCCGTTTGGCATCGCGTCATTCCGTATCGCGCGCTATGCCCTTTGGCCGTTCGGTCGCACGATCGTGCGACGCAGCGACGCCGGCTTCGCCAGCGCGCTGGGCAACCTCGTGTGGCTGATCTTCGGCGGCATCTGGCTAGCTCTCGGACACATCGTTTCTGGCATTCTGCTGTGCATCACGATCATCGGGATCCCGCTCGGCGTCGCCAACTTCAAGATGGTCCCGATCTCACTGACACCGCTCGGGCGACAGATCGTCCCCATCGGGGGTCCGTACGGCACGGCTTCCCAATCCAGGATGCCCGGCCGGTATTTGTAGCCACCGTGCGCTCGACTCTGAGCGATTCAGCGCGAGCCAGGTGAGCGCTTGGTGCGGCGCTACGCGGTTTGGCGATGGGCGACCTGCTGATAGCCCAGGCTGCTCGCGGCCAGCAGCGCGACGAAGCCGCCGTAGCCGACTGCCGTGTCGCGTAGCCCGACATGCGTGATGAGCAGCCCCGCCGCCAAGGCCGGAATGCTGAAGGCCAGGTAGCTCACGACGTAGACCGCTGAGAGCAGTGCCGCGCGCTCGTGGGGTTGAGCCAGTTGTGTGACCGAGCGCAGCGCTCCGAGGAACGCCGATCCGAATCCCCCGCCTGCCACGACGGCAGCGAGGACGAAGACTGCCAGCGATGACGAGGCCAGGGCGGTGATGAACAAGGCCGTGCCCACCGCGAGAGCGACCGTGCCGGTGCGGGTCATGCGCGCCGGGCTGAGATCGCGGGCCAACACGGCGGCACTGGCGGCGGCGCCGGCGAACAGACCGATTACCGCACCGACCACGGCGTGGTTGGTCTGGCCGAAGACGGAACCCAGCAGCGATCCGCCGACCGACAGCATCAGCCCGCCGAGGGCCCAGGTCGCCATCATCGTGGGCACCGCGCCGACGAACGCACGCTGAGCCTGGGCCGGCACCGCGACCTGAGGACGCAGGGCCGCCAATGCCCCCGGCACCCGCTGCACGGTCTCGGGCAGCGCCGCGACGGCCACGGCCAGCACGACGAACACCGCGGTGAGGATCGCGAACACCAGCCGGGTCGGGTTCGGCGCGTACTGCACCAGCACGCCGGTGCCGACGGCGCCCACTCCGAGGCCAGCCATCGGGGCAGCGCTGTTGACCAGTGAGCCGAGACGTGACCCGTCACCTGGCTGCAGATCGAGCAGGAACGCGCCCAGCACGCCCACGGCGGCGCCGGTCGCCAGTCCCTGGACGGTCCGGGCGACCATCAGTGACTCGACGCCGTCGGCGCTGAAGAACACGGCCATCGCCGCGGCCTGTACGACCAGGGCAGTCGCGAGCACCGGACGCCGCCCGATGAAGTCCGACAGCCTGCCGACAGTGAGCAGGCTCAGCAGCAGCGCGAGTACGTACACGGCGAAGATGGCGGTGAGCGTGATGGTGGAGAAACCGAACTCCGTTTGGAGCACCGGGTAGAGGGGGCTCGGGGCACTCGACGCAGCCAATAATGCTGCTGTCGTCACGGCCACCAGCCAGAAAGCAGCCGACCGCGGCAACGCCCGGCGGTTCACGGGTCGGCGCTGTGACGTTGCGATCAGTGTGGTCATTCGGGCTCCGATCGGCATACCGTTCGAGTTACATCGAATGGTTGAAGCTGCCGAGCCTTAGTAATAGTTCCAAGAAAGTCGAACTGTGATGACCGCCACTTCCCGGATCCTGGCCCACCCCGACGTTGCCGACGTCGACCTCACGACGGTCCTGTTCGCCCTCAGCGACCCGGCCCGCCTCGAGCTGATCCGGCAGCTCGCCGCCCAGGGCCCGCAGACCGTGGCGCAGTGCCAGATCGTCGACCCCGACGTCCCGAAGTCCACGTTCTCCCACCATCTCAAGACGTTGCGCGAGGCGGGGCTGGTCCGCAACGAGCCGGCCGGCCGGCAGCGGACGGTGACCCTCCGTCGGGCCGAGATCGACGCGCGCTTCCCCGGTTTACTCGACTCCGTGCTATGACCCCGACGATCCACGCGCGGCTGGCATGGGGCGCACATCGGGGCCACCCGAACAGAGCGAGTTCGAGATCGAGACGGGGTGCGGGCGTAGCTGCGCGTGCTCCCTGGCTACGGAGCTCGTAGATTCGGCGGATGAGCGTCCTCGAACCATTTGCCGAACTCGGTCGTCAGGTCAACGGCCTCACCGTCGTATCGACGCTGCGAGTTGATTCGACGATTCAGGCGTCCGTGGTCAACGCCGGCGTGATGCAGGGTCCGCTCGACGATCTGCCAGTTCTGGCCTTCGTTACCTATGGAAAAGTGAAGATCGCGAATCTTCGGGCTCGACCTCAAATTGCCGCGACCGTGCAGGCCGGATGGCGGTGGGCGACGGTCGAGGGATCAGCGACGATCGTCGGGCCGGACGATCCACACGCTGACATCGACACAGAGCGCCTCCGGGTCCTACTAAGAGACGTGTTCCTGGCGGCCGGCGGCACCCATGACAACTGGGACGAGTACGACCGGACCATGATCGAGCAGCGTCGGGCAGCCGTCCTCATCACGCCGTCGCGCGTGTACAGCAACTAGCCGCTGCGACGATGACCACGAACCCGCAGCGCTACCGGGGAGGGGACTTCGCATGAATGCCACGCCGGCAGCCCAGGCAGCGATGCGAGAGATCTTCAGCCAACCTGAGATGTGGCGCCAGGCCATCGCCCAGGCCGCCGCCGGCGCGCCGTTGCCCGAGCACGGAGCGCCCGTCCTGTTTCTCGGATGCGGAACGTCGTACTACATCGGCGAGGCCTACGCGAGCATTCGGAACGAGCATCATGACGGTCGGACCCGTGCGGCCGTCCCGACCGAGGTGCCCTATATCGACGACGGCGAGACCGTCGTCGTGCTGTCTCGCTCTGGGACGACCAGCGATGTGATCAATATGGCCAAGAAACTCCGGTCTACGCACCGGGTGATCGGTTTGGTGGGAACTCCGGATACTCCATTGGTCGACGTTTGCCACGACGTGATCGACCTGTCCTACGCGGACGAGCGTGCCGTCGTGCAGACTCGCTTCGCCACGACCGCCTTCACGCTGCTTCGCACCGCAGTGACCCCGCTCGGCGACGCGCTGATCGCTCAAGCGGAGCAAGCACTGCGGCGGCCGCTACCTTCCTCGGCTAAGCACATCGTCTTCCTGGGAACCGGATTCTCGCTGGGCCTCGCTCGGGAGGCGGCCCTGAAATGTATCGAGGCGTCCGGCCGGTGGGCAGAGGCCTACGCGACGAACGAATACCTGCACGGTCCGATATCCGCTGCTGGATCGGACACTCTCGTCTGGCCGCTCTCACCCATATCGGTCGACCTCGCCGCCGCGATCACCGACACCTCCGCCAGGCTGGTCACACCCACCCTCGACCCGCAGGCCGAGCTTGTCAGCGTGCACCGGATGGCCGTGGCCATGGCGTTGGCGGATGGACGTGACCCGGACCGGCCTCCCTTCCTCTCCCGCTCGGTCCAATTCGGCTCGCCCCAGCCGATTCACGTCCAGCGGCACCAACAGATCCCATGAGCCGCACTGGCCGGCAGCCCAACCGCGCCACGCTCGCCCGGCAGTTGATCTTGTGCAGTTTCCGTCGTTGCGGCGGCGGGGTCGGCACGCCTCGGCCGGTACGATTCGCCTGGTGGAGCTGCCCACGGGCACCCGACCGGAGGCTGCCGCGCCGGTAGTGACCACCGCCCGGCCGCGGCTCATCGGGCTGGACGGAATCCGCGGGCTGGCCGCCCTTTATGTGGTCGTCTACCACATCTTCCTGCGCGCGTTCCCCGGCAACCTGGCCGACCACGCGCCGTTCTGGGTCGCGGGGTTCAGCTTCGGGCGGTTCGCCGTCGTCGTCTTCATCGTGCTCTCCGGCTTCTCCCTGTCGGTAGCGCCGGCCCGCGCCGGTTGGCACCTCGACGGCGTCTCGAAGTTCGCGCTGCGCCGGGCGTGGCGGATCCTGCCGCCGTACTGGGCGGCACTCGTGTTCAGCCTGCTGATGACGTGGTTCGTGGTGGCCCAGCCGGGCTGGCCGGTGCCGACCGCGAATTCTGTCGCCGTGAACGGCCTGCTGGTGCAGGACGTCATTGCCGCGCCGAGCCCGAACCGCGCGTTCTGGTCGATCGCCATCGAGGCCCAGTTGTACGTCGTCTTTCCGCTTCTGATCCTCGCGATGCGGCGGCTGAACGCACTCGCGATGGCCGCTGCCGTCGCTGCCCCGGTGCTTGTCCTCGGTGTCGCTGCCGCAGCCCACGTCCGGATTGCGACCAACCTGGTGAACCAGTACACGCCGGACCTCGCCGTGCTGTTCGCGATCGGCGTCGCTGCCGCGGGCATCCTCAGCACTACCGAACGCCGCCGCTCCCGGCCGTGGCACTGGTTCGCGCTCGTCCTCGCCGTCCCGGTATTCGCGCTGATCGCCTGGCAGGGGTCGGTCTGGACACTCGACAACCTGTTCTGGGTCGACCTGGCGTTCGGCCCGGCGATCGGCTGCTTACTCGCTGCCATCGCCACCGACCGCCCGAGGCCGCTGGTACGCCTGCTCGACAGACGCCCGCTGCGCGGCCTGGGCTCGTTCTCGTACAGCCTGTACCTGACCCACGCGCCGATCGTCATCGCCGTCTACTACGGGCTCATGGAGGGGCGGGTGCCTCAAGGTGTGCCGATGTTCCTCGTGCTGTGCGCGATCCTTCTTCCGCTGACCGTCGGGTTCGCTCGGCTCTTCGCTGAGGTGTTCGAGTTGCCGTTCCAGCGCCGGCGCGGCTGGGCGCGGTCAGGGGCGCACGGCCAGGCTGAAGTCACCGAACCACGAGATCTTGTCGACCCGGACGTAGGCCCCTGTATTCGGGGCATCGAGCATGTAGCCCGCGCCGAGATACATGCCGACGTGGTGCAGGTTGCCGCCGAACAGGACCAAGTCGCCCGGTAGCAGCTGGTTGGGCTGCACTCGAACTCCCTGCACCGCTTGGGTTCCGGTGTAGTGAGCCAGGCTCACGCCGGCCTTGGCCCACGCCCACTGGGTGAGGCCGGAGCAATCGAAGGTTCCCGGCCCCGCGGCAGCCCAGACATAGGGATCGCCGATGTGCGCCAGCGCCGCATCGAGGGCCACCTCGGCCCGCAGTCTGGAGTAGCCGGCGCCGTATCCAGGCAGCGACGGGTGGACCGTCGTGCCATTTGCTGCGAGCAACGGCGCTGCCCCGAAGATGCCGTCGCCGGCGCCACCGGGCGTCGGCAACCCATCGTTGGCATACAACTGCAGGGAGCGGGAGCTTCCGGTTCGCCCACCCTTCGTGACCGCGGGATAACTGCCCAGCGTTGGCCGCGGGCCCATCACCGCCTGCTCGTCAACCACCCGAGAGGGACTCGCGACGGCGAAGGCCGGGATCCCCGTGACGGCTGGGGGTCTGGTCGCCCTGCCCGCAGCCTGCTGCAACAGGGCCCGGGCGGCGATGGCGATCCTGGTGGCCGAATTCGCGCCTACCGGAAAGCTCGATGCCCTGGCAGCGCCGGACCTGATTGCCTGAGCCTGGATTGCGGCCGCCGCTGTCGCGTTCGTCGCCACATTGAGCGCAGCGGGAGTTCCCACCGGCCGGACCGTGAGCACCTTGCACGGCAAGATCGTGTTCCCGCCGGCGCCGGCGTTGATCGCGACGGCACAGAGTCGGTAGTTGCCGGGACCGATGGCAGCCTTCATCGTGTAGGCGAAGCCGTGGTTTGGGCCATGGCGCGGGTACTTCTGGGCCACGTCAGGACGCGGCCGGGACGCAACGGCAGACCCGAACGACTGCCCATCGACGATCACGTCGACGTAGACCGGGCTGCTGGTGTCTGGGTCCAACGCCCAGCCGTTGACCGAGAGCGTACGAGCGGTCTGGCTGTAGGAGAATCCGTTGACGTCGCCGAATGCCTTATTGCTCGCGGCCACCGACACCGCTGCCGGGCCGCTTGCCACCCGGACGGTGAACGCCGCGCACTTGAGAGTCGTGTCCGAGCCGAGACCAAGATCCCCGGCGATCAGGCAAACCGTGTGTCCGCCCGACGGCAGCCTGATTGCTCCCGAGAAGCCGCGCAGGCTGCCGTAGCTCGGAAACGCCCTGGCGACGTCGAGCCGGGTGTGGTTGGCCAGCGTGGATCGCACAACGGTCCTGTCGAGCGTGACCACCACCCGAACCGTGCCGCTCAGGTCCGGGTCCGCAACCCAACCGTTGAACGAGACGACTGCGCCGTTGAGCGTCATCGAGTCCGCGGAACCGCGCGGATTGTGCGCCGACACCGCCGCTGTCGAGGTCGAGGCGACGGCGACGAGTGCGACGCATGCTATGGCGGCAAGAGCCGACACGCACAGGGCGGAGAGCCAGGCGGTACGCGGACGAGGCATGCGGTTCAACCTTAAGTAGAGGTCCAGGGAATGTACGCTGCCGCAGCCCCCACCGCGCCTCGAACTAACAGAACCTTAACAAAGGTTGCGCAGAATAGCGTCGCGCGGGCGAATATTCTTGGATCAGGCCCGCGACACGCCGTAGCTCGGCCGCGCTAGTTCGCCGTGAGGAAGTCGAGCACCAGCTCGTTGAAGGCCACAGACCGCTCGATCTGGGTCCAATGACCGCAATGGCCGAACGCGTGCAACTGCGCCTCGGGGATGAGTTCGAGCAGCCGGTAGGCATTGGTCAGCGGGATCACGCGGTCCTCGCGGCCGTGCACGACCAGCACGCGATGCGGCAACGCTGCGACCTCGGCAGCCGGCGTCACCATTGCATCGACCCAACGCTGCCGCGGCGCAGGGAACATCGCCGAGTAGGACTCGTGGAATCCCGGTTCTGTGCTGGCGCGATAACGAACCTGAGCAAGATCGTCGGTGAGCAATCGCGTGTCGTAGGCGAAGTAGTCCATGATCGCGCGCATGTTCGCCACGGAGGGCTCGTAGCCCCATACCGCGTCCAGGCCCTCCGTGATGGCGAACGGCACCCCGACACTGCCCATCAGGACCAGCCGATTCACCCGGTCGGGATGCCGGGCCGCCGCCCGTAGCGCGATCGCGCCACCGAAGCTGTTACCCACCAGACTTGCTGCCCCGATGTCGAGCACGTCAAGCAAGCCGATCAGCTGATCGGTCCAGGTCTCGATGTTGTAATCGATGCGCGCCGGTCGCTCGGTGTACCCGAAACCGACCATGTCCGGGGCAAGCACCCGCAGCTTCTGCGACAGCGCGGGGATCGACAATCGCCAGTTGGCGTAAGCCGAAACGCCAGGCCCGGAGCCGTGCACCATGACGACCGGGTCGCCCTCGCCCGCCTCGAGATAGTTGGTGCTGATGCCGCTGGCCAGTACCCGGTTGCCGATCTCTGGACGAACATCGACGCCGATGCTCACCGGACACCCGCCGCGGCAGGTAAACCGAGCAGGGTGCGGGCTCGGTCGAATGCTTCGTCCGGTTCGGTGACGTCGACGTAGACCGCCGTCATCCCGACCGCGGTGGCTCCGGCGAGATTGACCGGTTGGTCGTCGAGGAACACTACGTCGGCCGGCTCGACCTGCAACTGATCGGCGATCATGTAGTAGATCTGCGAGTCAGGCTTCAGGATGCCGACGTGGGATCCATCGACGATCGCGTCCACGAGGTCGAGCACGCGCAGCGCATCCACCCATTCCTGGGAATGAAACGCCCCGAGGTCGTTGGTGAGAATGCCCACGGGCAGCCCGGCGTCCCGGGCATCGCGCATCAGCGCGGTGGCCGACGCCCGGACGAGGATGTCCTCGGTCTCGGCGTACATCGCCGCGATGAGCTCCCGGGTCCCGGCGGGCCGTCCCACGACCGCGCCGAATTCGGCCCCGCGCCTGGCCCAGTAGTCCCGCTCGCCCAGTGCGCCACGCTGCACGTCTCGCCACTCGGCGTCGCTGTCCGGGTCGAATGGTCCGCGCCACGGCAGGCTCCCGTCGGGCAGGCCGAGTCGCTGCTCGGTGCGCCCGGTGAGCTCGAATGGCGTGAGCAGTACCGGCCCGCCGAAATCGAAGACGAGGGCCGGCCGCGCCGCGCTCAATGCTCCGGCTCGTAGATCGCGACGTGGTCGAACCGCACCACGTGACCCATCCACAAGCAGTGCGCGCACCAGGTCAGGAAGACGCGCTCGTCGGCCGACCACGACTCGGAGGTGAGTCCGTGCTCCAGCGACTCGCCGCACATCGGGCAGAACCGCGGCCGGTCGAGCAGGTGGCGCTCGGCGTCCGGCGCGAACCACTCCCCCCTCGGCGGCAGCCGGTGCGGGTCGACGGGCAGCGCCGGGGCCGGTGGCTCAGCCACTGGTCGCCGCCTTCTCCCGTGCCGCCGCGGCGTCGCGATGCAGCGCGAGCAGTTCGTCGCGGATCGGGGCGTAGCGCATCGACCCGCCGGTGATCCACTGGTCGGTGAACGCGGTACCCGCGCCGAATTTGTCCTTCTCGCAAGGCAATTCGATGACCTCGTGCGGCGTGCGCACGGTGCCCAACGGATCCTGACCGTTCTCGACGCGCGACATGTTCTCCTTGAACATCTTGCGCAGCATCGCAACGCCGGCGTCGCTGCGGCCGAGGTGTTCCTGCGAGCGGTCGACGATCTCGCCCTGTGACACCCACGCCATCACGTCCTGGCCCTCGACGTAGTCCGTGATCAAGGTGCCGTCGTCGCGCCGCCACGGGAATTCGTAGACGACCGGCCGGTCCTGGTGCTCCCACGTGCCGCCCTCGGGGTGATGCAGCGTGTAGAAGACCTTCCAGGTGTGGGTGTCGTCGATCGGCACCCGTATCTGCATCTGGTCGATCCACTGCCCGCCGACCCGCATCCCGTACGGGAACATCATCGGGTGGCCGATCTTCCAGTCGTCGTCCTGGTCGGTGTGGCCCTCGAGCATCCGGCGCTTGATGATGCCGAACTCGAACTCGTCGAACGCAACCTTCATGTGCTTCTTCTGGAACGACTTCGGTGCGTCGAATCCGCTTGTCTTGCCGAGGAACTCGAAGTAGTAGCCGTGCAGCCACTCGACGTGGTGCGGGTCGACCGAGTTCTCCATGATCTGCAGCCAGTTACACGGCAGCGTGGTGTAGCCGACGTCACGAACGCCGTCCAGGACGTACACGTCGAAGCGCGGCAGCTCCGGCGCGGGTGCCGGCCCCACGTACACCCACACCATCCCGCCCAGGGTCTGCGCCTGCCCCGCCTTGGCGCGCACCCGGTTGCGGAAATTGGTGTTGTCGTCCTCGGCGGGCTGCTCGAGGCACTGCCCGTCGAACGCGAAGCGCCAGCCGTGATAGCCGCAGCGGATGCCGTCGTCGTGCACGACACCGTAGGTGAGCGAAGCGCGCCGGTGTGGGCAGTGCTCGCCGATGATGCCGTACTTGCCCGAGGGGGTCTTGTAGAGCGTCCAGTCCTCGCCGAGCAGACGCACCGACTTGGCAGGCCGGGCGTCGAAGTCTTGCTCGAACGCGAGCGGGTACCAGTACCGGCGCAGCAGCTCGCCCATCCGCGTGCCCGGTCCGACACTGGTCAGCTCTTCGTTTTGTTCGACGGTCAGCATTCCGTCGTCCTCTCCTGCGATTCGATAGCGGTCAGTCGAGCGGCGTGACGGTGCCCTTGTTGCCGTCGAGACGGATCCGCTGGCCGGTCTTGATACGCGACGTGCCGAACGCGGTTCCGGTGACGGCCGGCAGTCCGTATTCGCGGCAGACGATGGCGGCGTGGCTCATCATGCCGCCGACGTCGGTGACGGTGCCGAGGAGCTTGCCGAAGATCGGCGCCCAGCTCGGGGCCGTGAGAGGCGCCACGAGGATCTCGCCGTCCTCGACCTCTCCGATCTGGTCGGCGCCGAAGATCACCCGGGCCGGACCCTCGACGACGCCCGGCGACGCCGCGAAGCCGGACAGCTCGCCCTCGTCGCTGCCCTCGGACGCGCGCAGCCAGCCGGCCACGCTGTCGGACGTGATCCCCCAGAGCATGACGGTGAACGGCTCGGTG
Organism: Pseudonocardiales bacterium; assembly: GCA_025965875.1. Lineage (GTDB taxonomy): Bacteria > Actinomycetota > Actinomycetes > Mycobacteriales > Jatrophihabitantaceae > QHCC01. Next base: position 14,514 of record JAOPWD010000002.1, read on the forward strand.
ACGACCTCCGGCGGCACGCCGAGAGCGGGCGGTGCGCTCCACTCCCGCAGCGCGGCCCGGATGCCCTTGCGGCGTTCGATCTCCGGGCGCCAGTACTTGCCGCCGCGGGGTTCGGTGCCGACCGCCCAAGCCGAGTACATGTCCCACAGCGCGTCGGGAACCTCGTTGCGCTTGAGCAGGAAGATGTCGTCGGCCTCACCGAAGAAGCCAGCCTTCGTCAGCACGTCACCGAACGCGCGCATCTTGCGCCACAGCACCGAGTGCGACCAGTGCTCGACGTAGAAGTTGTGGTTCTCGACGTAGGGAAACACCGTGCGCGCCAGACCGAGCTTCTGGTCGAAGGCCTCGCGGTCCTCGTCGGAGGAGAACAGCTCGCGGTACTCCGCGACGATCCGGTCGCGCTCGGCATGAAGGGCGGCGATCGGCCGGGCCAGGTCGGCCCCCTCCTTCACCTTGGCGATGTAGTCGCGGATGAAGCCGAACGGGATGTCGACGTTCTCGATCCAGATCCGGTCGGAGTGGTAGAAACCCGAGCCGTTGGAGAAGTTGAACCACGGCTCAGCCGCCTGCTCCCACTGCTCGAGCCAGGCCTGCCCGGCCGGGGTGGCGCGCAACGTGTCGCGCACCTCGTCAGGGTTCCCGGCGTCGAACGCGCCGTCGACTCCGGACTCAACGGCGAGGCGGGCGAGCTTCTTGAGTTCCTCGTCCGGGCGGAACAGATCCACGTCGACGCCGGCCACCATCTTGGCTATCGCGAGGTCGGGGATGGACGGGAAGGCCTGCTTGAGGAAGCCGAAGAAGTCGAGGTAGGCGGCATAGCCGAGGTTGAGGAACTCGAAGTGGTACTGCCACAACCGCAGGGCAAGGTCCAGGAGCTTGTGATACGACTCCTGCAGGATCAGGCCGCTGCCGGTACCGCGCCCCTCGGTGACGACGTCGATCGGCTCCTTCTCCGGGAGCGGCTCGGCCTCGATCTCGCTCATCTCCTTGACGAGCGCGCGGATCTTGACCAGCCAGTCGTCGTAGAGCCGGTCCCAGTTCTGGAAGTAGAAGCCGGCCCGCTCGAGGAAGTGCGGCACCCGCGCCTCGACCTCGGCCGGGTTGGCGACGCCGACCGGCGACAGGTAGGCGTAGCCGTTGAGGATGCGGAAGTCGACGCCCAGTGCCGGCGGGATCAGGTAGTGCCGCGTGTTGTACTGCGACAGCGAGGCAAGCGCGTACTCGTAGAACGTCGCGTCCCACGGCGTCAGCACCTCGGGCCAGTGCACGCCGTCCTGGAACCAGAAACCGCCCTCCTCGTACTCGCGGCGGTCCTCGCTGAACACGGACGAGTAGGTGTAGAGCTGCTCCCAGCCCTCGGCGCCGGGCGGGGTCTGGATCTCAAACGGGCTGGGGAAGCGATCAGGCATGACGTCCTCCGGGCTGGGTGTGGTCAGGACTTTCGGGCGTAGAGCGGGTTCACGAGAGTGCTCACGATGCTGCTCATCGCGTCGGCACCGGTTGAGACGACGACCTTCTTCTTGCTCCATACGGTTTCGGGGCGTGCCTGCAGCAGGACGACGTTCGCACCGTCGGACAGGTCCTCGTCCAGCGCCCATTCGATGTCCTGTGGGCAGCCGTAATGCCGCTCGGCCGCGCGGGCGAGCTTGGCGATCGCGGCGATCTCGTCGTCGGTGAGGCTGGGTTCGCGCTGCTCTTCGGGGGCGAGTTCGACCCGGTGCACCTGTTCGTCGTCCCCGAGGCGAAACGCGTGGGTCTTGGCCGAGACAGTGCGCCGCGAGATCGACCCGATGACCTTGTCGACCAGGAAGTTGTCGGGGGTCACCTCGCCGGACACGACACCTTCGCCGAAGCCCCAGGCACTGTCGATCGCGATGGTGGAGCGGTCACCGTCGCCGGGATTGAGCGTGAAGGCCACCCCAGCCGCACGGGGGCGCACCATCTTCTGCACGGCCACGCACATCTCGACGTCGAGGTGGCTGTAGCCCATCTCGACGCGGTACGAGACGGCCCGGTCGGTGAACAGGCTGGCCCAGCAGCGCCGGACGTTGCTGATCACCTGGTCGCCACCGCGTACCCACAGATAGGTGTCGTGCTCGCCGGCGAACGAGGCATCCGGCGAGTCCTCACTGGTGGCCGACGAGCGGACTGCGACGGGTACGTCGGCGACCTGAATCTGCTCACACAACTGCTGGTAGGCCGCGCGGATCTCGGCCCCGATCGGCTCGGGCAGGGGCCACGACATGATCAGTTCGCGGACCGCTGCGGCGCGCGTGGTGACGTCGTGGACGTCGCTCGGGTCGAGACCGTCGAGCCGGGCGCGGATCGCCTCGACGACGCCCGAACCCTCGCGCGCCGAGCGGAACGCGTGCGTGGTCACCGCGAAGCCCGGTGGCACCGGCAGCCCCGCGTTCATCAGTTCGCCCAGGCTGGCGCTCTTGCCGCCGAGGCACGCCCTCTCGTCGGCGCTGAAGGTGTCGAACCAGATCACGTTTCTCATGCCGGTGCGGCCTCTCGTCCAGAAGCTGGCGGGTCGATCTCGAAGCGGGGGTCGGTGTTGGCGGGCAGGTCGGCCAGGTCGGGCACCCGCACCTCCTGCACGCGGTTGCGGTAGAGGACGAGCGCGGTGACGCCGCCCTCGATCAGCCGGACGCGCACGAACTCAGCGTTGAACGGCTCACCCGGGTCGTAGCCCATCGCCCAAGTGGCGAAGGCACGGATGGGGCCGGAGTGGGTCGCGACGACGAGCGTGTTGCCGGCCGTTTCTTGCTGGATGCGCAGGATGCCGGCCCAGAAGCGCCGCACGCAGGCGATCGGCGGCTCGAAGTACATCAGCGGCATCGTCAGCCAGTGGGTGATCGGGTCGCCGCCGCCCTGCTGGATACCCCAGAACCGGTCGACCTCGACGAGCCAGCCGGGCCGCTCGCCCAGACCGATGCGCTCGTAGCGCTCCATCTCGCGGTGATACAGCCGGAAGGCGGCGGTGACGTCGCGCGGGCCCTGCGGGGTGCTGACGGCGAAATTGCGAAACTCCGGTGCGCCAGTCACCTCTCCGACTTCGGCCTCGCGGCCGAAGAGGCTGACGTTGTCGAGCAGGCCGCGGCGCAGGTGCTCAGCGGTCTGGCGGGCCCGGTTGGTCTCGGCGGAGGCGATGACGACACGGTGCCCGGTGAGCACTCGGCGGGAAATCTCCTGGCCGCGGCGGTGCGCCTGCCACGACCCGAGCGGCGTCAGGCCGGACTCCGACGAGTAGCCCTGCGTCTCGCCGTGGCGCACGAAGTAGACGTCAGTGACGGCGCTGGCCTGCTGCTCACGGCGTTCCGGGACGATCTCCTTCGTCCTGGTGACCGCGGCCCATTCGGGCGTGACGCCGAGGTCGCTGCCCTGCCAGGTCGGCATGGGCTCGGCGTCGAGTTCGCCGGCGCCGTCGCGGCGTTCGCGGAAGCGGCGCAGGTAGAGCGGGACGTCGCGGTCGTCCGCCGTGGGCGGCACCGTGCGCGCGGCCGCCCGCTGCTGGTGGCGCGTCAGGTAGGCCGGCGCGTCCGGGCGATCCGTACGCGGCAGGCCGGAGCGCGGCTCGGTACGCGTCACGTGTGCACCGTGAGGAAGCGCTGGTTGACGACGCCGTCGTAATAGAACAACGCGCGCCCCATCTCGGCCTCGGTCCACGTCGTTGGCTCGGCGTCCGGGTCGGCCCAGTATCCGCCCGTGTAGACCTCGTTGCGGTTGCCGCAGGGGTCGAAAAAGTACAGGCACTGCCCGCGCGTGACGCCGTGTCGCGTCGGGTTCGTCTCGATGTTCACGCCGTGATAGGCGCAGGCGTCCGCCGCGGTTCGCAGGTCGTTCCAGTCGTCGACCCAGAACGCGAAGTGGTGCAGCCCGCCGTTCGGGCCGGTGATCAGCGCGATGTCGTGCGAGGAGTGCGAGACCTCGAGCCAGGTCGCGATCTGGAATCCGTCGTCGCCCATCACCTGCTCGGTGAGCCGGAAGTCGAGCACCCGCTGCAGGAACGTGGTGACCGTGTCGACCTCCTCGGCGGTGAGGAAGAGGTGGTCGACGCGCGGCGGCGCCATGCCGATCAGCCCCATCGGCCGCGGCGGTGGGTTGGTGCGCGGCAGCATGTTGCCGACCTGCTCCATGCCGTGCACGAGCTCCATCTCATGGCCGCTGGGGATCGTGAACCGGATCGCCTGGCCGTGACCAGGCGCCCACTCACCCTTCTCATAACGGCGCACCTCGATGCCCTCGGCCTCCAGACGGGCCTGGTAGACGTCGAGATCGTCGGCCTCGGTGACCTTGAAGCCGAAATGGTTCAGGCCATGGGTCGGCGCATAGGTGAGCACGACCGAGTGGTGCTGGTGCTCGTCCCAGCACTTGAGGAAGACACGTTCTGGCTCGCGGGCGGTCTCGATGAGCCCGACGACCTCGCTGTAGTACGCGGTGGCGAGCTCGAGGTCGGGGACGCGGATCTCGACGTGGGACAGACGCAGGATGGACATCAGGTGTGCACCTTCATGAAGCGGTCGTTGAGTTCGCCCTCGTAGTAGAAAATGGCCCGGCCCGCGTTGTCCTCGGTCCAGGTGATCATCGGGAAGTCCGGATCGGGCCGGTAGCCGCCGGTGAACACCTCGTTGCGGGTGCCGAGCGGGTCGAAGAAGTAGATGGTCGAGCCCCGGGTGATGCCGTGCCGGGTGGGTCCGACGTCCACGGAGATGCCGTTGTAGGCCAAGATGTCGGCCGCGGTGCGCACGTGGTCCCAGTCGTCGAGCCAGTAGGCGAAGTGATGCAGCCCGCCGTTAGGCCCGGACACGACGGCCAGATCGTGCGGCGAGTGCGAACGCTCCATCCAGGTGCCGATCTGGTGGCCGTTGCCGTCGACAAGTTGCTCGGTGACCCGGAAGCCGAGGACGTCGGTGTAGAACTGCGTCGACTCCCCCACCTCCTCGGCCGTGACGAGGACGTGGTCCATGCGCGGTGGCGCAATGCCGCGCGGGCCGGCACCGTCGGAGTCGTCGCCGCCGGGGTGGTACAGGAACGGCCGCGGGTTCGTCTTGGGCAGGCTGCCGCCGACCTTCTCGACGGCGTGCACCAGTTCCATGGTGTGACCGCTCGGGGTGTCGAAGCGGATCGATTCACCCTGGCCGACGCTGTCACCGTGGCTCAGGCGTTGCACCGGGAGGCCGTAGCGGGCGACGGCGTTCTCCAAGACCGACAGGTCGTCCTCGCGTTCCACCTTGAACGACATGAGGTCGAAGCCGACGCGGGGGGCGTAGGTCAGCCGCAGCGAGTGGTGGTCGACCTCGTCCCAGCACTTGAGGTACACCGAGTCCGCGTCGCGCGCCACCTCGAGCATGCCGATGACCTCGGTGTAATAGGCCGTGGCCAGGTCGAGGTCGGTGACCAACACATCGACGTGCGACAGCCGTAGGACACCCACGAAAGCTGCTCCTTTCTCGGGCGGCGCGGCGGCGTAACGTGTGACCTGCGCCGCAGCGATCGCTTGCCGACGAAGCTAGATCCGGTGTCCCGCATATAGGACCGATGTACCGCCATGCGGGACACATGTCTTACGGTCGGAGCCATGACCGGAGTCAGCCAGCCCGCATCGCGGCCGGAGGACATGCGCGCACAGCTGCGCGCCTACGTCGTCGCGCTGCACAGTGCCTACCTGGGCGCCGCCCGGCTCCTTGCGCCCGCCGAGCGGGCCGCGCTGCCGCTCCTGGACGCTGCCCGGGTGACGGTCGTAGTTGCCGCCGCCCGCTACCTGCATGTGATCGCCACGACCGACCCACTGCCCGCGCCGCAGGGGCAGGAGGTCGCGGAGACCGACGAACTGGACGACCTGCGCTGGTCGGTGCGCTTCTACGACCCGGTGGTGCTGGCCGAACTGGCCCTGATCGACGAGCGGGACGCACCGGCGCCGGCCGACGTGCGTCGGGTACTCGGTATCTCCGGGGTGCTCTACCACCTGTCAGTGGCGCCCGGCGGCGGGCTGTCGCCCCATCACGCCCAGCACGCAGGCACCGGGTTGGCCAACCAGCACGCGGCGCAGGTACGTGACGGCGAGAGCCTGCGGGCGCTGCTGCCCGGACGCGAGGCGATCGTGGACGAACTCGTCGTGGCCGAGCGGCTCGGCCTGCATCACAGCCTGCGCCTGCTGGCGACCGCACTCGCCGGCGATGACCCGGGCGTCGCCGTAGCAATAACGGGAGACGACGACGTGGCGGTGCGCCGCGCCGTGCTTGCCGCGGCCCGGGCGGTGCGGGCATGAGCACGCCGCCGCGCACAGCAGGTGAGACCCAGGTGCTCGCCAGCGTGGCGAATGCGGCGCGGGTACTGCGCGAGTTCGGCAAGGGCGAGGCCCAACTCGGGGTGAGCGACCTGGCCCGGCGGCTCGGCGTCGCGAAGAGCACCGCGCACCGCATCGTGCACACCCTGACCGTCGAAGGTCTGCTCGACCGGGTGGCCGACACCGGCACCTACCGGCTCAGCGTCACGATGCGCATGCTCGGCGCGTCAGTGCAGAGCTCGTCCGATCTGCACGGTGCCGCGACGGCGATCCTGGACCACCTGCGCAACCTGACGAAGGAGACCGTGCAGGTGGCGGTCCTGGACGGGCTCGAGGTCGTCTATGTCGAGCGGCGCGAGAGCCCGCAGACGGTCCGGATCTTCGGCCGCATCGGCAATCGCGGTCCCGCCCACGCCACCTCGACCGGCAAGCTGCTCCTGGCCCACCTGCCGGCCGGAGAGCTGGAGCGCCGGCTGGCCGGTGTGCGATTGGCCCGCAAGACCGCGTACACGATCACCGACAAGGCGGTGCTGCGCGCCGAGTTGTGCCAGATCCGCGCGCGCGGCTGGGCCGAGAACGTCAACGAGGCCGAGATCGGCATTGCCTCGATTTCGGCACCCATCCGGGACCCTGCAGGCGAGGTCGTCGCCGCGCTGTCGGTCGCGGGCCCGGTGCAGCGCCTCGACGGCGACAACCTGCGACGCTTCGCGGGTCCGGTCACCGAATGCGCGTTGCGCATCAGCCGCCGTCTCGGCTGGGCCGAGACCGGACGAGTCGCGGAGGTAAGCCCATGACTGTCGTCGATGCCGAAGTGGCCGCAATGGCCCAGGCGCTACACGCCGCCCGCCGCTCGGGGGTGCCGATAGAGCCGCTCACCGACAGCCACGCCGACATGACCATGGCCGACGCCTACCGCGTACAGCAGGACCTCGTGGCCCGCCTGCTCGCCGACGGCGACCGGGTGGTCGGTTACAAGCTCGGCCTCACCAGCGCGCCGATGCAGAAGATGCTCGGCGTCGACTCCCCCGACTTCGCACCGGTGCTCGCCTCGCACGTGCACGCCGACAATGCCGAGATCGAGGCCGACGCGTTCATCAATCCTCGCGTCGAGGCCGAGATCGCGCTGGTGCTTCGCGAGGACCTGGCCGGTCCGGACTGCACCGCACTGGACGTGGCTCGCGCCGTCGGTGGTGCCGTGAGCGCGATCGAGATCGTCGACAGCCGCATCGCCGACTGGCGGATCAAGCTCGCCGACACGATCGCCGACCTGGCCAGCAGCGGCGCGATCGTGCTCGGCTCGGCCGTGGCGCCCGTCGACGGAGTTGACCTGCGCCTGGTCGGCATGGTCTTCACACGGGACGGCGACGTCATCGCCACCGGGGCCGGGGCGGCCGCGCTGGGCAGCCCGCTGAGCGCAATTGCCTGGCTGGTGAATACATTGCATGAGGTCGGCGAGTCCTTGCGCGCCGGGCAATTCGTCATGACCGGGGCGCTGCACGCGGCGGTCGGGATCGAACCGGGACAGGTGTTCCGCGCCGAGATCGACCGGCTCGGTCCGGTCGCCCTGCGGGTCGTCTGAACACGAACAGAGGAGAACGTCTATGGCATTACGGTGCGCGATCATTGGCTCCGGCAACATCGGCACTGACCTGATGATCAAGCTGATGCGCTCGGAGACGCTCGAGCTGGTTGCTCTCGTCGGCATCGACGCAGACAGCGACGGCCTGGCCCGCGCCAAGGCGCTCGGCGTGCAGGCGCCGCATACCGGCATCGACTGGATCCGCGACCATCCCGCCGACGTCGACCTCGTGTTCGACGCGACCAGTGCCTACGTGCACGTGCGCAACGCCGCTGTGCTCGCCGAACTGGGCATCGCCGCCATCGACCTGACGCCGGCGGCGCGCGGCCCGAAGGTGGTGCCCAGCGTGAACCTGACCGAGCACCTCGACGCGCCGAACGTCAACATGATCACCTGCGGCGGGCAGGCGACGGTGCCGATCGTCGCGGCGGTGAGTCGGGCCGCCGCCGTGCCGTACGCCGAGATGGTGTCGACGGTGGCGTCGCAGTCGGCCGGTCCTGGAACCCGAAAGAACATCGACGAATTCACCCGCACCACGGCCCGCGCGCTCGAGGAGATCGGCGGCGCGGAGCAGGGCAAGGCGATCATCGTCCTCAACCCCGCGGATCCACCGATACTCATGCGCAACACGGTGTTCTGCGCCTTGCCCGACGGCAGCGACCACGACGCCGTCCTCGCCTCGGTCGAGCAGATGGTCGCCGACGTCGCCGCCTACGTGCCCGGCTACCGACTGAAGAACCGCCCCGTGGTCGAGGAGGGACCGTTCGCCACGCCCGGCGGGGCCGTCCCGCACCGGGTCGTCGTGCTGCTGGAAGTCGAAGGTGCCGGTGACTACCTGCCCGCGTACGCCGGCAACCTCGACATCATGACCGCTGCCGCGGTGCGGGTCGGCGAAGCCAAGGCCTTGCACCTGACAGGGGTGCCCGCGTGACGACCACACAAGAACAGCCCGACGTCGCGGCCAAGCCGGCGTTCCGACTGACCGACTCCACCCTGCGGGACGGGTCGCACGCGGTGGCGCACCAGTACACCGAGCAACAGGTCATCGACATCGTCGCCGGTCTCGACCGGGCCGGGGTGCCGGTGATCGAGGTATCGCACGGCGACGGCCTCGGCGGCTCGTCCTTCAACTACGGGTTCTCCGGTACCGACGAGATGACGCTGATCGCGCGGGCGGTCGAAACCGCGAAACAGGCCAAGATCGCATGCCTGCTGCTGCCGGGGATCGGCACAGTCGACGACCTGAAGGCGATCCACGAGGCCGGGGTGTCCATCGCCCGCATCGCCACCCACTGCACCGAGGCCGACATCGCCGAGCAGCACATCGGCATGGCCAAGCAGCTCGGCATGGAGGCCGTCGGCTTCCTGATGATGAGCCACATGACCAGCCCCGAGGAGCTGCTGAAGCAGGCACGGTTGATGCAGGACTACGGCGCTGACCTGGTGTACTGCGTCGACTCGGCCGGGGCCTTGACCACCAAGACCGTCCGCGACCGCATCGAGGCGCTCGTCGAAGGTCTCGACGTTCCGGTCGGTCTGCACGCGCACGAGAACCTGTCGCTGTCGGTGGCGAACTCGTTGAGCGCACTGGAGTGCGGCGCGCTGCACATCGACGCGTGCACCGCTGGGTCAGGCGCCGGAGCGGGCAACTGCCCGACCGAGGTCTTCGTCGCGGTCTGCGACCGGATGGGGGTGCCGACCGGCGTCGACACGATGACGATGGTCGACGTGGCCGAAGAGGTCGTTCGTCCGGCGATGAACCGGCCCCAGATGGTCGACCGGGCCGCCTTGATCCTCGGCTACGCCGGCGTCTACGGGTCGTTCATGCTGCATTCAGAGCGCGCCGCTGCCCGCTACGGCGTCTCGCAGGCCGAGATCCTGCTGGAGCTCGGTCGCCGCAAGGTCGTCGGCGGCCAGGAGGACATGATCATCGACGTCGCCCTGGAACTGGCGGCCCAGAAGGCGAGGCAGAAGTGAGCGCCCAGGAGCAGTTGGCCCAGCGGCTGATCGAGGCGAGCGAGAAGCGCACCGGCATCGAGGCACTGACCACGACGGCCGGCCCGTTCGACCTCTCGACCGCGTACGCGGTGCAGGACGCTGTCGTGGCCGACCGCGTCGCCCGCGGCGCCGCCGTCGTCGGCGCAAAGCTCGGGCTGACCAGCGTGGCCAAGCAGCGCCAGATGAACGTCGACGACCCGCTCTACGGCTGGCTCACCGGTGACATGGCCCTCGACGTCGGTCAGGTCCTGCGCTGCGAGAACTACATCCAGC
>JAOPWD010000228.1 GCA_025965875.1 Pseudonocardiales bacterium
CGCCTTCGACCTCGACGCCCCCGGCCATGGCCAGCAGGTCGAGCGAGACGTAGTCACCGCTCTGCACGGGGCGCTCGACGCCCTTGAGGGTGCCGAATCGGTCGCGCAGGCCGCTGAGCTGCTCGTCCACCTCGTCGTCGCTGACTGCGACATCGGGGACCGTCACGGCGAGACCGTCGAGCTCGGGCAGGTTGATTTCGGGGCGTATGTCGACCTCGGCGGTGAAGCTGAGGGACTGACCGTCGTCAAGGTTGGTGACGTCGATCTCGGGCTGGCCGAGCGGCCGGATCTCGGCGTCGCGGGCAGCTTTGCTGTACACCCGCGGCAGGGCGTCGTTGATGGCCTCTTCGAGGACGGTGGCACGGCCGACGCGCTGGTCGATCACGCGGGCCGGCACTTTGCCCGGCCGGAAGCCAGGCACCTTCACCTGCGCGCCGATCTTCTTGTAGGCCGCGTCCAGGCTGGGCTTCAGCTCCTCGAACGGCACCTCGACGGCGAGCCGCACACGGGTCGGGCTCAATGTTTCGACGGTGCTCTTCACAGTGCTAGTGCTCCTCGCATGGCTTGTCCGGACGGTGCGGGTACGGCCCGGCTCGGTCGGGGTGGCGGGATTCGAACCCACGGCCCCTCGCTCCCAAAGCGAGTGCGCTACCAAGCTGCGCCACACCCCGGGCGCTGACGGGGCCTCAGTGTACGGGCGGCGCACATTCCGGCGTGCACGAGCCGGTAACGAACCCAGCCGGTAACCTGTGTTCGCGTGCCGGCGGCAGTCAGCACGCGAACGCGGGCGTAGCTCAATGGCAGAGTCTCAGTCTTCCAAACTGACTACGCGGGTTCGATTCCCGTCGCCCGCTCCACGCGAGTCTCTCTTTGAATCCTGGCGAGTTCGGGCAGTCGACAGCAGTGGCACGGCCGGACCCTGGTCGACCGTGCGCAACCTCACCGTCCGGTAGCGGCGGGCGTCGCCCCCCGGCCGCCCACCGCAGCAACGCCGACCTAAGCCATGGCTTAGGTCGGCGTTGACACCGCCCCGGCCGGTCCGCATGCTCCCGGAAACCGTGGGTCGCGCATCTTTAGCGGTGCCCAGTTGCGGGAAGGCAAATCTGTGACGGGTCCGAGCTGGCTGGCGGACAGCCTGGCTGCCCTCATGCTCGCGACCGCGCTCTATTGCATCGGCCACCTCATTGCGTCGTGGGTGCACGGGCGCGACGCCGAACCCGACGTCGACCTGATGCACGTCGCCATGGGTGTGGCCATGGCCGGCGTGCTCGTCGCGGCGTCCGACCACCGCGCGAACTTCGGGTGGGGGCTCGTCTTCGCCGTCTGCGCAGGCTGGTTCGCGCTACGCGGCATGCGCGCCGTGCTGCGCCGGCAGGTCCGCCGCCGGGGGCTGCACCATCTTCAGCACGTGCTCGCGTGCGCCGCGATGGTCTACATGTTCGCTGGCGCCTCGGTACCGGCGGCCGCAGCGTCCGGCGCAATGCCCGCGATGCACCATGGCGTGAACGGCATCGCAGCTCAGCCGTCGTTGGCCGCGCTGGGGCTGACGGTGGTGCTGCTGTGCCACGCCGGTTGGAACGTCGCAGAACTCGTGGCGACGCAGCGACGAAGTACCCCGGTCGGCGGGAATGCTCCGATGCTCGCGCCGCGACTGGCGATCGGCTGCTCGATCGCCATGTCGATGACGATGAGCTACATGCTGCTCAGGTAGCTGACCTGCTCTCGGCTACAGCACGGAGTGGGTGATCGTCGCCGAGTACACGCCCGCGACCATGCCACCCGGCAGGGCCACGAAGATGGTCGGATTCCACGTGGCGATGTTGTCTCCAGTGATGCCCGTCGCGGTCACCGCGGCCGGCTGGCCGCTGAGGCTGCCGGGGTTGTTCGCGGTGTAGGTCGCCACGCCCACCTTGGTGATCGTCCCGGCCACGTAGCTGACGGCGCTGGCTGGTATCGAGGCCCCGCCCGGTGTGGTGAACGCGGTGCAGGTCACGCTCGCGATCCAGCCGGAACCAGCGAGCGCACCGCGTCCGTCGGTGATCTGCACCTGGCCGAACAGCCCGCTGATGGTCGCGCCGCCCGTGCTGGTTGCCCGGCTACCGAGGTTGCCTGCGACGGGCACGCTGATCGAAAGCACGCCGGCGGCCACGGCGGGTGTGGTGATCGCGTTCGTGGACAGCGTGACCGTGCCATAGGACAGCGCACGGCCGTTGAGCGTCGCGCTCGCACCGATCGTGATCCCGCCGGCCGCCAGGATCGTCCCGGTGAAGGACGACGACGCGCCGGTGCCGACCGCACCGAGTACCTGCCAGAAAACGCGCGAAGCCTGCGCGCCGTTGACCAGCGTCACCTGGCTGGCCGCGGCGGTGTTCAAAGCGGCGCCGACCTGGAAGATGAACACCGCACTCGGATCGTTCTGGGCGTCCAGCGTCAACGTGCCGGTCAGCGCGAACGCGGCGACCGTGTGATAGACGCCGGTGGTGAACGTCAGCCCGTTCTGGTCCCCGGCGAATTCGCGGTTCGGGGTACGACCGGACGCGTCGTTGTAGGCCAGTACCAGGTCGGCCTGTGCTGTTGCGGCCGCCGAGTCACCGGCGTGGATGACCCCACTGACAGTGCCCGGCGGGAACCCCACGATCGACGAGCTGGGACTGACGCCGAGATTGCCGCTGAGGCTGGTCGCGCCAGTGTTGATGACGCCTGTCCCGGCCAGCACCGAGTAGGTCCCCGCGGTGCCCAACGCCACCAATGCGGTCGGCGGGCTGATAGTCAGGCTCTGGTGTGCGGTGCCCGTGTTCCCCGCTGCATTCGTCACCGATGCCACGACCGTGAGCGTTGCGGGCGTCACGGCGGCCGCAGTCACGCTCCAGGTGCCGCCGCTCTGCACCGTCGTGTTCAGCGTCTGCCCGGCGATCGTGACCGCGACTGCCGATCCGGTCGCCGCGTCCGTGGTCCCCGCGATGGTCGGCGTCGTGTCGAACGTGGCGGCCGTTTCGCCACCGGTGATGGCCACGACCGGCGGCCGGAGGTTGCTGAAGTACACGGGGTTCGTGGACAGGGTCACGGTGCCCACGGACAGGGCGCGGCCGGCGAGTTCGGCACCGGCCCCGATCGTGATCGCCCCGAGCGACAGGATCGTGCCTGAGAACGTGGAGGACGCGCCGGTGCCGACGGCGCCCAAGACCTGCCAGAAGACCCGCGACGCCAGCGCCCCGTTGATCAGGACGATGTGGCTGGCCGCGGTGGTGTTGAGCGCCGCGCCTACTTGGAAGATGAACACCGCACCCGAATCGCCCTGCGCGTCCAGCGTCATGGTTCCGGTCAGCGCGAACGCGGCACTCGTGCGGTAGACGCCGCCGAAGAAGGTGTGCCCGTTCTGGTCTCCGGCGAAGCCGGCGTTCTGCAGTCGCCCGGCAGCGTTGTTGTAGGCCGCGGTCAAGTCGGTCTGCGCTTGGGCTGCGGCCGAGTCACCGGCGTGCGTGCTCCCACCCACGGTGCCCGGCGGAAAGCCCGAGATCGAGTTGCTGGGACTGACGCCGAGATCGCCGCTGAGGTTGGTCGCGCCGGTGTTGATCACGCCGGTCCCAGCCAGTACCGAGTAGGTCGAGGTAGTCCCCAGCGGCACCATCGGCGTGGTCGTATCGACGGTCAGGGCTTGGGAGGCGGTGCCGGTGTTACCCGCGAGATCGGTCACCGACGCGACGACGGTCTTGAGGCCCTGCGTCATCGTGGCGGCCGTCACCGTCCAGGTCGCGTCTGCCTGCGTCGTCGTGGTCAGTGTCTGCCCGGCGATCGTCACCGTCACGGTGGTACCGACCACCGCATTGGTGGTGCCGGTGATCGTGGGCGTCGCGGTGTTGGTGAATCCCGTCGCGCCACCGGTGATGGTCACGGTCGGAGCGGTGATGTCGACATCGAGAATCTGGGTCGCCCTGCCGATGTCCCCGGCCGAGTTCGTCACCGAGGCCACGACGGTCTGCTGCGCTGCTGCCACGGCGGCAGCCGTCACGCTCCAAGTACCGCCGCTTTGGACAGTCGCGGTCAGCGACTGTCCGGCGATCGTCACGGTCACAGTCGCCCCGACGGCTGCGGTCGTGGTTCCCGAGATCGTGGGCGTGGTGTCGTTCGTCGCCGCCGAAGCACCGCCGGTGATCGTCACAACCGGGGGGCCAGCGATGCTGAAGTAGACGGTGTTGCCCGCGAGGGTGACCAGGCCGGCCGACAGAACACGGCCGGTGACCGTCGCGCCCGCGCCGATCGTGACCGCGCCACTGCCCAGGATCGTCCCGGAGAACGTCGTTCCCGCGCCCGCGCCTACCGTTACGGCGCCGGTGGACTGCCAGAAGACGTTCGAGGCCGCCGCCCCGTTGGCCAAGACCACGGTGCTGACCGCCGCGGTATTCAACGCGCCGCTCACCTGAAAGATGAACACCGCGTTCGGATCGCCCTGTCCGTCGAGAGTCACCGTCGTCGAGATCGTCAGCGCGCCAACCTTGCGGTAGACGCCGGGCGTCAACGTCCCGGACAGAACCGCAGGAACAATGTTGGTGGGCAGCAATCGCGCGGCCGCGTCGGTGGACGCCGTCAGTAGAGCGGTCTGCGCAAGCACCGCTGCCGCGTCGCCGTCGTGTTTCGTACCGCCGAAAGTTCCGGGCGGGAAGCCCGAGATCGTGTTGATGGTGCTCGAGCCGAGGTCGCCGCTGAGACTGGTTGTCCCCGTATTGGTGACACCCGTCGCGCCCAGCACCGAGTAGGACCCAGCCACGCCCAAGGCGACGGGAGCCGGCCCTGCTGCGTGGGCGCTGGGTGCTTGTGCCAACGCCGCGATGAGCAGGCTGCTGGTCAGTGCGGGGATCGCGATGAGGGCGATCCACCGCCTGGTTCCCATCGGGTGTCCCTTGTCCTAGCGG
>JAOPWD010000021.1 GCA_025965875.1 Pseudonocardiales bacterium
AGGAGACCATCGTGGCTTCGGTAGACAGCATCGGCCTCGACATCGGATCTACCTCGATCCGTGCCGTCGAGGCGCACCGCGTCAAGGACCGTCCGGTCATCAGCAACTTCGGCCAGGCCTTGCTGCCTGAGGGTGCGGTTGTCGGCGGCGTCATCAAGGACGACAAGGCGGTCACCAACGCGCTGCGGCAACTCTGGACGGCGCAGGGATTCAAGTCGAAGAACGTGATCCTGGGCGTCACCCACCAACAGGTGCTGGTCCGCGAGATCGAGGTGTCGAACCTGCCGCCCAAGGAGATGAAGCAGGCGCTTCCCTTCCAGGTACGCGATGTACTGCCACTGCCGGCCGACCAGGCCCTGCTCGACTTCTACCCCCTCGAGGATCCGGGCAAGAACGACACGGTGCGCGGTCTGCTGATCGCGGCGCCCAAAGAGTCCGTCATCAACACGGTGCGCGCGGTCGAGCGCGCCGGGCTGCACGTGGAGCAGGTCGACCTGGCCTGCTTCGCCGCACTGCGGGCCGCCGCGTGCCTGGCCGGCGACACCGAGGCGGTGATCGACATCGGGGCGGACGGCACGACGATCATCATCCACACCGACGGCACGCCGAAGATCGTCCGGACGATCCCGCGTGGTGGTGCGGAGATCACCACGATGATGGCCAGCCGGCTGGGGATGTCGGTGAGCGAAGCCGAGACACTCAAGTGCCGGGTCGGCCTGATCCGCGGAGAAGGCCCGGAGAGTGCCGAGGTCGTCCTCGAGGCGATTCGGCCGTTGGTGAACGAGATTCGCAGTTCGTTGAACTACTTCGCGTCGGGGAATCCGAACGTGCCGGTCAGCCGGCTCGCCCTCGTCGGCGGCGCGGCCCTGTTGCCGGGGTTGGCCGACCGGCTCACCGAGTCCCTCGGGGTGCCGACCTTCCTGTCCGACCCGCTGCAACGCGTGAGTGATTCGCGGCGCGGCGGCCGGCACGACGTGCTCGGCCGGTTCCGGTCGTCAGCCGCGGTGTCCATAGGCCTCACGTTGGGAGCTGCCTGATGTCCACGATCGTCCTGCCTGAGGCGCCGGCGCCCCAGCCGGCTCCGCCGCCCGCCGAAGTGACGAGGTTCGTCGCCATCAGGGCCAACCTGCTGCCCGACGAGATCGCCGACGCGCGCCGGGTCCGGCTCATGATCCGCAAGGTCGGGGTGGGACTGGTCGCGGTGGTGGCGCTGGTCATCTGCGGGTACGGTGTCTCGGCCTGGCAGACGTCAAGTGCCAAAGGCAGCCTGGCCGCCGCAGAGCGCAAGTCCGCGAGCCTGACGAACCAACAACGCAAGTTCGCACCACTCGTCTTGGCGCAATCGCAGGCCGCGTCGATCAAGGTCGAGCTGACCAAGCTGATGGTGGGCGACCTGTCGTGGACGAGCATGCTGGCCACGCTGCGCAAGGGCGCACCGGCCGGCATGACAATCACGAACGTCATGGGCACGACGACGGTCGGGGCGGCATCGACCACGACAGACGCCGCGGCCGGCGGTCTCGGCGTCCTGAATCGGAGCGGCAAGGAGCAGGTCGGCACACTCACGATCACCGGCACCGCGCCCGACAAGAATTCCGTCGCGGCCTATATCGATGCCTTGGCCAAGGTGCCCGGGCTGGCCGCGGCATTCCCGGCGAGCGTTACCGGACAAGGCGGCAAGCTGGTGTTCACCGCAAACGTGATCATCACAGCTGACGCGCTCGGCGGTCGCTACGCGGCACCAGCCCAGGGAGGTCACTGACATGCCCCAGACCAAGCTCGAACGGATGTGGCTGCTCGGCGGCGCTTTCGTCGCCGCGTTCATCATGCTGCTCGGCTACCTATTTTTCATCAGCCCGCAGCGCGGCAACACTAGTACCGTCAACGGCCAGCGGGCGGCTGCGTTGCAGGCGAACTCGTCGCTCCAGGCGCGGATCAAGAGCCTGGAGCAGGAGACGAAGAATCTCGAGACCTATCAAGCTCAGTTGACCCGAGCGCAACTCGCCCTGCCGAGCACGAGTGGTCTGCCCGACTTCCTGCGCACGCTGCAATCGATCGGCAACGCCACGCTGGCGAACGTCTCGGCGCTGACCGTAGGGCCACCGACGGACGTGACTCTTGTGTCCAGCGGCGCACCAGCAGTTGCGGCTGACGGCACAGCGGCCGTGGTGGCTGGGCCGCACGTGTACGCGCTGTCTATTTCGGCGTCGGTGAGCGGGACCCCCGCGCAGCTCAACCTGTTCCTGACGCAGTTGCAGACGGTGCAGCCGCGGGCGGTGCTGATCAGTCAGCTCACCGAAGGCTCCGGAGCGGCGACGGCCGGCAAGACTGGTGGGACATCGCTCCAGCTCACCATGCAGGCCTTCGTTGCGCCGGCCAGTGCTGCCGAGCAGGCACAGCTGTCGGCGGCATCGGGAAAGTGAGCCCGGTTACGCTGACCGGCATGCTTCCCGTGCCGCGATGTGTCCGTCATGCCATGGTGGCGTGTGTCGCAGTCGCCATCGCCGCGTCCGTTGCCGGCTGCACGTCGGCGCAGCAGAAGAAGTCGGCTGACCTCGGCACGTC
>JAOPWD010000030.1 GCA_025965875.1 Pseudonocardiales bacterium
GCGGCTCGACCAACCTCGACTACGAGCTCGAGGTGGCTGCGGTCATGAGTCGGGAGGCACGTTCGATCACACCCGAGCAGGCCGCCGGTTACATCGCCGGATTCGTCGAGCTCAGCGACTGGTCGGCGCGCGATCTGCAGTTCCGCGAGATGGACGCACAGCTCGGCCCATTCAAGGGCAAGGACTTCGGGTCGTCGCTCGGGCCCATTTTCGTGACCCCGGACGAGATCGAGAGCCGCCGTCAAGGCAACGGCTACGACTTGGAGATGACGTCAGAGGTCAACGGGCGGCGGTACGGCGGGGACCGCTGGTCCTCGGCGTACTGGTCCTTCGAGGAGCTGATCTCCTACTCGTCCTGGAACTCGACCGTGGAGGCCGCCTCCATCCTCGGCAGCGGCACCTGCCAGGGGGGATGCATCCTCGAACTGTCGATCCGGCATTCCCCCGAGGAGTACCCCTGGCTCGTTGCAGGTGACGAGGTCACGTTAGGCATCGAGTCGATGGGCGAAATCCGCGCCACCGTGGCCGCATCGGCACGGGCTGCCTGGCCGGGCAAGAAGGTGGTCGATCAACTGTCTGCCTGAGCACCCAGGTCCCGGTAGGTAGGTCGCAGGCAGAGCGCTTTCTGATCACGGGTTCGTACGTGCTGGCCCTCGATGAACGTCGCCTGAACCGCGGTCGCTGACACCTGAACTCGACGACTTGTTGGCCGCGACCGCGATGGACCCGGCAGAGTTCGATCGCCTCCTGGCCGCAACCACTCTGAGCTCCGCTGAGCTCGACAACCTGCTGGCCGCCACCGCGACGGACCTGGCTGAACTCGACCGGTTGTTGGCCGCCACCGCAATCGACCAGGCAGAGCTGGACGGACTGCTGGCTTCGCTACGTCGATCCTAGAAGGCTCGCAACCCCGTTAAGCCTGGCGCACCGACCGACGGGCCCGAATCGAACAGAGCCAGCCAAGTCGCGACCGACGCTGTCACGCGTCTTGTCGTCCGCAGAACGACGCCGAAGCCGACACGCGACCGCAGCGGTCGTGACCCCGCCTCGGCGTCAAGGGCGGTGAGAACAAGAACACGAAGGACAACTCTACGTGGTCGTCGACGACTGTTCTCACCGGTAGACGCCGGGGAGTTCTTGCCTGATCGTTTCGCGTCGCCAATGCCTCAGGGCGCACTGGGGCCTCGCGTTTACCTGCGGTGGCCCAGTTGGCAATACGTCCTGGTCGGATCGGCGCTCGCGCTTGGCGGTTACCTGGGCGCGCAGATCGTCGCCGCCAGCGGATTCTCCGGCCCCGGCTCGGGTTATCAGCTGCGGGACATCCTCGAAATGGTCGGCGTCCTCGTCGTGCCGATCGCCGGCGCGGTGCTGGCGCTCAGTCCACGACGCCAGCTGGTTCGTCCGCGCGAGGTACCGATCCCGGCATGATCCTCGAGGTCGATATCGGCGGACCCGTCCCGCCATATGAGCAGATCCGGGCCCAGATCGCCGAGCTGGCGGCCAGCGGCGCGCTCGCGGAGGGCAGCCGGCTGCCCACGATCCGTCAGCTGGCCGGCGATCTCGGCCTGGCCCCGGGCACGGTCGCGCGCGCCTATCGCGAGCTGGAGTCCGATGGCGTGGTGCGCAGCCGCGTGCGGCATGGGACGACGGTGACGCCGATGCCCAAGCCGTCGCGCAAGGAGGCGACCGCCCGGCTGGCCAACGCGGCCCGGGCGTACGCCCGGGCCGTCACCGCGCTCGGCCTCTCCCGCGAGCAGGCAATTGCCGAGCTCGACCGGCAGTTCGGCGACCTGCGCTGACCCGATCGCAGACTCGCGAAGGATGACCACCGCCGCTTGCCACATCACAGCGCGACTATGCCGCTGACGGAGCTGGCGTCCGACCATGCCGCACGTAGTGCGCGGCGCATGAACGACACGCGCTTGGTCGACGACCCACGCGAGGACGCGGCAGCTGATCTCGACCTGACCCGCCGACCTTCTCGCACGCGCTGTCCGACGCCCCGGCAGCTCGGCTGCGAGTCGATCACGTCAAACCCCGTGACCGAGCACCGAACATGCAGCGCTGCCGACTGCCATCCAACCGGATCGACTAGCAACGTTGATCTTCGTTAGTCCGCAAAAAGTCCGCAAGAATTCCAACCATGCTCAATTTCGCCCGTTGCGAGTCAACGCATCACAAGTGCTTGTAGCCCAGCGAATACGGGCCCTGTAGGTACTTGACGGCACGGGCCAACATCAACCGGCATCGCCCCAAGGCCGACTCTTAATCAGCGGGTTCGGGGTTCGAGTCCCTGGCGGCGCACAATCTGCCTGTACTGCTTCGGCTGATGGTTCCCAGTCGGCCTTCGGTTGATGGGTGACGGTGTTTCGGCTGATGTGTTACGCCTACTTCGGTTGATTGGTGACACTCCCGGTTTATGAGGGAGATGTCTGTGGCGCAGCAGCGGTATGAGGCCGTGCGGGCGGTGATCGCTGACGGTGAGACGGTGACGCAGGTGGCGGCCCGGTTCGGGGTGTCGCTTGAGCCGGCGCGTTCGAGGCGATACCACGTCGCCAGTGAGTGATCTGGGCCTTGTTGGTCTTGGCCGCTTCGGCGATGCGATCCACCCGCGCGTCGGCGGTCCCGTAGGCAGCGAATTCTTCGGTGGCGGCGTCCACGAGCCGTCGTCGTATCGCATCAGCATCACGGACCACGTGAACACCCAACCTAGCTAACCGAATAGTTGAGAGTTGCCCGAGCAGGGAAGCTTGGCGGGACACGGCTGTGCGACTGACGTCAGCTCAAGCTGTCGGTGGTCACCTCCAACCGCTGCGGGATCGCCTGGCATTGTGCTGGTGATGGGAATGCCGGAGGCTCTGCGCGAAGTATGGAACCGAGCCATCGACGTCCAACCCGCACCGTCCACCGCGGTCGTGGCCGGGACCGGCGTTGTCGCTCTCGTTCTGGTCGCCACACCGATCGCCTGGCGCTACACCCGTCACCTGGTGACGATCGCGCACGAGGGCTCGCACGGCGTCGCCGCGCTGGCCAGCGGCCGACGGCTGTCCGGCATCAGGCTGCACTCCGACACCTCTGGCCTGACGCTGTCCCGCGGACGCACCTCGGGTCCGGGCATGATGGCCACCGCCGCCGCGGGCTACATCGGCCCCGCATTCCTCGGCCTCGGCGCTGCCTACCTGCTCCGCGCCGGCCACGCCGTTGGACTGCTCTGGTTGGCGCTCGTCCTGCTCACGCTGCTGCTCGTCCAGATCCGCAACTGGTTCGGCCTCTACTCAGTACTCATTGCCGCGGCCGGAGTATTCGCCGTGTCGTGGTGGGGTAACGCTCACCTGCAGTCGGCCGTCGCCTACGCCGGAACCTGGTTTCTCCTGTTGTCCGCACCTCGGCCCGTGCTCGAGTTGCAGGCCATGCGCCGCCGCGGCCGGGCCCGCGACTCCGACGCTGACATTCTCGCCCGACTGACCCGGATCCCCGGCCTGGTCTGGGTAGCCATGTTCCTGCTCATCACCCTGGTCACCTTGGCCGCCGGGGCCAGCTGGTTGCTCCCGCGGGCAGCCTGAGGTCAGGTGCCGGCCGAACGTGAGCGTGGCAGCCGGCCGGCGGCGGCGCCGCACCACGGACGGACTCCCTCCGTCGCCGCCGCGTTTCAAGTCGAGCGCAGGCACCCCGGCAGCGGTAAGCGCGACAGGATCACGCTCCGACCATGACTGGCGCCGTCGACTGGTCACCTAAGTCGGGCGGTCACTTGTCACCACTCGGCACCCAAGTGACCACACTCGCCGCGGGACGCTTGCGCCCGATCCGGCCGCGACGCTCAGCCGTTGGCGGGTCCTTCGGTGGTGTGCTGTCCCTGATGCGCGGCGTACGCGCGCCGCAGCGCCGCATCCAACGCCGGCCGCTTTGCCAGCAGCTTCGTCAGGTCCGCGTACTCGATGCGCAGCACGGTGACCTTGCCGTGCGTCGACACGGTCGCGTTGCGCTGCCCACCGCCCAGGTAGGCCA
>JAOPWD010000042.1 GCA_025965875.1 Pseudonocardiales bacterium
GTGTAGAACGGCTCGAACGCCCGCGCGACCGTCTCCGGAGTCATGCCCGCACCGTCGTCGGTGACGGTCACTCGCACGTAGCTGCCTGGCTGCAATCCGACGTGCATCGCGGCGGTCTGCTCGTCGAGGTCGAGGTTGTCCGTGCGGATGGCGACGGTGCCGCCTGCACCGACCGCATCACGGCCGTTAGCCACGAGGTTCACGAGCACCTGCTCCAGCTGCCCCGGGTCCGACATCACCGGCCGCAGTTCCTCGTCGTAGTCGTGCTCGAGTTGTACGTGCTCACCGATGGTGCGCTCGAGCAACTCCAAGGCGCCGCGGACGACCTCGTTCACATCGACCAGTTCCGGGTGGGCTACGTCGCGGCTGCCGAAGACGAGCAGCCGGTGGGTCAGCTCGGCCGCGCGGTCGGCAGCGCCGCGGATGGCGTCGGCGTCCTCGCCCAGCTGGGCCCAGCGCGCATCCGGGTACACCCGGCCAGCCTCCTCCAGACCCTTGCTGACGAAGTGCGTGTAGTTGACGATCACCGCGAGCAGGTTGTTGAAGTCGTGGGCCACGCCGGCCGCGAGTTGCCCGACGCTGTCGAGACGTTCGGCGATTTGCAGCAGGTGCGCCATCTCTTCGCGCTCGCGCTGGGCCTCGATCATCGAGGTGACGTCCTGCACCGTGCCGACAAATGTCGCCTGGTCAGCCCCGTCGATGACCGGCGAGATCTGGATCTCCACCCACCGCTGCGCGCCGTCTGGGCGCACCAGCCGGATGCGATCGCCGTGGCTGCGGCGCTGCTCCATCGCCGAGAGCGCCGCGTCGGTCCAGCGGTCGCGGTCCTCCGGATGGACGAGCGATGACCAGTTGACAGCCTCGGCGCCACCATCCGGCAGTCCGAAGATCTCCCGCATCTGAGGGTTCGCGTAGGTGACCTGGTCGGCTCCACTGGCCGAGAAGATGCCCACGGGCGCAAACTCGGCGAGCGAGCGGAACCGGGCCTCGCTCCTGCCCAGCTCGTCCTGCGTGTCTTCCAGTTCCTGCACCTTGCCCAGGAGCTTCGTGCTCACGGCCCGCAGGTGCTCCTGGCGGAACGTCTCCGGAGGAGCACTGGGCGTCGCCCCGGGATGGGCGAGTGCGTCGTCCACCGCCATGAGGAGGTCGCGCGGATCGATGGGCTTCTCGACGATGTGGTGCACACCCAGAGCTGCCGCGATCGGCGCCACCTCCGCATGGATGTAATTGGCCGTGTAGAAGATCACGGGCGTGGCCGCCAGCGTCGGGTCGGCGCGGATCTCGCGGATGAGCTCGTAGCCGTCTATCACCGGCATCAGCAGATCGGTGATGACGAGGTCCGGATGCTCGGCGCGCGCAGTGGCGAGGGCCTCGGCGCCGTCCGCGGCCTCGACCACGTGGTGCCCGCGGTACCCCAGCAGGGTTACGACGAGGTCGCGGTTGACGGCGTTGTCGTCCACTACCAGGACGCTGGCCATCAGCGCTGGCCGACATCCTCGACATGGGCGTGCCGTTCGCCGAGCGTGTCCGTGACGGCCCGGATCAGCTGCTCGGGAGCGACCGGTTTGGTGAGGACGATGTTGCAGCCCAGCCCGCTCAGGACGAGCCGACGGTCGTCGTCGACCAACTCGCCAGTGATGACGATGACCGGCGTGACCGAGGTGGCGGGCAGGTTGCGCAGCCGCTTGAGCACGAGCGCCCCGTCGCCCGCAGGGAGCCCGAGATCGAGCAGGACGAGGTCGGGGCGCTCGTGCACCGCAGTGCTGATCGCCGCCACGGCATCACTGGCGACGCAGGTCTCGTAGCCATCGGACTGCAGGACCCTGGCAATTGCCCGCTGCTGGAGTTGCTCGTCCTCGACGATCAGGATCTTGGTTGCGGTCATTGCGCCTCGTTGCTTCCGTAGCTGTCCATCGTGGTGAGCACCATGTCGGTGGTGACCAAGTCGGGGTGTTCGGGCCACTGGGCAGACGGCTCGTGGCCGCGCAGCGCCTTCGGCAGATAGGTGTCGATCGTGCGCGCGAACGATGTCGGCTCGATCGGTTTGGACAGGTAGCCGTCGAACCCAGCGAGGAGCGCGCGATCGCGCTCGCCGACCATGGCGTAGGCGGTGACGGCAACCACGCGCAGCCCGGCCAGGTCCGGGTCGGACCGCAGCCGGGCGAGTACCGCGTAGCCGTCGGTGTCGGGGAGCTGGATGTCGAGGACGACGAGGTCGGGACGCTGCGCGCGGACCAGGTCGAAACCGCTGGAACCCGTTATCGCGGGTATCACCGTGTGGCCCGAAGCCACGAGCAGGTAGGTCATCAGTTCGAGGTTGTACGGATTGTCGTCAACCGCCAGGATGCGCGCCATCGTCACGGCGCCGAACTGAGGACGACCGAGAACGTGCTGCCCACGCCGAACGAAGTGTCGACGGTGACTTCGGCGCCGACGAGCTCGGCCAGCTTGTGCGAGATGTAGAGGCCCAGCCCGGTGCCTTCTTTGCCGCGCGCCGCCACGACGCCGGCCCGCTCGAAGGCGTTGAAGATGCGATCCATTTGGTCTGCGGCGATGCCCGGACCGCTATCGGACACGGCGATGGTGGGCGCGTCGCCATCCGGCCCGACGTCGAGCGAGACGTGGACGTAGCCGGCGTCGGTGAACTTGATGGCGTTGCTCACCAGGTTGATCAGGATCTGGCCAAGGGCACGAGTGTCGGACTGCACGAACACGAAGCGATCGGGCAGGCTCACCTTGAACTCGAGGCCCTTGTCGATGGCGAGCGGACGCAGCGAGGACGTGACGCTCTCGACCACGTCGGTGCAGTCGACCCGCTCGAGGACGAGTTCGACGGCGCCGGATTCGATCTTGGCCAGGTCCAGCAGGTCGTTGATGATCGCCAACAGGTGCTTGCCGCTGTGCTCGACAGTGCGTAGCTGGCGCATCTGTTCCACGTTGAGCGGCCCGGGCAGCTGCATCAACAGCGTGCCCGTGAAGCCGAGGATCGCGTTCAGCGGGGTGCGCAGCTCGTGGCTCATGCTCGCGAGGAAGGTGTCCTTCGCCCGAGCGACCTTCTCCAGCTCGGCGTTCTTCTCGCGCAGTTGCTGCTCGATGTTCTTGCGCTCGGAAACATCGCGGATCGCGGCCGCGACGACGATCCCTTCTTCGGTCTGGATCGCGGACATCGAGATCTCGGCCGGGAAGTCTGTACCGTCGCGACGCCGCCCCGCAAGCTCCATGCCCGCGCCCATCGGCTGCGGCCGCTCACCGGCGACGTAGCCGTCGCGGTAGTCCTGCTGGCGCAGCAGGGCCGACTCGGGGACGAGTGTCTCCAAGCGCTGATCGAGCAGTTCGTCGCGTGGATACCCGAACAGCCGCTCGGCCTGCGCATTGACCAGCACGATCACACCGGCGGCGTTGACGCCGACAATCGCATCAGTAGCCGCCTCGAGCACGCCGCGGAGCTTCTCCTCCGCACGCGATCGCTCGCTGACGTCGCGGATCGCGGCGGCAACGACGATCCCGTCTTCGGTCTGGATTGCGGACATCGAGATCTCGGCCGGGAAGTCCGTCCCGTCGCGACGCCGCCCCGAAAGCTCCATGCCTGCGCCCATCGGCTGCGGCTTCTCGTCGGCGACGTAGCCGTCGCGGTAGTCCTGCTGGCGCAGCTGGGCCGACTCCGGGACGAGTGTCTCCAGGCGCTGATCGAGCAGTTCGTCGCGCGGATACCCGAACAGCCGCTCGGCTTGCGCATTGACCAGCACGATCACACCGTGGGCGTTGACACCGACAATCGCATCGGTGGCCGCCTCGAGCACGCCCCGAAACTTCTCCTCCGCGCGCTTTCGATCGGTGACGTCGCGGACGGCGGCCGAGATGACGATGCCTTCGCCGGTCTCGATCGCCGACAGCGAGATCTCGGCCGGAAAGTCCGTCCCGTCGCGACGCCGCCCGGACAGCTCCATGCCCCCACCCATGGGGCGTGGGCTCGGGTCGGCGACGTAACCCAGGCGGTGGTGCGGATGGATCTCGCGCGCCGACTCCGGGACGAGCATCTCCAGCCGTTCACCGAGCAGTTCGTTGCGCGGATACCCGAACAGCCGCTCGGCCTGCGCATTGACGATCACGATCACGCCGTCGGCACTGACGCCCACGATTGCGTCCGGTGCCGCTTCGAGCAGGCCACTGGCCAACTGGTCGGGGCGCATAGCCATCGGTAACCGGCTTCCTCAGCTGATGGGCGATCGAGCAGGAGACCGCGAGCGTAGGTTAACACGGGTTTTACACACAGTGGGCCCCTCGGCCCGAGGCAACTGGCTAGCGACCGGCAGCGTAGCCCTGGGCGCCCCGGGCGTTGGCGGCGGCCCTGAGCACGTCCCCATCGCGGGCGACTGCGCAGAGTCGTCCGAGTGACCACGGTCCGGGTAACACGACGCGGTGCCCGCGCCGGCGCAATTCGTCCAGCACGGCCGGATCCATCCGGTCCTCGACGTGCAGTTCGCCGGGATGCGCGTCGCGCGGATAGAACGAGGACGGGAAGTGGTTGGTGTGGAACATCGGCGCGTCGATCGCCGTCTGCAAATCGGCCCCGGAGCGCACCAGGTCGACGAAGAACGACAGCTGCCACTGGTCCTGCTGGTCGCCACCAGGAGTGCCGAACGCCAGCCACGGCTCGCCATCGCGCAGCGCGAGCGACGGTGACAGCGTGGTGCGCGGCCGCACACCGGGCCGCAACGAGTTGGGCAGCCCGGGCTCGAGATAGAACATCTGGGCCCGGGTGCCGAGCGGGAAGCCCAGCGCCGGGATGACCGGCGAGCTCTGCAGCCATCCTCCACTTGGTGTGGCCGACACGAAGTTGCCCCACCGGTCGACGACGTCGACGTGGCAGGTGTCCCCGCGCGTCGCCCCGTCGGCGTCGGGCTCGGCCGCCGCGGCGTCGGGTACCGGGCCGAGCGTCGGCTCCCCCGCGCCGGGCGCACCACTGACTGCCTCGGCCAGGGTGGCCAGCCGCGGCGCGCGGCCCTCCGGCGATCCCGGGCGCAGCTCCAGGCTGGCCTGCTCCGCGACCAGCTTGGCCCGCTCGGTCGCGTACTCGCGTGAGTGCAGCGCGCCGAGCGGGACGCCCAGGTCGTCGCCGTACCAAGCCTCCCGGTCGGCGAACGCGAGCTTGGCTGCCTCGGTGATCAGATGGATCCACTCAGCCGAACGCGGGCTTTCCCCTTGCAAATCAAGGGCTTCGAGCAGCCGCAGCTGCTGACCGAGCACCGGCCCCTGCCCCCACGGGCCGGTCTTGAGCACCTCGTAGCGTCCGGCGTAATCCACGCCCACCGGCTCCTCGATACCGACGCGCCAGCGGTCCAGGTCGTCAGCGGACAGCAGCCCGGCGTGGTCACGGCCGGACGTGTCGCGCCACGACGTCTGGCAGAAGTCGCCGATCTCCTCGGCCACAAAGCCCGCGTACCACGCGCCCCGAGCCGCCGCGATCCGCTGTTCGCGCGTTGTGCCTTGTGCCTCGGCCAGCACCCGTCGGTAGGTGGCGGCTACGAGCGACGAGCGCCACACCGTGCCTGGCGCGGGCGCGGCGCCGTCCACCAGCCACGTCTGCGCCGACGGTGCCCAGTGGTTGGTGAACAACTCGGCCACCGCTCCGATCGTGCGGCGGATCGACGGCAGGATCGGGAAGCCCGTCTCGGCATAGTGCAGCGCGTAGCCGAGGACGTCGGCGAGCTCCCACGTACCCCACCGTTCGAGCATCGTGGTCCAGGCGCCGAACGCACCCGGAACGACCGCCGGGAGCAGCCCGCTGCCGGGCACCAGCGGCAGACCCAGTTCGCTGAACCGCTCGATCGTCGCGGCCGCCGGCGCGACGCCTTGCCCACACACCACATGCGCCCGCCCGTCGGCAGCGCTCCAGACGATCGCGGGCAGGTCACCGCCCGGGCCGTTCAGGTGCGGCTCGACGATCTGCAGAACGAAACCCGCGGCCACCGCGGCGTCGAAGGCGTTACCGCCGCGCTCCAGGACGCTCATCCCGGCCGCCGAGGCCAGCCAGTGCGTCGACGCGATCATCCCGAAGCTGCCGGTCAATTCCGGCCTGGTGGTCATCACCGCATCAGTCCTACCAGCCGGGTGTTCGGGGTGGTCCAGGTGGTGGGCCGGAAAACCCGAACACGATCCTGACAATTCCTTTGCCCGGCGCCGTACCTTGGCCGGGCAGGCTGACGACGTCACGTCCCCTAGAGCCCCGGAGCAGCAACCATGTGGAAGAAGATCGCTATTGCAGGCGGGGTCTGCGCCGCCATCGCCGGAATCGGCACCGCCGCCATGGCCACGTCGGGTTCCTCGATCACTTCGGGTTCCCCTACGTCGTCGAGTACGGCCGCACCTAAGGGTCACGCCGCCGCCAAGGACCGCGGGGCCAAGGCGCTCAAGCACGCGCTGCACGCCCAGTGGGTCACCAAGAGTAAGGACAACACGTTCGTCACGCACGACGCGATCCGTGGCACGGTCACCGCCGTGTCGGCCACCTCGATCACCGTCCAGGCCGAGGACAAGAAGAGCGAGACGTTCATCGTGAATGGCGCCACCTCGGTCCGCATCCGCACGAACGGCAAGGGTGCGAAGGGCACGATCAGCCAGGTGCACAGCGGCGACAAGGCGCTCGTCATCGGTACCGGAACCACCACGCTGACCGCCGCGGGCATCGTCGACGGCGCGAAATAACCTCAGCCGCTCGGCAACCGCACAGTGAAGCGGGCTCCGCCCTCCGGGGCGTGGCCCGCTTCGGCGTTGCCGCCCAGCCGCGCCACCAGCCGGCCGACGATGGCGAGCCCCAGGCCCGTTCCCACCTGCCGCACGCCGCGGTAGCGCTCATGCAGCACCGAGCGGTCGAACGCCACCGCCAGATCCGCCTCGGTCAGGCCGGGGCCGCCGTCACGCACCTCGACGACCACCGCGGCCGGCTCGGCCCGCACGGCTAGCACGATCGGACGGCCCTCGGGAGTCACCCGCAGCGCGTTGTCGAGCAGCCCGTCGAGCACCTGCCGCACCCGGGCCCCGTCGGTGTGGACGACGAGCGGGTGGGGCGGTGACTCGAGGGTGAACCCGACACCCGCAGCCGCGCTGCGCGCCGCCCACACCGCCGCCGCGGCGCCGGCGACCTCGCGCAGGTCGACGGCACCGAACTCGATGCGGAAGTCCTGCGCATCGAGGCGGGCGAGATCGAGCAGATCCGCAACCAGCCGGCCCAGCCGCCGTGACTCGTCCAGCATCACCGTGCCCACCTGCGCGGCCTGATCAGGCGGCACGACGCCCTCGGCGAGGGACTCGGCGAACCCAGTGATGGCCGTGAGCGGCGTGCGCAGGTCGTGCGAGACCGAGAGCAGGAACTCGCGCTGCCGCGACTCGGAGTGGGCCAGTGCGGCGGCCAGCGTGTTGAGCGCCGCGCCAACCTCGGCCACCTCGGCCGGCCCTTCGGGCTGGACCACGACGTCACGGCGCCCGCTGGCCAGTTCGTGCGCGGCCTGGGCGGTCCGGCGCAGCGGGCGGCCCAGCCGCCAGGCCACCGCCAGCCCGAGGGCGACCGCGATGCCCGCCGCGATCAGCAGCGCCAGCAACGTACGCCGGACGGCCGCATCCCCACTGGCGAGCGCGTCGGACTTCGGCTGCACCAACACGATGCCGCCGTTCGGCGTCGGCCGCGCCTCCAGCAGCACCACCTGGCCGTCGACGGTCCGGCTGTCCGAGATCGACGACCCGGCCAGGATCCGCGGGACGTCACCGGGCCGTAGCGCCCGCTTGGCCAGGCGGTTGCCCGATACCCCGCCCGCCGGCTGGATGCTTGCGAACTGCACGTGCAGGGCGTTGAGCATCCGCCGGGCCCGCTGCTGGCCCGCCAGGGCGTTCGCGGCTGACTCGCCGGTGGCCTCGGCCGCGTCGGCGAGCGCGGCCAGGGTCTGGCGGGCGCTGCGCTCGCCGGACGTGCGCACCAGCGTGAACGACAGCGCGCCGGCCACCAGGGCGGTGATGACGGCGACCGCGACCGCCAGCAACGAGATGCGCTGCGCCAGTGTGCCGCGCGTCCGGCTCACCGGCCGGCGCCGCGCGGTTCGTCGACGGCGTAGCCGACCCCGCGCACGGTGCGGATCGGGCTGGCGTCACCGAGCTTCGCCCGAACCTGGGCGATGTGCACGTCCACGGTCCGGTTGGCGGCGAAGGACGAGTAGCCCCACACCTCGCTGATCAACTGCTCGCGGCTGAACACCCGGCCCGGGCGCCGCATGAGATAGGCCAGCAGGTCGAACTCGGTCGCGGTGAACTTGATCTCGGCGTCAGCTACGAACGCCCGCCGCTCGGCCGGTTCCAGGCGGACGTCGCCGACCTGCATTC
Organism: Pseudonocardiales bacterium; assembly: GCA_025965875.1. Taxonomy (GTDB): domain Bacteria; phylum Actinomycetota; class Actinomycetes; order Mycobacteriales; family Jatrophihabitantaceae; genus QHCC01. Next base: position 8,371 of record JAOPWD010000042.1, read on the forward strand.
CGTTCGACGCGGTAGCGACACCGCGCGTCCGGCGCAACACGCTGGTCACCCGAGCCACCAGTTCGCGTGGCGAGAACGGTTTCGTCACGTAGTCGTCGGCACCGAGTTCCAGGCCGACGATCCGGTCCACCTCGTCGTCGCGGGCGGTGACGAACAGGACCGGTGTCCAATCCTGCGCTGCGCGCATCCGTCGGCACACCTCGATCCCGTCGATGCCGGGCAGGCCGACATCGAGGATCACCGCGGCGGGGCGCAGGTTGCGGGCGGCAGCCAGGCCACCCTCGCCGTCGCCCTCGACGTGCGCGCCGTAGCCGGCGTTGACCAGGTTCATCCGGATGACCTCGGCGATCGCCGGCTCGTCCTCGATCACCAGAATCAGCCCGCGCACGGCGGAATCGGACGTCACGGCCGAACTGTACTGAGCAGCGGATCAGTCAGGTCACCGGACGGTGACGGTTGCGTCCGGGTTCCGCGCGAGCACCAGGGCCGCAGCGCGCATCGCCGATCACCCGGAGTTGTGCGGCTTGACCAGTGCGGATCGCGACTCGGCCTCGTGCGACGCGCCCCCCGCGTCGGGCATGTCGCCGTCCGCGGCCGACGCTTCGGCACGCGCCGCTTCGAGCCCGGACTGGGTTCGAAGCGGCACCTCCTTGAGCATGAGCGACAGCAGGAACGCGAGCACCAGCACGGCGGCCCCGACGGTGAACACGAGGTCCATCGCGCGGGAGAAACCGACGAGATAGGGGTGCGCCAGCTGTGGGTCGATGCGCGTCAGGAACGAGGTGTCGTTCAGGCTCGTGCCCTTGCTGAGCAGCGCCCACTGGTCGGGGTGGGCCTTGACCGCCTGCTCGAACGCCGGGTTTCCGGTGGCTTGGGCGTACTCCGACTTGATGTTGCTGCCGGCCGCGGAGAACAGGATCGAGAGGAACACCGCGGTGCCCAGTGTGCCGCCGACCTGGCGGAAGAACGTCACGGCAGACGTGGCCACACCCATGTCCTTGGGGTTCACCGCGTTCTGCATCGCGAGCACGATCGTCTGCATGTTCATGCCGAGACCTGCGCCGAAGATCAGCATGTAGATGTCGGTCTGCCACAGCGGCGTGCCTGCTCCGATGCGGGACATCAGCGCGAGCCCGACGACGAGCAGCGCGCTGCCGAGGATCGGGAAGATCCGGTAGCGACCGGTGCGCGACGTGATCTGGCCGGCCGTCATCGACGCGACCATGATGCCGGCGACCATCGGCAGGATCAGCAGCCCGGCCTTCGTCGGGGAGGCGCCCTTGACGATCTGCAGATACAACGGGATCGAGGCCATGCCACCGAACATGCCGATACCGATGATGAACGACTGTGCCGACCCGACGGCGAAGACGCCCTCCTTGAACAGCCGCAGCGGCAGCAGTGCCTCGTCACCCATGAGTTGTTCGACCCGCACGAACGCGATCAGGCCGAACACGCCGATGACGTAGCAAGCGAATGCGCCGACCGAAGCCCAGCCCCAGGTGCGGCCCTGCTCGGCGATGATCAGCAGTGGCACCAGGCCGACGACCAGCGCCAGCGCACCCCACCAGTCGATGCGGTGCGCGCGACGGTGGTGACTGATCTGCAGCACCTTGTTCACGACGATCAGCGCCAGGATGCCGATCGGCACGTTGACCCAGAAGATCCAGCGCCAGCCGGTGATGCCGAGGATGCTGCTCTGGCCGGCGAAGAAGCCGCCCACGACGGGGCCGAGCACGCTGGACGTGGCGAAGACCGCCATGAAGTAGCCCTGGTAGCGGGCTCGTTCGCGTGGCGGGATGATGTCGCCAATGATGGCCAGCGCCATCGACATCAGGCCGCCGGCGCCGATGCCCTGCAGCGCACGGAACGCGGCCAGCATGTACATCGACGAGGCCAGGCCGCACAGCGTCGAGCCGACGATGAAGACACTGATGGCGAACAGGAACAACGGCTTGCGGCCGTAGATGTCGGACAGCTTGCCGTAGAGCGGCGTCGCGATGGTCGAGGTGATCAGGAACGCCGTGGTGACCCAGGCCTGGGCCGACAGGCCCTTGAGGTCGTCCCCGATCGTGCGGATCGCGGTTGCCACGATCATCTGGTCGAGCGCGGCCAGGAACATGCCGAGCATCAGCCCGGACAGGATCGTGATGATCTGCTTGTGGGTCAGTTCACCGGAGGATCGCGCCGGCGTGGGGGTAGCCGCGGTCGCGGACATCAGTTCCTCTCTGCCGAGCCGCGGGGGGCCGCGAATTGCTCGGAAAGCCAGTCGTGATTGGCGTTGTCGAAGTCGTCGGTGAAGCGCTGGAGCAGGTCGGCGAACGTGCGGAGGTCGGCGTCGCTCCAGCCGTCGAGCATCCCGGTGAAGTGCTGAAGACGGATCGCGTTGTGCTCGCTCAGCACCGCCTCGCCCTTCGTGGTCGGCACCAGCAGGCAGGCCCGACCGTCCTGCGGGTCGGCCCGCCGTTCGATCAGGCCGTCCTTCACGAGCGCCGCGACCTGGCGGCTGACGGTCGATGGGTCGGATTCGATGCGCTCGGCCAGTTCGCTGGAGCGCATCGGCCCGCTGGCGGCCAGATGCTTGAGCACCACGTGCGCGGACCACTCGACGTCATGCGCTGCGGCGGCGAGCAGCTTGGCCCGGGCTCGGGTGAACGAGCGCATGAGCGTGAGGAAGGTGTCGGCCACGGCGGCGACGTCAGTCCGGGCCCGCGCGGGAGCGGCTGCTGGCATAGCGGGTCCCCTGCTCGAATGGCTTGTACCGTTAGTTGCGCTATACAAGTATTCACTGTGGAGCGCCGAAAAGACAAACCGGGCATGACAACGGCGGTGACGCACCGGTCAAGACCGGGGCGCCACCGCCGTTTTGCTCAGTGTCGTTAAGCCCGGAACCACTGACGGTTCAGGCTCTGTCACATTGTTAAGTCGGGCGCACAGTGGCACGCGCTGTCACCACGCCAAGTGCGACGACGTGCGCGTAGCGCGGCACGACAGAGCGGTGGCGCCCCCGACGCGCCACCGCTCTGTTCGTTCAGTGCTGGTCTAGCTGCGCGAGCGCCGGCGGTCGATCCCGCCGATGCACAGCGCCCCGCCGACAAGAGCCAGCAGGCCGCCGATGAGCAGCAGGCTCCCCGTCGGGACGCCGGTCGAGGCCAGCGCTACGGTCGTCCCGGCAACTACCGTCGGCTGGCTGGCCGGCGGAGTCACGATTTGGATGGGCGACACGTCAGCGCAGTTGGGTACGAGGCTGAACGGGTGCGACCACGAGGTGGTCCCGGTCAGCGTGTAGCCCGCCTGGCCCTGTGCAGTGACCGTGACGGTCGAGCCGTCGACAGCCGGGTACGTGCCGGCCGCGGTCTTGATGTCGCTGACGAAGTAGTCGACCCCCGTGCTGCTCACCAGCGTGTACGAGGCTCCCACAGCGCCGTCAGTCCGGCACACGTCGTCGACGAACGTCGGCTCGGCCGCCATCGCGCACAGTGGCGCGGCAGCGAACTCGACCGAGTACGTCGCAGTGCCGGAAACGGCGTCTGACCCAAGCAGCGTCCACCCGGCCGGCAGCCCGGCTGAAGTGAACTCATAGCCCGCTGCGGCCGTCGCGGTGACGATGACCGTGCTGGGCGCGGAGTACGGACCCACCGGCGCGGCGTAGCTGACGTTCGCCGTGTCGGCGAGTGTCAGCGTCGGCACGCTGGGCGTCGTGCCCGAAGCCGAGCACGTCGCCTGGACGACGGCTGGTGCCGTCGGGCTGATGTCGATCAGGCATACCGGATCGGACTGAGTCACCAGGTAGGTGGCCACGGTGTCGCTGACTGATTCCCACCCGGTTGGCAGCGTGCCGAGCTGGTGACCATCATTGGCCGTAGCCGTGACGAGCAGTCCTTCGACGGTGTAGCTGATGCCGTCCGTGATCGCGGGAGTGATCGAGAACCCGCTGTCCAGGCCGGTCGTGTGATCGCAGGTTGCCTGCGTAACGACGGGATTCACCGGGGTGCTGATCGTGCGGCAGTCCGGCTTCTCGGTGAAGGTGTGTGAGTAGACAGTTGGGCCTGTCAGCGTGTAGCCGTCGTCCGCCGAGAAGGTCACGGTGACCGTCTTACCCCAGAGCGGCAGCACACCAGCACCGGTCACCGTGTTGGTGACGCCAGCGGGCTCGGCGGGAATGTCGTACGTCGGGTCGACGGAACAAGTGCCGTCGGCGAACGTCGGCGCGACAGCCGTGACAGCAGTCAGCGGAACCGCACAGCCGTTGTCCAAGATCGCCTGACCTGCTGGCACGTTCAACGAATACTCGTGCCCGTTGTACGTGAAGGCCGGGATGATGTCGCCCCAGTGGATGTGCTGAGCCTTGAGCGTCGGATCCCAGATCGGGCCGGTGTGCCCTAGGTGCCCGTCGTAGGCCCCGGCGGCATCAACCGTGATCGCTACATACGGGTTGGTGTTCGAGTCGGTCGCGTGGCACAAGGTCACCTGGGCCTCAGCACAGCCCTGCGTCGACAGGTTGTACACATGGGAGTACGAGTCGGCCGGGTTGTTGTCGCGGTAGACGTGGGCCACGAGCGTGTGGTCGCCCGAACCTGGATCGAAGGTGCCGGACTGGGTGAACGACCCCCCGAACGAGCCGACGATTTCAGTCGCACCGTCGACCGAGTACCCATACGTGTTGTTCTGCCCGGCCTCGTAGCTCTGTCCTGCGAGCGACCATGCCGTACAGGTGACGCTTGCGCTCGGCGTGTGCGCCGATGCGACCTGGGTTGCGACAACTTGCATGCCGATTGCCCCGAGGGTGATTACCCCCGCCGTACAGAGCAGCTTTGTAAGCCTCATTCGTCGTGCTCCCCTCCCCCTTGAACCACGTGGCCGGACGGCCGTGCGGTTTGGTGCTTTGGCCTGACCGAATCGCGGACGCAGCACGACTGCCCGACGACGGCGAACTGGAGTTCGCCGTCGTCGGACAACCGAGTGAGTGCCTGCCCGATCGGCAGTGGTGCTCATGCCGAGTCGCTCGCCTTCCGGCGACCGGCTCCCCCCGAAGAGCACATATGTGTACTAGGAAGAATCTTCCTAGTCAGGTAAGTTAACTCCTTGTGATCAAGAAAGGTACGGCGCGCCGCAGTGATGTGAATCACATCTCACCTGGCGGGCCCTATTCGGGGCGCTGGGCATTTCGTCCCGGCCGTCCCGCGCCAGCGAGGACAGGCCTGAGCCCTCAGGCGTGGTGCGTGCCGGCGGCACCGTGCAGGCCGAGGATCTCGAGCGCCTCTTCGCGCATCTGCACCTTGCGGATCTTGCCGGTGACGGTCATCGGGAAGTCCTCGACGACGTGCACGTAGCGCGGCACCTTGTAGTGGGCGAGCTTGCCGTGGCAGAACCCGCGCAAGCCGTCGGCGGTCAGCGGCTCGGAGCCTTCGCGCAGGCGGACCCACGCCATCAGCTCCTCGCCGTAGCGCTCGTCGGGTACGCCGATCACCTGGGCGTCGACGACGTCGGGATGGGTGTAGAGGAACTCCTCGATCTCGCGCGGGTACACGTTCTCACCGCCGCGGATCACCATGTCCTTGATGCGCCCCACGATGTTGAGGTAGCCCTCGTCGTCCATCGTGGCCAGGTCGCCGGTGTGCATCCAGCCGTCGCGCAGCACCTCGGCGCTCTTCTCCGGCTCGTTCCAGTAGCCGCGCATCACCGAGTAACCCCGGGTGCAGAACTCCCCCGGCTCGCCGATCGGCACCAGCTGGTCAGTCTCGGGATCGACCACCTTGACCTCGAGGTGTGGGTGCACCCGCCCCACGGTGGACACCCGCCGGTCCAGCGAGTCGTCGGCGCGGGTCTGTGTCGACACCGGCGACGTCTCGGTCATGCCGTAACAGATCGTCACCTCGTCCATGTGCATCTCGGAGATGACCCGCTTCATGACCTCGACCGGGCAGGGTGAGCCGGCCATGATGCCGGTGCGCAGCGACGACAGGTCATAGCCGGGGAAATCGGGTACGGCGAGCTCGGCGATGAACATCGTCGGCACGCCGTACAGCGACGTGCACTGCTCGTCGACGACCGCCTGCAGCGTGGCGACCGGGTCGAAGCCGGGTGCGGGGATGACGACGCAGGCGCCGTGGCTGGTCGAGGCGAGGTTGCCCATGACCATGCCGAAGCAGTGGTAGAAGGGCACCGGCACGCAGATCCGGTCCGCCTCGGTGTAGCCGCAGACCTCGCCGACGAAGTAGCCGTTGTTGAGGATGTTGTGGTGGCTGAGCGTGGCGCCCTTCGGAAAGCCGGTCGTCCCGGATGTGTACTGGATGTTGATCGGGTCGTCGAACGTGAGCTGAGCCGACCGCTCAGCGACCGCCTCCGAGGTGACCGTGGACCCGTCTGCCAGTAGCGCCGCCCAGGTCGGGTCGCCGATGTAAACGACGTCGTGCAGCCCGGGCAGGCCGTCGCGGACCTCGTCGACCATGCCCCGGTAGTCGCTGGTCTTGAACGCGACGGCCGTGACCAGCGTCCCGATCTCCGCCTGGCGCAGCACGTAGTCGAGCTCGTGGGTGCGGTAGGACGGGTTGATGTTGACCAGGATCGCGCCGATGCGGGCGGTCGCGTACTGGACCAGGAACCACTCCAGGCAGTTCGGCGCCCATATGCCCACCCGGTCGCCGGCCGCGATCCCCCGCCCGAGCAGCCCGCGAGCCACGGCCTCGACGGCCTCGTCGAGTTCGCGGTAGCTGCACCGCCGCTCGGTGGCCACATCGACCACCGCCTCGCGATCAGCGAAGCTGGCGACAGCCCGGCGCAGGTTGGCGTCGATCGTCTCGCCCAGCATGGGTTTGTCGGACGTGCCGCTGACGTAGGAAAGCATGTGTCTCAGCTAACACCGGCGCGGCGGGGCGCACTAGCTACGGACAAACAGAAACGCCGCCCGACCCCGTGGAAGGGGATCGAGCGGCGGGACTGGTGCGTCTTGGTGCTGCGGTCAGGCGTTGACCGTGGCGTTCGTGTTGCCTTCGAGCAGCGAACGGACCTCGGACTCGCGGTAGCGGCGGTGACCGCCGAGAGTGCGGATCGAGGTCAGCTTGCCGGCCTTCGCCCACCGGGTGACGGTCTTCGGGTCGACGCGGAAGAGCGTCGCGACCTCAGACGGGGTCAACAGTGGCTCTGACTCTGGACGCTGACGGGGTGTCGTCATCGCTTGCCCTCTTTCTGGGGTTATGACACGCGGAGTCCTGTTTCCGCGTACGACTCACAGTATGCATAGCTGAGCGGTCAACTGCCTACCCGGAAGCAATAACTGTCCACTCTGTGCCATGCAGGAAGTCCGTGTCCGGTTAGTCGGGCCACTTTTCGGGCGGAATCGGGTCACTTTAGGACAGGGACCGGCCGGGTGCCAACGAGATCGAGTGCGAGGTACTCTTGGTCCACGACGATGCCAACTTTCCCGGCGGTACTGCCTGAGCCGCTACCGCTGGATGACCGTGTGAGCGAGGGGGTCGAGCCATGGGGCGCGGCCGTGCCAAGGCAAAGCAGCAGAAGGTAGCCCGGGAACTGAAGTACAACAATCAGTTCACGGACCTGGATGCTCTCCAACGTGAGCTGGGCGGATCTTCGCCGGCCACGACCGACACCGTCGATGACGACGACGACGAGGACGACGAAGCGGGCTGGGCGAGCACCGGCCGATAGGCCGAGTCCTTAACACGGATCTAAGTTCCGCCTAATCCGCGCCAGCGTCGCAGACAAGTACGTGGCACGCTAAGTCCAGTTGGCGGCGTTTCCCCGGTACGTACCACCCAGTGAGACGGTGCCCGAGCCGTTGACCAGCTCGCCGATCTCCCATGCTGAGACGCCGCGGGCCGCGGCGAGGGCCAACGCGTCGGCCGCACGGTCGGTCGGGACGACCGCGATCATCCCTACGCCCAGATTGAACGTCAGCTCGAGTTGATCGCGCGGCACCGCCCCGGTATCGGCGATGAGCTCGAACACCGGCTGCGGGGCCCAGGTCGAGCGATCCACCTGGGCGTCGAGGGTGGGCGGCAGCACCCGCACCAGGTTCCCGGCGAGTCCGCCGCCCGTGATGTGCGCGAAGGCGTGCGCCCCGCACTGGGCGGCCAGCGCCAGACAGTCCTGGGCGTAGACGCGGGTCGGCACCAGCAGTTCGTCGCCCAGGGTGCGTCCGCCCAGCAGTTCCGGGGTCGCGTCCAGGGCCAGCCCGGCGCGCTCGAGCAGCACGTGCCGCACCAGTGAGTAGCCGTTCGAGTGCAACCCCGACGAGCCGAGCGCTATCAACACGTCGCCTGCCTGGACCCGCTCCGGGCCGAGCACGGCGTCGGCATTGACCACGCCGATCCCGGTGCCCGAGACGTCGTACTCGTCAGGCCGCATGACGCCCGGGTGCTCGGCCGTCTCACCGCCGATGAGCGCGCAGCCGGCCTGGACGCAGCCCTCGGCGATGCCGCTGACGATCGCGGCCATTTTCTCGGGGACGACCTTGCCGGTGGCGATGTAGTCGGAGAGGAACAGCGGCTCGGCACCCACGACCACCAGGTCGTCGACGACCATGGCGACCAGGTCGATGCCGATGGTGTCGTGCCGGTCCAGCGCCTGGGCGATCGCGAGCTTGGTGCCGACGCCGTCGGTGGAGCTGGCCAGCACGGGCTGCGGGTACTTGCTGAGGTCGAGGTTGAACAGCCCGGCGAAACCGCCCAGGCCCCCGATCACCTCGGGCCGGGTGGTCCTCTTGACCGCGGCCTTCATCAGCTCGACGGCCCGATCACCTGCCGCAATATCGACGCCGGCGGCCGCATACGACGAAGAGCTCACGGTATCGCTGCGCAACCGAGCAACGAGACGCGAGCAAGGACCGAAGCTCGGTAACAGGTCGGCCGGCTCATGGACGCGTGAGGGCGTCCTCGGCGGCATACCCGGCCATGTGCTCGGGTTCGCGGCCGACCGACTTCTCGATGCCTTCGAGCACGTTCTTGCCGACGACCTCGGGGATCGGGATGGGATAGACCCCGTCGAAGCAGGCCCGGCACAGCCGGGTCTTGGGCTGGTCGCTGGCCGCGATCAGGCCGTCGAGGGAGACATATCCGAGCGAATCGGCGCCGATCGAGTGGCGGATGCCCTCGACGTCCGAGCCGCTGGCGATGAGCTCGGCCACGGAGGCGAAGTCGATGCCGTAGAAACACGGCCATTTGACCGGCGGTGAGGAGATCCGCACGTGCACCTCGACCGCGCCGGCTTCGCGCAGCATCCGGACCAGGGCGCGCTGGGTGTTGCCGCGCACGATCGAGTCGTCGACCACCACGAGGCGCTTGCCGCGGATGACGTCGCGCAGCGGGTTGAGCTTGAGCCGGATACCGAGCTGGCGGATGGTCTGCGACGGCTGGATGAACGTCCGTCCGACATAGGAGTTCTTGACCAGCCCCAAGCCGTACGGGATACCGGACGCCTCAGCGAAGCCGATCGCGGCGGGAGTGCCGGACTCAGGAACCGGGATCACCAGGTCGGCGTCGGCCGGGTGCTCCTTGGCCAGCGTGCGGCCGACCTCGACTCGGGCGGAGTGCACGCTGCGGCCGGAGATCGTCGTGTCGGGCCGGGCCAGGTAGACGTACTCGAACAGGCAGCCCTTGGGCTCGGCCGGCGCGAAGTGCTGCGAGCGCAGGCCGTTCTCGTCGATCGCGATGAGCTCGCCCGGCTCGATCTCGCGGACGAAGCTGGCGCTGGTGATGTCGAGCGCCGCCGTCTCGGAGGTCACGACCCAGCCGCGCTCGAGCCGGCCGAGCACCAGCGGGCGCACGCCCTGCGGGTCGCGGGCCGCATAGAGCGTGTTCTCGTCCATGAACACCAGCGAGAAGGCACCGCGCAGTTTCGGCAGCACCTCCATCGCGGCCTCCTCGACCGAGACATCCGGCCGGGCCGCGAGCATGGCCGTGAGCAGGTCGGAGTCCGTGGTGGCGCCCTGGCCCCGGTCGTCGCCGATCACGCCGGCTTCGCGGGCCGCGCGGGCGAGTTCGTCGGTGTTGACCAGGTTGCCGTTGTGCCCGAGGGCCAGCCCGGTACCGGCGGAGGTGGTGCGAAAGCTTGGCTGCGCGTTCTCCCACGTCGTCGACCCGGTAGTCGAGTAGCGGGTGTGCCCCACGGCGAGGTGGCCCTGCAGGGTGGCGAGGGTGGACTCGTCGAACACCTGCGACACCAGACCGAGATCCTTGTAGACCAGGACGGAACTGCCGTCACTGACCGCCATGCCGGCGGCCTCCTGGCCTCGGTGCTGCAGGGCGTAGAGGCCGAAGTAGGTGAGTTTGCTGACTTGTTCACCTGGCGCCCAGACACCGAACACGCCGCAGGCGTCCTGCGGGCCTTTGTCGTCGGGAAGGAGGTCGTGCGTCAGCTTGCCGTCACCGCGCGCCACGCTTCGAGTGTACGGGCGCGACGGACCGCCTCCGTCACCCGCGCCGTGCATCTCGTCACGTCCTCGTTGAGTGACGTACTTCCATGGTCAGTGACGGCACATTCCGCCGTCTCTGATCTTGGCGATACGTCACTCAACGAGGGACGAGGACTAGGACAGCACCGGGAGGTAGCGGGTCAGGTCGGCTCGGGAGCCGCTGGCGCTCGCGCTGCCCTGGTGTAGCGCCTCGCCGAACTCGACGCGGCCGGTGGCCAAGCGCAGCCAGGTCACCGGGTCGGTCTCGACGACGTTGGGCGGCGTGCCCCGGGTGTGCCGCGGGCCGTCGATGGCCTGGACCGCGATGAACGGCGGCACCCGTATCTCGACGGTGCGGCCCGGCGCCTGCCCGGCCAGGATCTCGGCCAGGGCTCGGGTGGCGCCCGCCAGCGCGGCGCGTTGCAACGGCACGGGTTCACGTTCGGGGAGCGAGCGGGACAGGTCATCGGAGTGCACGACGACCTCGATGAGCCGGGTCGTCAGGAAGTCGGCCATCGTGGTCACGCCGCGCGGGGTGTCGATCACCCGCGGCTGCGGGTCGCGCAGCTTGGCCTCGATCAGCGAGGCAGCTTCGACGAGCTTGGCCCGCAACTCCTGGGCCGACCGCTCACCGGTCATCTCCCGCGTCGACTGGGCGATCATCGCGACGTCGCGGCGGTAGCGCTTCACGAACTCATGCGGCGGACTCGGCCGGTCGTTGGCCGGGCGATCCACCGAGCGGAGCAGGGCGACGTGCACCAGCAGGACATGACCGACCAGCGTGCGGACATCCCAGCCGTCGAGCACCGACAGGCGGCCGAAGTCGTCGTCGGGCACCGCGGCCAGCCAGCCCGTCAGCGCCGCGGACTGCTCGAGAAAGGCGGCGCCCGACCCGGCACTCTTCGGCGCCACTGCTCAGCCGAACTGGTGTGGGATCGTCGCCGCCCATGCCGTCCGGAGCTCGCGCAGCGGCAGGTTGAACAGGTCGTGCACCTCGAGTGCTGGCGTCAGCAGGTCGACGACGCCGATGCGCGCAACCGGCAGGCCACGCTCCGCGCACAGATCGGTGAAGCGCACCTCTTCGCTGCGCGCGACGCTCACCAGCGCCCGGCCCGTCGACTCGCTGAACAACGCGACGAACGGGTCGGCGCCGTCGGGCAGGTCGATCCGCACGCCGGCGTCGCGGCGCAGGCAGGACTCGACCAGGGCCTGCGCCAAACCGCCTTCGGCCAGGTCGTGCGCCGAGTCGAGCAGGCCGTCGCGGGCGGCGTCGATCAGGACGCCGGCCAGCAGCTGCTCACGGGCCAGGTCGACGGTCGGCGGCTGGCCGCCGAGGTAGCCGTGCACGACGTGGGCCCATTCCGAGCCGCCGAACTCGTCGCGGGTGTCGCCGAGCAGGTAGACCACGGCTGCGTCGGTGCGGAATCCCTGCGGCGTGCGCTTGGCTACGTCGTCGATGACGCCGAGCATGCCGATGACGGGCGTGGGCAGGATCGGCGTCGACCCGGTCTGGTTGTAGAAGCTGACGTTGCCGCCGGTGACCGGCACGCCCAGGGTCAGGCAGCCGTCGGCCAGCCCGCGCACAGCCTCGGTGAACTGCCACATGACGGCCGGGTCCTCGGGTGAGCCGAAGTTCAGGCAGTTGGTGACCGCGAGCGGGCGCGCCCCGGTCGTGGCGACGTTGCGGTAGGCCTCGGCCAGTGCCAACTGCGCGCCGGCGTAGGGATCCAGGCGGGTGTAACGGCCGTTGCCGTCGGTCGACAGCGCGATCCCGCGGCAGGTCGACTCGTCCAGCCGGAGGACGCCGGCGTCCTCGGGCTGGGCCAGCACGGTGTTGCCCATGACGAAGCGGTCGTACTGGTCGGTGATCCAGGACTTGTCGGCCAGGTTCGGGCCGGCGGCCAGCCGCAGCAGGGTCGCCCGCATGGCCGAGCCGTTGCGCGGCCGGGGCAGGTCGTGCCCGTCGTGTTCGTTCAGCGCGTCCTGGTCGTAGGGCTTCTCGATCGGGCGCTCGTACACCGGGCCCTCGTGCGCGGCGGTGCGCGGCGGCAGGTCGACGATCTGCTCGCCGTGCCAGCGCATCCGCAGCCGGCCGGTATCGGTGACGGTGCCGATGACCGTGGCATTGACGTCCCACTTCGCACAGACGGCCAGGAACTCGTCGAGGTGCTCGGGCGTCACCACCGCCATCATGCGTTCCTGCGACTCGCTCATCAGAATCTCTTCGGGCACGAGCGTGGGGTCGCGCAGCGGGGCCAGGTCGAGGTCGACGTCCATGCCGCCGGTGCCGGCCGCGGCCAGTTCGGTGGTGGCGCAACTCAGCCCCGCCGCACCGAGATCCTGGATGCCCACGACCAGGTCGGCCGCGAAGATCTCCAGGCAGCACTCGATCAGTACCTTCTCGGCGAACGGGTCACCGACCTGGACGCTGGGCCGCTTGGTCTTGCCCTCGGTCTCGAACGTGGCGCTGGCCAGGACGGATGCCCCGCCGATGCCGTCGCCGCCGGTGCGGGCGCCGAACAGGACGACCTTGTTGCCCGGGCCGTCTGCCTTGGCCAGCTTGATGCCGTCGGTGCGCATAACGCCGACGCACAGCGCGTTGACGAGCGGGTTGCCCGCGTAGGACTCGTCGAAGTAGACCTCGCCGCCGACGTTGGGCAGGCCGAGGCAGTTGCCGTAGCTGCCGATACCCGTGACGACCCCGGGCAGCACACGGGCGGTGTCCGGAGCGTCGATGCGCCCGAAGCGCAGCGAGTCCATGACCGCCACCGGCCGGGCGCCCATCGTCAGGATGTCGCGGACGATCCCGCCGACGCCGGTGGCCGCGCCCTGGTGCGGCTCGACGTAGGACGGGTGGTTGTGCGACTCGATCTTGAAGGTGACGGCCCAGCCCTCGCCGACGTCGACCACGCCAGCGTTCTCGCCGGGGCCGACGAGCAGGGCGGCCGTCTGCGGAGCCTTGTCGCCGAACTGCTTCAGGTGCGCGCGCGACGACTTGTACGAGCAGTGTTCGCTCCACATCACCGAGTAGATGGCCAGCTCCGAGCTGGTCGGGCGGCGACCGAGGATCTCGCGGACCCGCGCGTACTCGTCCTCCTTCATGCCGAGTTCGGCGAACGGTTGCGGCTGGTCCGGCGTGTTGGCCGCATTCTCGACAGTGTCGATGCTCATGCCTGCGCTTCCGTCACAATCACCCTGGCCCGCACGGAGCTGAGCAGCCTGCTTCCGGTTGTCATGCCAGCACGCCGACGAGGGAGAGGAAGAAGCCGAGGCCGTCGGTGCCGGGGCCGGTGAGCGCTTCGACGGCGTGCTCGGGATGGGGCATCAGCCCGACGACGTTGCCGGCCGCGTTGCAGATCCCCGCGATGTCGCGCTGGCTGCCGTTGGGGTTGCCGTTCAGATAGCGCACGACCACCCGGCCTTCGGCCTCGAGTTCGTCGAGGGTGTGCTCGTCGGCGACGTAGCCGCCTTCGCCGTTCTTGAGCGGGATGACGATCTCCTGCCCCTCGCGGTACTCGGTGGTCCAGGCCGTGGCCGCGTTGTCGACACGCAACAACTGCTCCTTGCAGACGAACTTGCGATGGTCATTGCGGATCAGCGCGCCAGGCAACAGGTGCGACTCGCAGAGCACCTGGAAGCCGTTGCAGATGCCGAGCACGGGCAGCCCGTCGTTGGCGGCGGCGATGACCGACTCCATGACGGGCGCGAAACGGGCGATCGCACCGCAGCGCAGGTAGTCGCCGTAGGAGAAGCCACCCGGCAGCACCACGGCGTCGACCTCGTGCAACGACGGGTCGGCGTGCCACAGCGCAACGGACTCGGCGCCCGCGATCCGGACGGCCCGCGCCGCGTCGCGGTCGTCGAGGCTGCCTGGAAAGGTGACCACTCCAACGCGCACGGGCCCAGGCTACCGGGCGATCCAGCGCATCCCATCCTCATTGAGCTGCGCCGCGCGCCACTCTCGTCGCCGGGTTCTGGCGTGTGACCTGGCATCCGCTCGCCGGTACGTCCTATCGCCCTGACGTGCTGCGCGGGCTCCGGGCACAAATCCTCGACTTCCGGGCCGAGCGCGTGGTCATCGTCGGTCACAGCCAAGGCTCGGTTCTGGCCGTGTGGCTGGTGGCAAGTTCGAGGCGAGCGCACCCGCGACCGGCGATCCCGTCCTCGGCCATGGTGACTACTGGACCAGCCCCAGGCAGGTGCGGCAGGTGAACGCCGAGGTCGGGCAACCGAGAGCCCCCGCGGGCTAGCGCCGGATCGTGAAGTTCTCGATCACCGGGTTGGCCAGCAGGGTGTCGGCCAGCCGGCCGAGGGTCTCGTCGTCGACGCTGTCGTCGACGTCGAGTTCGAAGTGCTTGCCCTGCCGCACATCGGTGACACCGTGGACTCCGAGGCGACCCAGGGCACCGACAATCGCCTGACCTTGCGGATCGAGGATCTCGGGTTTGAGCACGACGTCGACGACCACGCGGGCCACAGCATCTCCTGATCGGTCGGGGGGCAGTGGACCTAGCCTAAGGCGTTGGCCCGCCCCGGGCCGTGACCGGCGACTCCGCCGATCTTCCTGCGCAGACAGCGGCCAAGCGGCCAGGCGCACTGACCGCAGGAAGATCACTGCGGCAGTTAGCGCCAGCCGATGCGGCGCAGCAGTTTCAATGACCGGGTCATCAGCTTGGCGAAGCCGCCGTAGCTCATGTTGCCGGGCGGGGCAAGGTTCATGAACCGCTGCCGGGCCAGGGTCTGTGCCTCGGTGTACTTGAGCAGCCCTTCGGACCCGTGCCGCCGGCCGAGGCCGGACTCGCCCATGCCGCCCATCGGCGCGTCGATGCTCCCCCACGCCGCTCCGTACGCCTCGTTGATATTCACCGTCCCGGCATGCAGCCGAGCCGCCACCGCCTGACCGCGGCGCGCGTTCCTGGACCACACGCTGGCGTTGAGTCCGTACGCGCTGTCGTTGGCCTGATCGACCGCCTCGTCCACGTCGGAGAAGCGGTAGATCGAGACGAGCGGGCCGAACGTCTCGTCACCGAAGCACTTCGCGGTGGGCGTGACGTCGGTGAGCACGGTCGGCTCGTAGAACAGCGGCCCTAGATCAGGCCGTGCCTGCCCGCCGGTCAGCACCGTCGCGCCGCTGGCCCGGGCGTCCTCGACGTGCGCCGTGACGACGTCGAGCTGATCTGCCGACGTAAGCGAGCCCATGTCGTAGCCGTAGTCGTAGCCCGCACCGAGCTTCATGCCCTGCACCGCTTCGACGAACTTCGGCACGAACGTGTCGTAGATGCCATCTTGCACGTACATCCGTTCGATCGAGATGCACAGCTGGCCGGTGGAGGAGAAGCAGGCGCGCAACGAGCCTTCGAGGGTGCGGTCGAGGTCGGCGTCGTCGAGCACGAGCATCGCGTTCTTGCCGCCCAACTCGAGCGAGCAGCCGATGAGCCGGGCGCCGGCCTGCTCGGCGATGCGCTTCCCGCTCGGCGTCGAACCGGTGAACATGACGTAGTCGGCGTTGTCGATCAACGCCGAGCCGATCGTGGCGCCCCGGCCGAGCACCAGCTGCCACACATTCTCGGGCAGGCCCGCCTCGCGCGCGATGCCCAGTCCCCACAGCGCGGTCAGGGCCGTCTGGTTGTCCGGCTTCTGCACGACCGCATTACCCGCGATGAGGGCGGGGATGGCGTCACCGGCCGACAGCGCCAGCGGGTAGTTCCAGGGCGAGATGATCGTGACGACGCCCTTGGGCTGACGCACCTCTCGGGCGGCAGTGAGGCCGGGCAGCAGCCCGGTGCGGCGCCGGTTCTTGAGCAGGCCAGGCGCGGTACGCGCGTAGTAGCGCGCGGTGTTGGCGATGTCGGCCACCTCGAGGAACGCGTCACGGCGCGACTTGCCGTTCTCGGCCTGGATGAGATCCATGATCTCGTCCTGGCGGGCGAGCACCAGGTCGTGCAGCCGCAGGAACACCGCGGTCCGCTGCCGGATAGGCCGCGCTGCCCAGCTGCGCTGTGCGATCCGAGCCCGGTCGAACGCGTCCTGGACGTCGGTCGCGCTGCACTGCGGCAGCTCCGCGAGCAGTCCGCCGTTGTACGGCGCGAAGGTAGCGAGGATCTCCCCCGAGCTCGACCGAACCGCGTCGGTCAACCGAGCGGCGCGACCGGAGTGCAGGATCTCGGGAAGCGGGATCCGCGCCTCCGGGGCAACCTCTGCTGACGCCAACTTGTCGGCCGTGGTGCTCATCGTCGCCTCACCATTTTCAGTCGGGATCACCGACCATAATGAACGATGTTCAGTAGAACTGCATAGGGCGGCGGCGGGCGGACCCTCAGTTGGCGCCGACGACGCGCAGCCGTGCCGGGCTGACCGGTTCGCCGACCGAGAGCAGGCGCGACATGACCCCGACCGATTGCTCGTCAGCCGGCAGCCAGCTGATCAGCCGTTGCTCGTTGTCATCCGGGAGCAGCAGCACCTCGTAAGCCACTCGGATCTCGCCTGCCGCGGGGTGCACCAGTCGCTTGATCCCGCGGTGCTTCTCGGCCACGTCGTGAGTCGCCCAGCGCAGGGCGAACTGTTCGCTGCCCGCGCTCAACTCGTCGATCAGGGCGGCGAACACCGGGTCGTCGGACCAGCGGGCTGACGCGGCGCGCAGCCGGCTCGCCTGCTCGTCGGCAGCGAGCGCCCAATCCGGGTAGACGCTCGACGCGGACGGGTTCAGGAAGACATGGCGGGCCAGGTTGGGTGGGTCACCGTCGAGCATCGCCATGGGTCCGGCCACGAGCTCCCATGACGCGTTCCAGGCCAGTACGTCGTTCTGCGGACCGGCCACGAACGCCGGTGTCCGGGCCAGCCCGTCGAGCATCTGGACGACCGTCGGCGCGACCGCGGGGCTCGGCGGAGCATTCGACGGGCACAGCGGGCCGGAAATATTGTGCGCGGCCAGGTGGAACATGTGGGTGCGCTCGTCGTCGCTGAGCTGCAACGCCGTGGCCAGCGCGGCCTGCACGGCGGGCGACGGCCGGGTGTCGCGGCCCTGCTCCAGCCGGATGAGGTAATCGATGCTGACGCCGGCCAGGGTGGCGAGTTCCTCGCGGCGCAGGCCGGGTGTCCGGCGGCGCGGCGATGTCGCCAGCCCCACCTCGGCTGGAGTCAGCCGCTCCCGTCGGGCGCGCAGGAACGTGCCAAGGGCAGCGTCGTCCGACATCCATCAAGGGTGACACAGCCGGCGCAGGGCATCCTGGCCCCAGCACTACTAGGACCAACCCGGCCTTCTCCGACGGGCGCAACGGCGTGACGCTGAGGTCATGACAACAGATCAGCTCCGCACCAATGACCTGCCACTCAGCACCGGGACCTGGGTCGTCGATCCCGCGCACTCCTCGGTCGGATTCGCCATCAGGCACCTCGGGGTGTCGAAGGTCCGCGGCCGATTCGGCAGCTTCGACGCCAAGGTCCGGGTGGGTGACGGCCTCGAGACGTCCAGCATCGACGCCGTCGTCGAACTCGAATCCGTCGACACCGGCAATGGTGACCGCGACGCGCACCTGCGCTCCGTCGACCTGCTGCACACCGAGCGCCGGCCAACCATGACCTTCCGCTCCACCGAGATCACGGGCGGCGGCGCCGACTGGACCGTCCTGGGCGAGCTCACCATCGGCGAGGTGACCGGCCCACTGCAGCTCGACGTGGAGTTCGGCGGCGTCGAGGCAATCCCCGGCGGCCCGCGGCACGCCGGCTTCGAGGCACGCGGCGAGCTACGCCGTCGCGACTTCGGGCTCGATTTCGCGCTGCCGCCCGGCACCGCGAAGCTGCTCGGCGACGTGGTCAAGATCGAGCTCGACATCCAATTGGTCGAGCCTTAATCGTCGCCGGGACTCAGCTGTCCGCGGTGAGCCAGTCGTCGAAGCGCAGGCCGGTCAGCCGCTCGTAGGCCTCTATGTAGCGCGACCGGGTGGCGGCCACGACGTCGGCGGGTAGTGCCGGCGGCGGGTCGCCCACGGCGCGATCCCAGCCTGAGGCAGGCGAGAGCAGCCAGTCGCGCACGAACTGCTTGTCGAAGCTGGGCTGCGAGCGTCCCGGCTGCCAGTCGTCGGCAGGCCAGAACCGCGACGAGTCCGGCGTCAGCACCTCATCACCCAGAACCAGCTCACCGGTTGCCGGATCGTGGCCGAACTCGAACTTGGTGTCGGCCAGGATGATGCCGCGCTCGGCGGCGAGGGCCGCCGCTCGCTCGTAGATCGCCAGCGTGAGCTGCTTCAGCTGCGCGGCGGTCTCGACCCCGACCGTGGCGACGACCGCCTCGTACGAGACGTTCTCGTCGTGCTCGCCGAGGTCGGCCTTCGTCGCCGGCGTGAAGATCGGCTCGGGCAGCCGGTCGCCGTCGGTGAGGCCGGCCGGCAGGGCGACGCCGCACACACTCCCGCTCACCCGGTAGTCGAGCGTCCCCGAGCCGGCCAGGTAACCGCGGGCCACCGCCTCGACGGGCACCATGACCAACTCGGTGCACAGCATCGCCCGACCGCGCCACGGCGGGGGGATGGCCGGGTCGTCGACGCTTAGCAGGTGGTTGCGCACGAGCCCGTCGAGTTGTCTAAACCACCACACGGTCATCGCGGTGAGAATGCGGCCCTTGTCGGGGATGGTGGGGCTCAGGAT
>JAOPWD010000044.1 GCA_025965875.1 Pseudonocardiales bacterium
TCACTTCGGCGAGACGGCCGCCTGCTCGCGTTCGCGGCGCTCGGCGGATTCGCGCGGGTCGTTCGCGGTCAGCACGCCGTCCGTCGGGAACTCGGTGTGGTGGATGAGGGTGTAGAACCGGACCTCGTGCCCGTCCGGGTCATGCAGCATCGGCAGGATCCAGCCGATCGTGGCCCAGTGCACACCCGCATGTTCCTCGCCCAGGGCGGTGAGCCGCTCCGCTAGTTCGTCCATGGCGGCCCGATCGGGCACCCCGATGGCGAAGTAGTCGAAGCCGGCCGCCGCGGTCGCGCGCTCGGGATCGAGCCGCAGCGCGAACCCGGGTCCGCCGTTCGGGTGCTCGAGACCCAGCCCCATCAGCACACCGGCCTCGACGAACTCGGTCTGCAGGCGATAGCCCAGGCGGCTCTCGTACCACTGCCGCGAGCGGTCCAGATCGCGCACCGGCAGCTTCAGGTGGTGGACGCCGGCCAGGCGTGGCGCGTCGGTCATCGGGTGCCTCCCTTGCAGTAGAACTGCATCGATGCAGTTAGACTGCATCGTATGGCGATCGACGTCAACGACAACTCCGCCGACCTGACTTTGCGTGCCGCCCGCATCGCCGACACCGAGGCCAAGGTCCTCCGCGCCGCGGCAGAGCTGTTCGTCGGACTCGGCTATTCCGCGACGACGCTGCGCGCAGTGGCCAAGGCTGCGGGCGTCGGCGAGCGCACCGTCTACGTCCGCTTCGGCACCAAGGCGGCCCTGCTCAAGCGCGTCATCGACGTCGCGGTCGTCGGCGACACCGAACCGGTGGACGTGATGGGCCGTGAGTGGTTCCAAACGTCGGTGACCGCGCCGACTGCGGCCGAACGGATTGCCGCAGCCGCGCGTGGCGGCCGCGAGATCATGCAGCGCGCGGGTGCGCTGATCGGCGTCGCCGTGCAGGCCGAAGCGATCGAAGCGCTGATCGCCGCCGCCGCGCAGGCCGGGCGCGAAGCCACCCGCGACACCATGCGGTTGTTCTGGACCCGGATGGCCGAGGACGGACTACTGCCGGCCGGGGCCGACGTGAAGTGGCTGGGTGACACGGCGTCCCTGCTCGGTTCGCCGCATACCTATCTGTTGATGACCCAAACGCTCGGCTGGGACTTCGGCGCCTACGAGAAATGGCTGCGCACCACCTGGACCCGGTTGGCTGCCGCGTCCGGTAACGCCTAGGGCTCGGGGCCAGCGCAGCCAGCGCCTCGACCGTTGCCGAACCCGGGGTGACCGAGGCCGCGCACGCCGCGCTGTTCAAGGCTGAAAGCGGTAACCCATGCCCGGCTCGGTAATGAGATGTCGCGGCCGGCTGGGCTCCGGCTCGAGCTTGCGGCGCAACTGCCCGACGTAGATACGCAGATAGCTCGGATCGGTGTGGTCGGGGCCGCCGCGCAGTTCGGTCAGCAGGGCGCGTCCGGTGACCAGTTTGCCGGGCTGGCGCAGGAGCGCTTCGAGCAGATGCCACTCGGTGGGGGTGAGGTGCACCCGCTCGCCGTCGGGGCCGGTGGCCGTCTTCGCGTCCAGATCGATGCTGGCTGTGCCGACCTGCACTACGCGCGGGCCGTCCAGCGGCGTCACCCGGCGGGTGGCCGCCCGTAGCCGGGCAAGCAACTCGTCGATGCTGAACGGCTTGGTGACGTAGTCGTCTGCCCCCAGGTCGAGGGCGGCGACCTTGTCGCTGCTGCCGGTGCGCGCCGACAGCACGATGATCGGTGTGCTCGCGTAGGCGCGCACCGCCCGGATGACGTCCATCCCGCTGAGGTCCGGCAGGCCGAGGTCGAGCAGGATCACGTCGTGCTCACTGCCGGCCGCGGCGCTCAGGGCAGCAGTCCCGGTGTCGGCCTCGGACACGTCGTAGCCGCGCGCGGTCAGGTTCATCGCGAGTGCCCGGCGCAGTGGGCGCTCGTCCTCGACGATCAGCACGCGCGTCACGGCGTGGACCCGGCGATGGCCAGCCGGACGACGAAGGTGGCCCCGCCGCCAGGAGTCTCCTCGGCAGTGACCGAACCCCCCATCGCCTCGGCGAAGCCGCGGGCGATGGCAAGCCCCAGCCCCAGCCCCGGCCCGGCATCCGACACGGGCGAATCGTCGCGACGCTGGAACGCCTCGAACACGGTGTCCGCCGCCCCGGGTGCAATGCCGGGACCGCGATCGACAATCCGGAGTTCGACGTTCCCGCTGTGCACGCTGCCACTGATCCGCACGGGTGATCCCGCCGGTGCGAAACGCAAGGCATTCTGTACCAGGTTGGCGATCACCCGCTCGAGTAGCCCGGCATCGGCCACGACCTCGGGCAGGTCGGCCGGCACGTCGATGTCGAGGCGTACCCCTGGGGGCGTCGCGTGGTCCAGGGCGCGCGAGACGATGTCCTCGACGCCGACTGCGCTTGCCAGCACGGGCAGCACGCCCGCCTGCAGACGGGACAGATCGAGCAGGTTCGTGACGAGGTCGGTGAGCCGGTCGAGTGACGTGTCTGCGGTGGCCAGCAGTTCCTGCCCGTCCTGCTCCGACCAGGCCACATCGCCCGCGCGCAGGCTGGATACCGCCGCCTTCGCTGCCGCGATCGGAGTGCGCAGGTCGTGGCTGACGGCATTGAGCAGGGCAGTGCGGGCACGCTCGGACTCGGCGAGGGGTTCGACGGCCCGCGCGACCTCGACCAGTTCGCGCTGGCGGTAGGCGACAGAGACCTGGGTTGCGAAAGCGCTGAGTACCCGCTGGTCCTCCGCCCGCAGCGGATGACCCCGCAGCACCAATACCTGGGTGTCGTCGATCTCGGCCGTGTACTCGCCATCGGCCGGACGCTGCGGAGGGTCGGACCCCACTGCGGCAAGAACCCGCCAATTCGTGTCGCCGGCAGGTACTTCCGGTCCGGAACGCTCGAGCAAGCTGACGCTGCGCATCGTGAAAGCCTCCTGGACCCGCTCCAGAAGGGCCGGCAGCGCCTGCTCGCCGCGCAACAGACTGCCGGCAAGGGTCGACAGCGTCTCGGCCTCGGCACTGGATCGGGCCGCCAACGCCGACCGACGTGCTGAGGTGTCGACGACTTGGGACACGAGCGAGGCCACCAGCAGGAAGATCACCACGGCGACGATGTGCTCGCGGTGGGCGATCGTGAACGTGTGTAGTGGTGGGGCAAAGTAGTAGTTCAGCAGCAGACTGCCGGCCACGGCGGCCGACAGCGCCGGGTAGAACCCGCCCACCAGGCTGGTGATCACGACGATGAGCAGGTAGATGGCGACGTCGCTGGCGAACGTGAGGTCGCTGCGCAGTGGCGTCAGCACGAGCGTCGCACCGACGAGCAGCACCGTGCCGACGATGAGGCCGGCGGCGCGGCGTCGCGGCGTCAGGCCGTAACCCAGCGACGGCAGCGCGCGGCCCCGGCCGGCGTAGTCGTGGCTGACCATATGCACGTCGATCGGGCCGGACAGCCGGGTGACAGTTGCACTCGTGCCGGGACCGGCCAACGCGGCCCATTGGCGCCGGCGTGAAGCGCCGAGCACGATCTGCGTGGCATCGACGCTGCGGGCGAAGTCGAGCAGCGCGCTGGGCACGTTGTCGCCGACGACTGAGTGGTAGGTCCCGCCGAGTGACTCGACGAGCAGCCGCTGCGATTCCAACGTGCCCAACCCGGTTCCGGCCAGGCCGTCACTGCGGGCGACATGAACCGCCATCAGGTCTCCGCCGGCGGTGCGGGCCGCTATGCGGGCAGCACGGCGGATGAGCGCGCCACCCTCGGGCCCACCCGTCAGCGCGACGACGACCCGCTCGCGCGTCTCCCAGGTGCCGGTGATGCCATGCGCCTCGCGGTAGCGCTGCATCCCCTCCTCGACCTGATCGGCCAGCCAGAGCAGCGCTAGTTCGCGCAGTG
>JAOPWD010000064.1 GCA_025965875.1 Pseudonocardiales bacterium
CGCGTTCAACGCCTCCCGGCTGAGCGGGGATTGGGGCGTCGCGTACGGCACGCTGCCCACCGGCCTCGACACCGCGGCAATTCTCGACCGGGCCCGCGTCGAGGACTCATGAGCGGCGACGCAGAACCCGGCAGGCAGGCGGGCTGACAATGCCGATGTCGATTTAGGCTGATGTCGATTTAGCCGACCCGGACCCAATCGCAGCCGCCACTCGACTTGAATGCGAAGTCACTCGGCGCGATGTCGATAGTGGTCGGTCCGGTGATGTTGTCGTTGACGATGATCGCGTCCAGCGGCGTGGGGCGAATATCACCGCCCGCAGCACGTTCGAGGGCCGATCTGGGTATCGATATTGGGAACGGTTTTCATATCCAGTACGCTTAGGTCATGCGGATCACGAGAAACGGCGTGCGCGCACTCGTCGCGCTAGGTATCTGTTGTCTGTTCGGGCTTACCGGCTGTAGTCCTTCTTCCAGTGCCGCGAAACCTGGGAAAATCGGTCTCGTCGCGGGGGAGAACTTCTGGGGCAACATCGCGGCGCAGATCGGCGGTGATCGGGTGACAGTGAAGTCGATCATCAGCGACTCCGGTGCCGACCCGCACGAGTACGAGTCGACGGTCGACGACGCGGGCGCGGTCGCCAACGCGAAGGTCGTCGTCGCAAACGGCGTGGGCTACGACGATTTCCTGACCAAGCTCGTCTCCGCCAGCCCGAGCAACAACCGCACGGTGCTCACGGTCGCAGACATCGTCGGCGTCCGCGGCGCCAATCCGAACCCGCACCTCTGGTACAACCCCGCCTACGTGATCAAGGCGGCCGGGGCGATCGAAGCCGCGCTCGCCAAGGAGTCTCCGGCCGGCGCGAGTACGTTCCAGGCCAACCTCAAGACATTTCTCGGTGGTGAGCAGCAGGTTGTCGACGTCATCAACCGGATCAAGGCGAAGTACGCCGGTCAGGCGGTCGCCTACACCGAGCGGGTCCCCGGATACCTCGTGGCCGCGGCCGGCCTGAAGCTGGGCACACCCCTCTCGTTCTCGTTGTCGCTCGAAGACGGCAACGATCCGAGCCCGCGCGACAATGCCGCGTTCGAGCAGGCGCTGACCAAGCACACCGTGCGGGTGCTGATCTACAACGCGCAGGTCACCGACTCGGCCACCAAGCACTTGCGCGACTTGGCCACCAGTTCGGGCGTGCCCGTGGTGAGCATGACCGAGACGATGCCGAGCACGGAGCCGAACTTCCAGACCTGGCAGGCACATCAGGCCAGTGAGCTCCTGGCGGCACTCGGTGGCTGAGACCGCAACCGTCCGGTTGCGCAACGCCGCACTTCGCTTCGGTGACCGGGAGCTCTGGGGCGGCCTGGACCTGGACGTCGCGCCGGGGGAGTTCCTGGCCGTGCTCGGCCCGAACGGCAGCGGCAAGACGAGCCTGGTCAAGGTGTTGCTCGGTCTGCAGCGGCTTTCGTCGGGGACGGTCGAGGTGTGCGGGCGCACGCCGCAGCGCGGCAGCACCCACGTGGGCTACGTCCCGCAGCAGAAGTCGTTCGACCGCGACGTGGCCTTGCGCGGGCGCGACCTGGTCCGCCTCGGCTTGGACGGGCACCGGTGGGGGATCGGGTTGCCGAGCCGCACGGCGCGCCAACGCGTCGACCAGGCGATCAGCGCGGTCGGCGCGGACAGCTACGCCGACGCGCCGCTGGGCAAGCTGTCCGGTGGCGAGCAGCAACGGCTGCGCATCGCCCAAGCCCTGCTCGGCGACCCGAGCGTCCTGCTGTGTGACGAGCCGCTGCTCAGCCTGGACCTCCATCACCAGCAGGCGACCAGCGCCCTCATCGATGAGCGACGCCGTGCCACCGGAACGTCAGTTCTCTTCGTCACCCACGACATCAATCCGATCCTGCCGATGGTCGACCGGGTGCTCTATCTGGCCGGCACCAAGTGGGCGATCGGCACCCCGGACGAGGTGATGACGAGCGAGCGGCTCTCAGAGTTGTACGGCACTCAGGTCGACGTCCTCCGGGTCCGGGGCCGCATCGTCGTCATCGGTGCCCCCGATGCGGCGCACGGCGATCTGGACGGATCGCACCATCACCATCCGGTCGACGATGACCACGACCACGATCACGACTCGTCCACGGCAGGGCCGCACTCGTGGGTCTAGACGTCTACCTGCGACTACCTGCGGTGCAGCACGCGCTCATCGCAGCAACGCTGGTCGCCATCATCAGCGGGCTGATCGGGCCGTTCGTCGTCACCCGCCGGGCAGCGTTCGCGGTGCACGGCGTGTCGGAGCTGTCGTTCACCGGCGCGGTCGCCGGCCTGGTCTGGGCCAACAACGCGGTCCTCGGGGCATTGCTGGGCAGTCTTGTCGTGGCCACCGGCATCGGCCTGCTCGGCGTGCGCGAGAGCGAGCGCGACGCCGCCATCGGCGTGACGCTGGCCTTCGGCCTCGGTGTCGGCGTCTTCCTGCTCAGCCGGTATCACGCGTCGGCCAGAGCGGCTCAGAACATTCTGTTCGGCCAAATCTTCGGGGTGAGCAATGGCCAGCTAGTGCTGCTGCTCGCCGTCGCGGGAGCGGTGCTGCTGGCGATCCTGGTCCTGTACCGGCCGCTGTTGTTCGCCTCCGTGGATCCCGAGGTGGCCGAGGCGCGGGGCGTGCCGGTCAAGCTCGTCGGCCTGGTGTTTCTGTTCGTCCTGGCGGTCACGGTCACCGAGGCAGCACAGATCGTCGGGACGCTGCTGGTGCTCAGCCTCGCGATCACGCCGGCCGCGGCGGCGCACCGGCTCTCGGTGCGTCCAGCCGTCGTGGCCGGGCTGTCGGTGCTGTTCGCGCTGCTGGCCAGTGATGGCGGGCTTCTCGTGAGCCTGACCGGCCTGAACTCCACGAACGTCCCCGCGAGCGCGTTCATCACCGCGATCAGTTTCGCGGTGTACTTGCTGGCCCGCCTGCTCGGACCCCGATTGGTCCGGCGGCGGAAAGTACGGGCTTAGTTCAGCTCGCGCGGCGGTGCGGCGAGCAGCTGGACAGGGCCCCGCGGCGCGCTGCGCTGCTCTGCCCGTCCGGCAGCAGCTCGCCGAAGTCCTCGAACAGCACGATGCCGTTACACAACAAGCTCCACCCCTGCTCGGGATGCGCCGAGATCACGTGTGCGGCATCGCGATCGGACGCATAGGCAGTGGGGCACGCCGGGGTGTGCCGGCAGGTGGGGCGAGCCGGGGTCTCCGGCATCAAGTCGGTGATCATTTTACTTTCCTGTAATCGCTTCCAGTGTTGACCTACGTCACAAGTGTGCGCGGTTTTCCGATCTTGTCCAGCAGGCGCGCATGGGGAGTATTCCCGATTGCATACTTAACGGACAACAAATGTAAAATTAACGTTAAAAGTTATTGAGTCGTAACAGTCGTCCACGATACGCGCCCGCTTCACGTCCGTCCGAACCGCTCCTGCGCATCACGCAAACTGGCCGCCCGCGGCACCCAGTCGGCCAGTACAGCCGGGAACCCGGCCGCCGTCGCGGCACTGATCACCTCTGGGTCGTCGTCGACGAATGCGGCGACCGTGCGCCGCGCCAGTCGCCGTAGTACCTCCACCTTGAACTGCCGGGCCGGCCGGTGATCGCGAGCCGGGCGCAGGTGCAACTCGGTTCCAGGCAGGTCAAACCGGGCGAGCCAGTCCGCGGTGGTGTCGCGCAGCCAGGCCGGACGGCCGGTCAGCCAGACGATCTCGTGTTCGTGGGCCAGGTCGGCCACCAGGCGCGCGCCTTCAGGTAGCAGGGGGTCCTGGTCGGCGGCGGCGAAGAACGCCGGCCACGACTTCGGCCGGTCGAGGTGGTGCAGCCGGTGGCGGACGTCGGCCACCACTCCGTCGATGTCGAACACGGCCAGCACCCGGCCCACCCTAGGTCGCGGCGGTACGCCGATAAACTGCCTCGTGCGCTTCATCGACCCCATCCCGCCGTTCGAGTTGACCTACGACGACGTCTTCATGATCCCGTCCCACTCCGATGTGGCCTCCCGGTTCGACGTGGACCTGAGCACGACCGACGGCAGCGGCACGACGATCCCGCTCGTGGTCGCGAACATGACCGCGGTCGCTGGCCGCCGGATGGCCGAGACGGTCGCCCGGCGCGGCGGGTTGGCCGTGCTGCCGCAGGACATCCCGGTGTCCGTGGTCCGCGAGGTGGTGCAGTGGGTCAAGCGGCGGCACCTGATCGTCGACACTGCCCTCACCCTCTCGCCGCACAGCCCGGTGAGCGACGCGCTCGCACTGCTGTCCAAGCGCGCGCACGGCGCCGTCATCGTCGTCGACGACAAGCGTCGTCCCGTCGGTGTCGTCACCGAAGCCGATTGCCTGGGCAGCGACCGCTTCGCGCAACTCGACCAGGTGATGACCGCGAACCCGCTGACGCTGACCGATCCGGTCGATCCGCAGGACGCGTTCGACCAGCTCGACGCAGGCCGTCGCAGGCTGGCACCCGTGGTCGCGGCCGACGGCACGCTGGTGGGCGTGCTCACGCGGACCGGGGCGCTGCGCGCGACCATCTATCAGCCGGCCGTCGACGCTCAGGGCCGGCTGCGGGTCGCGGCCGCAGTCGGGGTCAACGGCGACGTCGGCAGCAAGGCCGCCGCGCTGCTCGACGC
>JAOPWD010000083.1 GCA_025965875.1 Pseudonocardiales bacterium
CCGCGGACCTCGGATCAGCGCCGCGCCGATGCCGCGATCCAGCTCGCCATCGACGCACTGCACGGGACGTCCTCGGGTGAGCTGCCGCGGGAACACGGCATGCGGCCGGCGATCCAGGTCTGCGTCGCCCTGTCGACGTTGCTCGGGCTGGACGAGCAGCCCGGCGAACTGGCCGGCTCGGGACCGATCCCTGCATCTGTCGCAAGGAGACTCGCTGCTGATCCGACCGGGACCTGGCGGCGGCTGGTGACCGATTCGATGGGTCAGTTGGTCGACTATGGCCGCACGACCTACCGCCCGCCGAAAGACCTGGCCGATCATGTCATCACCCGCGACCGGACCTGTCGCTTCCCGCACTGCGAACGCCAGGCCTGCCGCTGCGATCTCGATCATGAGAAACCCTGGGAACGCAACGGCGAAACCAACGAACCCAACCTGCTGTGCGTGTGCTGTAGACACCATCACGTGAAGCACGACGGCGGCTGGCAACCGCGGCGATTCGAGGACGGATCGATCGAGTGGACGTCGCCGACCGGACACAAATACGTCGAACCGCCGGCGACCTATCCGATCGACCAGACCATCGAACTCAGCGCGACTGACCCGGATCCGCCGCCGTTCTGAGCTCGGCTCAGTAAGTCAGTCAAGACGGTCAGCGCGTGCGGACCCGCTCTCGGCCGTCGAGCCAGATCGTCCACGGGGCGATCGTCCCGATCTGGATCACTCCCATGGGGATCCAGGGGTCCTGGTCGAAACGTGCCTTGATCTCGCTATCGTCCTTGGCTTCGACGGCTAACAGGACCATCGCACCGTCGCCGATCGGGCCGCCGAGGATGACGAAACCGTCGTCAACGAGCTGCTCCATGAACGCGGCATGTTCGGTCCAGGCGGGCTGAGCGCGGCGCTGTCGGGAGCTGTCCCAGTGTGGGCCGTTGACCATCGTGACCGTGAACATCGCCATGGGCGGCACGCTACTGACGGGTGCCGACAACCCTGCGACCTTGTCCGCGGACACGAGCATCGGCGACCGCACACCGCGACAGGCCTACCTCGCGGGCGCGTGACGTTCACACCGCGCCAGGCAGCCGCTCGCGTGCTTGCTCAACGGTCAGACGAACCCGTCTCCCGGCCGAGATCGTCGAACTCGTAGAAACGAACCGCAGCGCGGGCACCGCAGCACGACCACACCACCGGACTCATCGCACAGCTGGTCGAGATGACCGAAGGAGCGGTTGTCCTCATCGGCGCAGCACTCGCAGCCGAAGGACCAGCAAACCCCGCGCCCATCGCGCCATCATCCATGCCGGGAAGCCTGACACCTGCAAATTTCTTGACGGTGAAGATGGGGCGGTCGCGTAGGCGGCCGGTCTGACCTCATTCTTGACCGACCCGACCTGGGTGCGCCGAGGCATGGCCGGACAGCTGCGCCTGCGGCTACGTCGCTGACTCCTCGCTGGAGCGCGGCCGGGTCGCCTCGCTCAGGGCTTCGGAGATCGCGGCGCAGTCCTTGCGTCGGAGAGCAAACAACAGCCACTTGCCGTGCTCGTCTTCCACGCTCAGCTGCCAGGTCTGTGCAAGCGATGGGCCGTTCTCGGTGAAGAGGCGAGTGCGCGTACGTCGCACCAGCTTCAGGCCGTTGACCGTCGCTCTGATCGAGCCCTCGCCAGGAGGCTGGCGCAGCGAGCGGAACGTCAGCGACGAGCCATGAACGACCAAGTGCCCTTCGGTCCATCGCCCGGGTTCACGAAACAGCGCAACGACCGATTCGGTCCGCTCCACCTTCCCGATTTCGGCGGAGTGGGATGCCGGTCTGACGGCTGGGTACTCGTGGCGGAATTCCGGATGGTCGTGCCAACAGTGGTCGTCGAGCTCGGTCTTCAACGCGAAGCGCAGCTCACACTTCGGGCATTGGTGGACGGTCATCGTCAACCTCCTCCAGCGGCTCGACATGCCGGGAAGCCGTCATTCCACGGTATGCCGGCGCGCAGCGCTTAGCCAGTGCGGCCAGCCGGTAGACGCTGACCAGGTCATCGCCCACGCCTGGTCCTGCTACGTGTCGTCCTCCACCTGGCGGCCGGCGCAGAGAGAGTAGTAGATGCCCCTAACTGCCGATCGAGAACAACCTCCGCCAACGTCTTGACGCCTCGCGCCAGAAGGAGGTCGAACCTGCAAGATTCTTGACTCAGCACACTGCGCCGCTACCTTGACGAGAGCCGCGACGCGGAACTCACCGGATGGCTGGCTACATTGCGCGATCCCGTGGTCGGGCAGGCGTTGCCGCTATTGCACACCCAACCGGCACGCGATTGGACCGTGGCCGACCTCGCGGTGGCAGTGGCGGCGTCGAAGACGGTGCTCGCCGACCGCTTCCTGCAACTGCTCGACCGGCCACCGATTCGGTACCTGTCGCAGTGGCGGCTGCACCTGGCCTCGGGACTGCTCCGCACGACCGGGCTGGGCGTCGGCGAGATCGGTGCCACGGTGGGCTACAACTCCGAGCAGGCGTTCAGCCGCGCGTTCCAACGCGAACTCGGCAAGGCCCCTGCCCACTGGCGGCCGGAGGCGATACCGAGCTGAGCTCAGCGTCGCAGGAACGCGGCGGGGGCGCCGGTCAGGGCAGCGGGGTTCACCCGGTGAACGGGTCGCCGTAAAGATCGGCCAGGTCGTCCTTGGTGGACCACAGGACGAGAACGGGGCATTCGACCGCGCTGGTCGAAGAAGAACCACCGTGCAGCAGCAGCAACGCCGGCCCGTCGCCACCATGCCGGACGCAGAGCTGTGCCGCACTCACGTCGACGAAGCCTTCGTACATGGGCGGCAGCTAGTCGCGGTCGTGCAGCATGCGCACGGTGTCGATGGTGTCGGCCTCGGCGGCCGGCTTGTCGTCGCGGTACCGCAGCACCCGGGCGAAGCGCAGGGCCATCCCCCCGGGGTATCGCGACGAGCCCTGAATTCCGTCGAACGCGATCTCGACCACCTGTTCCGGGCGGAGGTGCACGACCCAGCCGTCAGTCGGACCGTCGGCGAGCGCGAGGAATCGTTCGGTCTGCCAGGCAAGCATGGCGTCGGTCATGCCCTTGAACGCCTTGCCGAGCATGACGAATCCACCGGTGGCTGGATCCCGGGCGCCGAGATGGATGTTGGAGAGCTTGCCCTGGCGCCGGCCCGAGCCCCACTCGACGGCGAGCACGACCAGGTCGAGTGTGTGCACGGGCTTGACCTTCAGCCAGCCGGCGCCGCGCCGACCCGCCTCGTACGGTGCGGTGAGCGACTTGGCCATGACGCCTTCGTGGCCGCGCTCGAGAGTCGCGTCCAGAAACGCCTGCGCGGCAAGGGGATCCGCGGTCACGAGCCGGTCGACGCGGGCGGCCTCGGGTACCACGGCGTCGAGCGCGGCGAGCCGCTCGGCGGTCGGCGCATCCAGGAGGTCGGTGCCGTCGATGTGCAGGACATCGAAGAGGAAGGCGTGCAACGGGATCGAGCCACGCGCGGCCTCGACGTCGGTGCGCCGGCCGAACCGTGATGCCGTGACCTGGAACGGATGTGGGCGGCCGTCGGGCCGCAGTGCGATGGCCTCGCCATCGGCGACCAGCGAGGTAACCGGGAGGGCCAGCACGGCCTCGACGATCTCAGGCAGTCGCGCGGTGACATCGTCGAGCGTGCGGGTGTAGATCGCTACGTCGTCGCCGGAGCGGTGCACCTGGATCCGCGCGCCGTCGAGCTTGGCTTCCAGCAACACCGAGCCGCCGAGTCGCTCGAGCGCATCGGGGATGCCGGCAGCGGTCTGGGCGAGCATCGGGCTGATCGCACGTCCCACCTGCAGGCCGAATTCGGCGAGGGCTACGGCACCGCCAGACCGTGCGGCCGCCGCCACCGCAGGTAGGTCACCGCGCAGCATGGCGGCGCGCCGGACGTCGGCCAGCGGCACCGCGGTCGCCCGCGCCACGGCATCGGTCATCACGCCGAGCAAGGCGCCCTGCCGTAGGTCACCGCCGAGGAGTCGGCGCAGAAACTCCTGCTCCACCGCCGACGCGGCGCCGAAGAGCTGGGCCACCAGGTTGGCTCGGCGCGCCTGCGAACCGGTGCCCGAGACCGCGCCGATCTCGGTGAACGCCGCGTCGACCTCGGCCACAGTGAGAGTGGCGGCATCGGCCGGAGCCGGAACGGCGCGCAGGGCGGCCCAGCCGACGCCGATCTGCCGTTGTGGCAACTCCCCCGCGAGCCACGAGACCACTAGCGGCATCTCGTCCGCGCCGGCCAATCGGAGCAACGTGGCCAGCCGTTCGGTCTTGGCCAACCGCGCGGATGTGGCGCCGACGTCGGCCGAGGCGGCGGCAACCTCTGCTAGCAACACGGGCTCAGCGTCGCATGCGGCAGCGACAACGATTCAGCAGTTCGTCAACAGTCGATCGAGTACGCGCACGCCGAACTTCAGCCCCTCGACCGGGACCCGTTCGTCGATGCCGTGGAACAACGCAGCGAAGTCGAGATCCGCTGGCAGCAGTAACGGCGAGAACCCGAAGCACCGCATGCCCAACGTCGAGAACGACTTCGCGTCGGTGCCACCGCTCATCAGGTACGGCACCGGGTGGCCCCCCGGGTCCTCGGCCCGGAGAGCGGCCGACATCGCCTCGACCAAGGCGCCGTCGAAGGACGTCTCGACCGCGATGTCCTGCACGATGAACTCGCGCTCGACACCGGCACCGATCAAGTCGTCGATCTGGGCGAGCAGTTCGTCCTGCTGCCCGGGCAGGAACCGGGCGTCGATCGTCGCTTCGGCCGACGAGGGGATGACATTTGTCTTGTAGCCGGCCTGCAGCATGGTCGGGTTCGCGGTGTTGCGGACGACGGCACCGATCATCCGGGCCATTCCGCCGAGCTTCGGCAGCCAGTCCTCCGGGCTGTCTGGGTCGAGTTCCATTCCGGTGACCGACGCGATCGCCTCGACCATCGCGCGGACCGTGTCGGTGATGACCACGGGGAACTCGTGCGTGCCGACTCGTGACACGGCCGCGGCCAGCTGGGTGACGGCGTTGTCCTCGTGCACCATCGAACCGTGGCCTGGACGGCCCGTGGCGCGCAGCCGCAGCCAGTTGATGCCCTTCTCCGCGGTCTGGATCAGGTACAGCCTCGTGCTCTCGTTGAGCGAGACGCTGAATCCCCCGACCTCGCTGATCGCCTCGGTGCAATCGGCGAACAGGTCCGGATGGTTGTCGACGAGGTAGTGCGCGCCCAGCCGACCGCCGGCCTCCTCGTCGGACACGAACGCCAGAACGACGTCGCGGGGCGGCTTGCGACCGGTGCGCGCCCACTCACGCACGAGCGCGAGCGTCATCGCATCCATGTCCTTCATGTCGACTGCGCCGCGGCCCCAGAGGTAGCCGTCGCGGATCTCCCCGCCGAAGGGGTCGACGGACCATTCGCTCGCCTCGGCCGGGACCACATCCAGGTGCCCGTGGATCAGCAGCGGAGCGCGGCTCGGGTCGCTGCCCTCGATGCGGGCAATGGTAGACGCGCGGCCGGGCGCGGCCTCGATGATCTGGGAGGCGACGCCGACCTCGTCGAGCTTGGCTGCAACCCATTCGGCGGCGGGACGTTCCGGGTGCGTCGGGTTGGCGGTGTTGATCCGGATCAGCTCACCCAACAGGCCGGCGACCTCGTCCTGCGCAGTGACGTCGGCGGTGACACTCGATTGTGGCTGGCTCATACGTCGTTCCTACCAGGCGTCGCTCGTGCGCCGTTGGTCGCTCAGTGGGTTCGGCGCACCCGGCGGTGACCGCTGGCCACTGTCACTGCGACTCCCAGAGCGAATACGGCGATCATCGCAGCGAGCAGCGTCGATGAGTTAATGCCGAACATCGTGTCGGAGGGGGGCGTGTTGAACAAAGGGGCGGCGACCGCGGAACTGCGCGGTGGCGGCCTCGATGGGGTTGCCGTCGGCACTGACGTTCGAGCTGGCACCACCTCGCGGCTCGCGACCGGCAGTCGGCCCCCACCGCTGGGGGCCGTACGCAGCGTGGGCGGTTGGTTGACGCTCCGGGAGGTGAGGACGGCGGCACTGCCGGCCGCGGCTCTGGCCGGCGTGGTTACGACGGCCGGCGCAGCAGGGCTCGGGCTCGAGCTCGTCGAGGTACTGCTCGCAGAGGTACTCGGTGTCGCGGCGGGGGTGCCCGACCCGCTCGGCTCGGCCGGCTCGGTTGACTCGCCGCCACCCTTCGACTCACTCGGCTTCCCACCACCGGCCGAAGGTCCGCTCGACTCACTCGGCTTGCCACCACCGGCCGACGGTCCGCCAGGCCTCGGGCCGACCCGCGTCGGGCCAACCGGGCTCGGGGCGACTGGGGAGGAGACGGTTGGCGTCGCTGACGGTGGCGGCTTGCTTTCGTGCGACCCGTGGCCGTGCTTGTGAGGGTGGTGCTTGCCGCGGTGGTGCTTGTCGCGGTGGTGCTTGTCCTGGTCGTCGCGGTGTTGCTTGTCGCTGGCAGCAGGGCACGAGGCGCTCTTGGGCTGGCAGTCCGGGTTGTGGTCCGAGCTATTGGCCGATGCCGTGGACAGCCCGCTGGCCAGGCACACGACGAGACACACGAGGGCAACCAAACCGGCCCGCATTACGCGCAGGATTCGGTCACGCAACATGGTGACCCCCTAAGCGAGAACTGGCCGTCGAGGGTCGCTCGAAGCTCAGCTGCGCCTTGACGCGAATTTTTCATCCGGCATTTCCGATGTTAGCTCTTTGTGAGCAAGAACGGGGGAACTTGACTGGAAAACCTTCTGTTGATCTGCCGTGTCGCGCTCCCGCAGCGGCGCAGAGCCCCGTTTGGTGTCGGCTAGACTCGCTGGGCACTCGTCCGGGTGGCGGAATGGCAGACGCGCTAGCTTGAGGTGCTAGTGCCCTTTACTGGGCGTGGGGGTTCAAGTCCCCCCTCGGACACTTCATCTGCCCCAGTGAATACGGGACAGATAACGCTTTCAGCCGCGCGTTCGGGTAGGACATTCGGTAGGACATTCACCCGGATGACGGTCGTTGGGCGACTGGACGCCCGGGAATCTGGGGCCTTGGGATTTCCCGATCGGGGGTGCGGACCCCCTCCGGTCGGTGTATCCGCGCCCCCGCGGGATACACCAGACGACGCCGTGGTGATCGAAACCGCCCGGCGGACGACCGGCCCAGGATGCCGGTTGCTGCTCTAACTGGCCGCGCCGCGCCCGGTTCGACCCCCAGCCGCCGCGGCATCCTCGACCCGTGGGCGGTGATCTCCAACCGGGACCGTGGGATGGGACGTCATGCTGTGCGGTGAGCGATCGGTATCGCCTGTCGCTGCGTGGCGGAGGTTTTCTGCGCTGCCTCGGTGGGGGCAATTGTCCTCAGCTGGGACGGTAGGCGGCCGAGCGGTGTCGGATGTAGAGCACGATCACCGCGTGCTTGGTGTCATCGATCTCGTACAGCACCCGCCAGTTGCGGGCGAGCCGGGCACTGTAGATGCCAGCGAGTTCTTCGCCCAAGGGCTTACCGACTCGCTGCGGGTTGGCGAGCAGGGGCCCTGTGATGAACTCAGCGGCCGCGGCCGCGACGTCAGGGGGCAGCCGATCGGCGAGGGCCCGGGAAGCGGGGGTGCGGTGCCCAGCTCGGACGGGCCGCCCACGAGATGCGGCGCCCCTTGACCAACGCGCGGACAGCCTCGCTGCCATAGACGACATCACCGGCACGCGGTGGGTGTGAGCGAATCGCGGCGATTAAGTGATCGGAGGTGGGTCGAGGCCTCCCGAGGATTGGTAGCGACCAAGCTGACCGACCGGAAGGCCTCGACGGTTTCCGAGCTACGGCGTGCTTGCACGCGCTCGTGCCGTGGTCCCTCCTACTGCTCGCTGTCGCTGAGGCATACCAGCTCGCGTATGCCGGCGGGCGGAACGGCGAGCCGAGTGCCTGATGAGCGCCGGATCAGGCGACGCCTCAGCCCGCCGATTGGCCGTGAGGCGCCTGGGTCAGTGGCCGCTCTGTGAGACTCCCCGCTCCTGCGACAAGGCAGACAACGCGTCTGTCAACAATGCGACCAGCGCCTCGTGCTGCACGTC
>JAOPWD010000158.1 GCA_025965875.1 Pseudonocardiales bacterium
ACGTCGGTGCGCGACGACAAGGACAAGTCGGCGATCTACCTGGCCGAGTGCCGCCGCATGGGCATCAAGGTGCTGCCGCCGTGCGTCAACGCCTCCGACGCCGAGTTCACCCCGACCGGCACCGACATCCG
The DNA here is from genome assembly GCA_025965875.1 of Pseudonocardiales bacterium. Lineage (GTDB taxonomy): Bacteria > Actinomycetota > Actinomycetes > Mycobacteriales > Jatrophihabitantaceae > QHCC01. The sequence continues at coordinate 132 of JAOPWD010000158.1, forward strand.
CTTCGGCCTGACGGCCATCCGCAACGTCGGCAGCAACGTGGTGACCTCGATCGTCGCCACTCGCGCGGCCAAGAGTGCGTTCACCGACTTCGGTGACTTCCTGCGCAAGGTCGACGCAGTGGTCTGCAACAAGCGCACCATTGAAGCGCTCATCAAGGGTGGCGCCTTCGACTCGCTCGGCCATCCCCGCCGCGGCCTGATCAACGTCTTCGAGCCGGCCGTCGACGCCGTGCTCGACACCAAGCGGGCCGAGGCGATCGGTCAGTTCGACCTGTTCGGCAGCCTGGGCGAGCAGAGCCCGGCCGACGACGTGTTCGCGGTGCGTGTCCCGCCGGGGGAGTGGGACAAGAAGGTGCTGCTGCAGTTCGAGCGCGAGATGCTCGGGCTTTACGTCTCCGACCACCCGCTGTTCGGCCTCGAGCACATCCTGGGTGCGGCCGCCGACATGTCGATCGCGGCCGTGCACGCCGAGCCGAGCGACGAACCGCAGTCGGTCACCCTCACCGGGATCCTCTCCTCGGTCAAGCGGCGGGTCACCAAGGCCGGCGCACCGTGGGCGTCGGTCGTGCTCGAGGATCTCGAGGGTTCGATCGAAGTCATGTTCTTCCCGACCAGCTACGCGCAGGTGGCGCTGACGATCGCCGAGGACGCGATCGTCGCCATCAAGGGCCGCACCGACGCCCGCGAGGACACCGTCAAGGTCATCGGCAGCGACGTGATCCTGCTCGACACCAATCTCGGGCCGCGCGGGCCGGTGGTCATCACGATGGCACCGGCCCGGTGCACCCCGCCGATGGTCGACCGGCTGCGCGACGTCCTGGCCACCCATCCCGGCACCACCGAGGTGCAACTACGGCTGGTCAACGGCGACCGCGCGCACCTGCTCCAGCTCGGCGCCGGCTACCGCGTCGCGCCCTCGGCCGGCCTGATGGGCGACCTGAAGGCCCTGCTCGGCCCGGGGTCCGTCTCCGCCTAGCGCCGGGTCAACCTCGGCCAAGTCGTCGTCAGCTGCGCCCCTTGTGCCCCACACCGCAGGGATCGGGCCGGTACCGTCGATAGGCGTGAACCCCGCACTGCCCGCCGAGCCGGGCCCGGACGAGCCGATCGCGTACGACGTCGGTGCCTTCGAGCAGGGCTCGCCCATCAGCCGGTGGGCGCTGGCGCGCTACCTCGTCGGCCGGGCCATCGGTGAGTCGGTCAGCCGCGGCCTGCTGATCGCGGCGCTCGTCATCCTCGGACTGGCCGGACTGGTCGAGTGGCGGCTCGGCTCGACGTTCTGGGCGGTCATCATCGCCCTGCTCGCGCTCGGGGTGCTGGCGATGCGGGCGATCCTGCGTGCGGTGCTGCGACGGCTGAGCGCGGCCGACCAGGTCGGGCCGATCGAGGCGCGGTTGCATGCGCTCGTCGACGACACCAAGTCCGACGTGCTGGCCGAGCTACGCCGGATCGGGTTGCCCGGGCGCACCTGGACACTGCCTGCGCTGCCGTTTCGCTTTCTCGGCCGTGAGCGGCGGCGGCGGACCGTCACCCGGCTGCGCACTTTCGACGTCGACCGGGTCGTCCCGAAGGCACGAGTCGACGAGTTGCACCTGATCCTGCGCGACACGATCGGCCGTTGACGTCCATGCGGCACGCTGACCACGTGATCCCTCCCGCCCGCACGGCTGCGAGACTGGCTCAGTGACGTCTCCCACCCAGCCGGCCCCGTCGGACTCTGCCGATTGGCCGTTTGAACCCCGACGGGCCGCGCGGTCCCGGCCGCGCTGGGCCCCCCGCGAGGATGTGCGGGCCGGTGTCTACCTCGTGCTCGCCCTGGCCGTTCTGGGCGCCCTGCTCGGTGTCCTGTGGCAGTGGTGGAGCCCGCCCGGCCCGCTCGGCTACGTCGTGGCGCCACACGCGATCCAGCCGGACGAGACGGAGTCGTTCATCGCCGGTGACGGCCGGTTCGCCGTCATCTGCGCTAGCGCGGGCCTGGTGGCCGGGCTGGTGGCGTGGTTCCGGACCTCGACCCGCGGTCCGGTAATGGCGCTCGCGCTCGGTGTCGGCGGCCTGCTCGGCTCCTACCTGACTAGCGTCGTCGGGCATGCCTTGGCCGGGGGCACCGGCAACGGCAAGGCGAACACCCTGCTGCAGCACCTACCGCTGACGGTGCACATGCGCGGGCTGTTCCTGCTCGAGGCGACGGTGGCCGTCCTCGTCTACGGCGTCTGCGCGTCCTTCGCCGCCGAGGACGATCTCGGTCGCCCCGAGCCGGAAGTGTCAGTTGGGGTTTGGGATCAGATGGAGCACGTCAGAGGCCACCGAGATGCTGCGGGTGCTCTGCAGCAGCCGTATCTCCCGCCGCAGTAAGGGGATCGCCCGACGAAGCCGGTCGGCTGCGCTGGGTTGGACGAGCAGGTCCTGACGGTCCGGCAGGGTCAGCGGGAGGTGCGAGGCCACGTGGTAGGACAGCAGGTTCGCATCCCGTGGCAGCTCCTCGTCGGCCACGTCGCGACCGGTCAGCTGGGCCAGCAAGGTGAAGTACTCGATGCACAGCCGACGGGTGGCCGCCGCGTGCGCCGGGTGTAGGTCGCCAGATCGGATGAGC
>JAOPWD010000163.1 GCA_025965875.1 Pseudonocardiales bacterium
CCGGCTCCCGCCGCCGCGGCACAGCCGACCAGCCCGAGCACCCACGGCGGCGGCCAGGACCGGGGCGGCCGCGGCAGGTTCGCCGCGACCGTCGCCAGCCGTCCGCGCCGCGACAAGCCGAGCGCACGCCGCCACCCCGCCGACGGCAACGGCACCAACCCAAGCGCCGCAGCCGTCGCGAGCCACGCCAGCGGAGTCATCGCAGCAGTTCCGGAACCGGCTGCCCCCGGTCGGCGATGAGCGCCGCCAACCGCGGCGCCGCCACCCCGAGTCCGGCACGGACCGACCAGACCGAGGCGACGGTCAACTCGTCACCGACCCGGTCGAGCAGCCCTATCTCGTCGACGATCCGACGGCCGTCGCGCCCGCGGCGCAGGTGCACGACTGCGTCGACCGCGCTGGACACCAGCGTCGCCACTGCGTCGGCACGCAACCCACCGAGCCCGCCCAAGGCCACGAACCGCGCCGGGACATCGCGCGCGGAGTTGGCGTGCAAGGTCGCCGCCCCACCCTCGTGCCCGGTGTTGAGTGCGACCAGCAGCTCGACCATCTCGGCGCCGCGGAACTCGCCGACCACGAGCCGGTCCGGGCGCATCCGCAGTGCCAGCCGGACGAGGTCGCGCAACCCCACCGCACCAGTGCCCTCGACATTGGATGTCCGGGCCACCAAGCGCACCAGGTGCGGATGGTCGACGACGACCTCGGCCGCGTCCTCGATCACCAGCAACCGCTCGTTCGCCGGAGCGCGCCCGAGCAGCGCACCGAGCAGCGTTGTCTTCCCGATGCCGGTGCCGCCGCTGATGACGAAGGCGAGCCGCGCGGCAACGACGGCAGCCAGCACTCCCGCCACCGCCCCCGGCATCGCCTGCAGCCGGACGAGGTCGGCCAGGTCGTGACGCTCGCGGGCCAGCACCCGCAGCGACATCGTGGTGCGCGCGGTCAGCGGCGGCAGCACCGCGTGCAGGCGGGTGCCGTCGGGCAGGGCGGCGTCGACGAACGGCATCGCGTCGTCCAGGCGCCGGCCGGCCGCCGAAGCCAGGCGCTGGGCGAGCCGCCGCACGGCCGCGTCGTCGGCAAAGCGCACCGGCGTGCGCTCCATCCCGCGTCCGCGGTCGATCCAGACCGCGTCGGGGCCGTTGACCAGCACGTCAGTGATCCCCGCGAGAGCCAGCAGCGGCTCGAGCGGACCGGCGCCCGTGAGCTCGGCCTCGACGTCGCGCCGCAGGGCCGCGAGCACCGCGTCGTCGGTGATGCCCTCGACCTCATCGCGCACGACCACGTCCAGGTCGGCCGGGTCGGTGACCACCCGCCGGCGCACTCGTGCGACCAGGTCAGTCATGTCGAACCACCCCGTCCAGAACTCCTGCTGCCATGCGGGCCAACGCCCTGGGCGGGCGCCGCGCGTCCACCACGCGATCGCGCGAGGCCGCGAGCGCCGGCACCACGCCGATCAGTGCGGTGGCGGTCATCGGCGCTGCCTGGTCAGGCGCCACCGAACCGCGCCGCAGCACCAGCCCGGTCGGTGCACCGGACAGGCTGGCCGCCACCGCGCGCGCCGCGATCAGGCCGCGCACCTGGGCGACCGCGAGCAGAACGACGAGCACGCACCGGGCCACGCCGGCGTCGCGCGGACCGCTGGGTCCGCGGCCGAGATCGATCACGACAGGTCCGAGCGACGCGGCCGCAGCGAGCACTTGGGCCACCGCGTCGGCCGAGTCCGGCGGGGAATCCGCGGCCAGCACCGGCACCGGGCCCCAGCGCGGCAAGCCGTCGGCGAGCAGCTTGGGGTCGAGCCGCCCGCCGCCGACCCGCAGTCCCGACCAGCGTGCGCCGGGAACACCCTCGATACCGAGCAGGACGTCGATGCCGCCGCCCACGACGTCGAGATCGACAAGCATCGCGCGCCCAGTTACCGCCGCCAGCACAGCGGCGAAGGTCGAGGCACCCACGCCGCCGCTGCCGCCCACCACGCCGAGCACCGGACCGTCCACGCACCGAGCAAACCGTCCCCGGACGGCGGGTCACCAGAGGGCAGCCGAAGCTGTGGACGACACGCCGGGCTGTGGACAGCGGACTTGACATCGCGGCGCCCCACGCTGTGCCACGAGCATTGATCCGTATCCTGGGCTGGTGGTTCCCGAACCGGCATTCCCGGCACTACGCACCGCCGCGTTCTTCGACCTCGACAAGACGATCATCGCCAAGTCGAGCGTCCTGGCGTTCGGTAGACCCTTCTACCAAAGCGGATTGCTCAATCGTCGGGCCGTCCTGCGCAGCGCCTATGCGCAGTTCGTCTTTGCGCTCGCCGGCGCTGACGAGGACCAGATCGAACGGATGCGCGCGTACCTGACCGCCATGTGCACGGGATGGGACGTATCCCAGGTCCGCGAGATCGTCTCGGAGACGCTGCACGAGATCATCGACCCGATCGTCTACGACGAGGCCGTCGAATTGATCGGTGAGCACAAGGCCGCCGGGCGCGACGTCGTGATCGTCTCCTCGTCCGGCGAGGAGGTGGTCGGGCCGATCGGCGCGATGCTCGGGGCCGATCACATCGTCGCCACCCAGATGCACGTCGCCGACGGCAAGTACACCGGCGAGATCGGCCGCTACGCCTACGGCCCCGAGAAGGCGGTCGCGATCCGCGCCTTAGCTGAGGAACGTGGCTACGACCTGGCCGGCAGCTACGCCTACTCCGACTCGGCCACCGACGTGCCGATGCTCGAGGCGGTCGGGCACCCGTTCGCGGTCAACGCCGACCGAGCGCTGCGCCGGGTCGCCGCCGAGCGGGGGTGGCCGATGCTGACGTTCTCGAACGCCGTGCCACTGCGCGAGCGCATCTCCGGGCTACGCCCGGAACACCCCACCGCAACGGCCACCGTGGTGGGCGCGGGCGTCGCCGTGCTCGGCCTCATCTGGTACGCCTCGCGGCGGCGCGCGAACCGAGCCTGACTTCCCGCGCCGCCGACGCGCCGTCGAGGGGTTGTGTTTCTTCAGACGCAGGCGTCAAATACGACATACGGATGGGGCCCGTCGATGGCGGTCCAGCCCCCAGCGGGCCCCACCCAGCACGGCCAGACGGGTACCCACGCGGCGAACCCACCACGCAAAAGGTGAGTCGACGCGGACCGCGATTTCTGTCGGCCCGCGCCTGACATGCACACAAGGGCACGCTTGGTAACCCGCGCGTCCGTGGTGGCGGCGCTGTAGAAGTCCGTACGGACGGCTGCGGCGCCGTCGCAATGCCCAGCGTTCCCCGCTCACCCGCGGGCCATCGCCTCACAGATCGCGGTCGACTCGCGCGCACCGGCCACCACCGCCTCAGCGCAGTGCCTCAGCCATTGGGCGATGCCGTCGGGAGTGCCCGTCCGATAGGCCGCCAGAGCCGCGTCGTACTCGGCGCGCAACTCCCGGTGCCCGGCCTCGACCACCACCAGCGACTTCGGGTCCAGGCCCCGGTCGATGAGGGTCAGCCGCACCGCCACGCGGGCTACGACGCCCGACGCAGGGGCAAACGCGTCGAGCGACAGCAGCTCACCGTGCACGATCCCGGCAACGACGACGGCCGGAGCTGAGGTCGCGGCCAGCACCGCGGCCAGGGTGTCGAGGCGTGCTGCCACCGCGCGGGCGGGCACCGGTCGCCCGAGACCGGAGGTGTCGGGCACCAGGTCGGCCGCCGCGAGTGCATGCAGCCGGGCCAGCACCTGCCGCGGTGCGTGCGCCCATGTGTCGGCCAACACGGGGATGGCACCGTGCGCCCGCAGCGCGCCCTGGACAACGGGGTCGGCAGCGGCGGCACCAGAGCGGACGTCGTCGAGCGCCACCTCGGTTCCAGCCAGCCAGGCCGACGCCCACGCGCCACGCAGCGACGACTCGGCCGACACATCGGCCGACCGGCGGCGCAGGGTGCGGTTGCCCAACAGCGCGTCGACGGCGCCGCGCGCGGCGGTGACGCCATCGGCAACGCCGGGCAGGTCGAGCAGCGGGGCGAGCGGGTCGGCGGTCACACCGCCGAAGGCTAGTGGGACCCCATTTGCCCGGACTGGTTGCCCGCTTAGGCCGCTTTCGGGTAGACCACACGGCATGCAGCCGAATGAACCGCTCCTGGACCTGCGCCCGCTAGCGGGCAGCGAACGGCCTCCCGCCCCAACGGCATCCCCGGCTGCCCAACCCCTGGATCCGCAGGCAACCGTCGAGGCGACCCTCCTGCTGCGTCGCGCGGTCGAGGGCGCCGTCGGCGCCGACCCCGCCGACCTGGCCACCGTCACCGACACGCTCAGCGGACTGGGCGTGCAGATCCTGTCGGCGGACGCACCCTCGCGGCGCGTCCGCATCGCGGGACCCGCCAGCCTGGTCGGCCGGGTATTCGGCACCGATCTGCAGCAGGTGAGCAGCCGTGCGCCAGACGGCCGCGCCGTGTCGCACCGGCATCGCACCGGGGGGCTCAGCGTGCCAGCGCCGCTGGACGGCATCGTCACCGCCGTGCTCGGCCTCGACGACCGCCCACAGGCCAGAGCGCAGTTGCGGATCGCGGCCGCCGCAGCCGTCTCGGTGAGCTACACCCCACCCCAGCTGGCCAAGATCTATCGGTTCCCACCGGGCACCGACGGGAGCGGCCAGTCGCTCGCCATCATCGAACTCGGCGGCGGTTTCGCCCAGTCCGAACTCGACACCTACTTCGCCGGCCTCGGCATCACCGGGCCCACTGTCACCGCAGTGGGCGTGGACGGGGCGAACAACCAACCCGGGCAGGATCCGCAGGGCGCTGACGGCGAGGTGCTGCTCGACATCGAGGTGGCCGGCGGCTTGGCGCCCGGCGCGCAACTCGTCGTCTACTTCGCGCCGAACACCGACGCCGGGTTCCTTGATGCGGTCAGCGAGGCCGTCCACGCCAAGCCCACCCCCGCCGCCATCAGCATCAGTTGGGGACTCAGCGAGGACGACTGGACGGCTCAGGCCCGCAACGCGCTGGACAGCGTCTTCGCCGACGCCGTCCTGCTGGGCAGCACGGTGACGGCCGCGGCCGGCGACAACGGCAGTTCCGACGGCGCGACCGACGGCCGAGACCACGCCGACTTCCCCGCGTCGAGCCCGAACGTCCTGGCCTGCGGCGGCACGTCACTGAACGCCGACCCGACCAATGGTGCAGTGTCGGGCGAGACGGTCTGGAACAACGGCGCGCAGGGCGGAGCGACGGGCGGCGGGGTCAGCGACGTCTTTGCCCAGCCGACGTGGCAGGCGACGGCAGGGGTGCCCGCGAGGCAGGGCGGCGGGCGCGGCGTGCCTGACGTCGCGGCGAACGCCGACCCACAGACCGGCTACCAGGTGCTCGTCGACGGCGCGCAGGTGGTGTACGGGGGGACGAGTGCCGTCGCCCCGCTCTGGGCCGGGTTGATCGCCCGCCTCGCGCAGGCCACTGGCCGCTCGTTCGGGCTCCTCGCCGCAGAGCTCTACCAGGGCACGAGCACCGGGCAGGCAGCGGCGGGATTCCGGGACGTGACCAGCGGCGACAACGGCAGCTTCGCCGCTGGGCCGGGGTGGGACGCCTGCACCGGGCTCGGTTCACCCGACGGGACGGCACTGCTGACTCTTCTGCAGCGCCAAGCAGATGCGCAGTTAGCGCCCGGACTGGAATGATCGGGGCCGACACCGCCCAGCCGACTGCAGAGGAGCCGACATCGTGACGGTTACAGCACGACCGAGCAGTGGCTCGGCCGGACCCGAAGCCGAGGAACCCATCGGCCAGTTGGTAGCCGACGTGTCGCAGTCGCTGTCCACGCTGCTGCACAGCGAGATCGAACTGGCCAAGCTGGAGCTCAAGGTTTCGGTGAAGAACGCCGGCGTGGGCGTCGGCTTCTTCGGTGCTGCCCTCGTGCTGCTGGTGTTTTCGTTGACGTTCGGTCTGATCGCGCTCGCCGAGGGCCTCAACGCACTCGGGCTGTACCGCTGGCTGTCCTATTTGATCGTGTTCCTGCTGCTGCTCGCCGTCGTGGGTATGTGCGGATGGCTGGGCGTCAAGAAGGTCAAGAAGGTCAAGGCGCCGGAGCGGACCATCGCCACCAGCAAGGACACGGTGGCCTACCTCAAGGCCAACACGAAGCGCGGATAACGCATGGGTTTTGGCCCCCTGCCGGGTGCACCTGACAGTTCGATCGTCCTCATCGACGGTCCGTGGACGCACCGTGTCGTGCCCGCGAACGGCATCGCCCTGCACGTTGCCGAGGCGGGCACCGGCCCACTCGTCCTGCTGCTGCACGGCTTCCCGCAGTTCTGGTGGGCATGGCAGCAGCAGCTGACCGATCTGGCCGGCGCAGGATTCCGTGCCGTCGCGGTCGACCTGCGCGGCTACGGCGGTAGCGACAAGCCGCCGCGCGGTTACGACGCACCCAACGTTGCCGCCGACATGGCGCAGCTCGTCACCTCCCTCGGCGAGAGCAACGCGATGGTCGTGGGCACAGACCTCGGCGGACTGCTGGCCTGGACGATGGCGGCCCGGCACCCGCGGGTGGTTCGCAGCCTCGCCATCGTGGCCGCCGCCCACCCGCTGCGGCTGCGCACCGCACTGGCCGCCCGCGATGGGGGGCAGCGCCGCGCGTCGGCCTATGCCCTGCGCACGTTCCAGGTCCCGCGCCGGCCCGAGACCCTGCTCACCCGCGACTCGCAGTACGTGCAGCAACTGTTCGACGCTTGGACGGGCCCGCGCTGGCGCGGCACCCCCGGCTTCGTCGCCGACGTGGAGCGCTACGCGCAGGCCATGCGGGTGCATCCGGTCGCGTACTGCGCGTCGGAGTACTTCCGGTGGCTGGTGCGCTCGATGGTCCGTCCCGACGGCAGGCGGTTCGCCGATTCGCTGCGCACGCCGATCACGGCACCGGTGCTGCACCTGCACGGCGACTTCGACAGCTGCGTGCTGGCGTCCACCGCCCAGGGGTCCGGGCAGTACGTCACCGGCGATTACGAGTATCGAGTGCTCGATGGCGTCGGCCACTTCCCGCACAACGAGGTCCCGGAGCTCATCAGCGGGGAGCTGATCCGCTGGGCAAAGTTGCACTGAGCCGGCGAACTATCCCGGAGTGCAGCTCCCAGTGCTCGCCGACCCGGACGCGGTGCGCGCCTTGGCCACGTCCGGTGCGATCTCGCTGTCCGTCAGGGCATAGCCGGTGTTGCTCGAATCCAGTGCAGTCGCGAACACGACGCCGAACACCGTGCCGTCGGTGGCGATGAGTGGGCCGCCGGAGTTGCCGCTGCGCACCACCGCGTAGATCGCGTAGATCTCGCGTCGCACGTTGCCATTGCCGTAGATGTCCTTGCCGGACACGGTGTCCTGCGAGCGCACGCGGGCCGAGCGGACGTCGAACGGTCCGTCTTGGGGATAGCCGAGGACGACGGCTGGGTCGCCGGTGGATGCTGGCTTCGGCGCGAACTGGAGCGCCGGCGCGTTGAGGTCGGGCACGGCCAGCACAGCCACGTCGCGGCGCGGGTCGTAGACGATGACGGTGGCCGGCACCGTCTCGGTGTCACTGATCGCAACGCGCACTTGGGTGGTGCCGGCGACCACGTGCGCGTTGGTAATGATCCGGTGCGGCGCGTAGACGAAACCCGAGCCTTCGATGCCCCGGTTGCACGAGGGCGCCTCGCCGTAGATCTTGAAGACTGACTTGCGGGCTTGCTGCACCCGCGCCTGGACCGCCGGCGACAGCGTGGCGTCGGGCGGGGCGACCTTGATGATCCGGGTGTTCGGCAGGTCGCCGAAGACGGGCGGGAACCCGCTCTGGTTCAGGAACGTGCGCATCGACGAGTACAGGCTGCGCACGTCCTGGGGCATGACGTCGTTGACGCCGCGGACGATGCGTGAATTGACCGCCGCCGATGACAGTGACGGATAGGGCGAGGACGCGAGCGGCACCGCGACCATCCACGCGACCAGCAGCACCGATAAGACGCCGAGCGCGGAGCCGATGCCGGCGTCGATCCTCTGACCGCCGTCTCTGACGATGTGGGTACGCACATGGCCGGCCACCCACACGCCGACCAACTGCCCGATCATCGCCACGAACAGCACGCAGATGATGGCGATCGGGATCTGCGCGCGACCGTCGGCCAGGCGCGACCCAAGCGGTTCGGCCAGTTGGGCGCCGATGATCGCGCCGCCGAAGAAGCCGACCATCGAGAACAGGCCGACGACCGCGCCGTTACGAAATCCGCCTATGCCGTACGCGATCGCGGCCAGGACGATGACGATGTCGAGGATGTTCACTGGTACCGGCTCAATTCTTCAGGACGACGAGCTTGCCCGTCTGTCCTTGCTTCTGGTGAATTGTGCACACGAATGTGTAAGTGCCCGGTGCGGGCGCGGTGAATGTCGCCGTTTTCGTCTCTCCGGACGAGGCGAGCGAGGTCGCGGCGCCCGGGAGGCCCTCCAGCGTCCAGTCGTGCGGCGCTCCCTTGCCCTCGTTGACCAGGGCGATCCGCACCTGGCCGGGATGCACGATGATCGTCGCCGGATTGAAGCGGTAGGTGTCGCCGGCCTTGACGACGACCACTTGGAGTCCGTCGACGACGGAGGCAGTGGCCGTGCCGCCCTGTGGCCGCCGGTTGATCGATGGCTGGGTGGTGCAGGAGACGAGTACCGCGGCCGCGCATCCGATCGCCACGACGGCGCGCGGCCGCGCACACGTCGATGGATGCATGCTCCGAAGGTACCGGCGCCGGTGAGGGCGAGTTACGGGAGCGGGCGTAGCTGAGTCTCGTCCCACGGCTGGGCCCAGCCGCCGAAGGCGAGCATCCGGTCGAGCAGGCCAGCGGTGAAGCCCCAGATGAACAGTCCACCTGCGGCGAAGCCCGGCCCGTGCCAGCCCGACGGATGCACGACGCGGAACCGGTTGGCCGGGTCGGTGAGCTCCGCGATGGGGACGACGGCTACGGCGGCGACCTCGGCCGGATCGACCGCGGTGACCGGATGCGGATCGGACCACCACGCCAGCACCGGCGTGACCACGAACCCCGACGGCGGCAGGAAGATCGCCGGCAGTTCGGCCACGATGTGCACGCTGGCCGGGTCGAGGCCAACCTCCTCCTCGGCCTCGCGCAGCGCGGTGGCGACCCGGTGCGGGTCATCGGCGTCGGCGGCGCCGCCGGGGAACGCGACCTGCCCGGCGTGGGTGCGCATGTCGGCGGCCCGTTCGATGAGCAGGACACCCGGCCCGTCGGCGGTCTCGGTCAGTGCCATCAGGACGGCCGAGGCGCGCCCGCTGCCGTCGTCGGGCGGCAGGAACCGGGACAGGTCCCCCGCTTCGAGGCTGCGGGCAGCGACCGCGAGCCGACGCAGCCATTGCGGCAGGGCGTCCAACGCGGGCTCGGGCAGTTCGCTCACCCGAGCGACTCCATCATTTGCGACGCGCTGCGCACCAGCTTCGCGGCGGCCACGGGGTCGGTGGGGCCCTCGCCGTAGGAGGGGCACAGCCGGGCGATCGGGCACGCACCGCAGGCGGGCTTTCGGGAGTGGCACATGCGCCGGCCGTGCCAGATGACGCGATGCGAGAGGATCGTCCAGTCCTTCTTCGGGATCAGTTCGCTGACGGCCTGCTCGACCTTGACCGGATCGGTCTCGGTGGTCCAGCCCCAACGGCGGGCGAGCCGGCCGAAGTGGGTGTCGATGGTGATGCCGGGGATGCCGAATGCGTTGCCGAGCACGACGTTGGCTGTCTTGCGGCCGAACCCCGGCAGGGTGACGAGTTCCTTCAGCGTGTGCGGGACCTCGCCGTCGAAGCGTTCGACCAGTTGCTGGCCGAGCTTGATGAGCGAGGTGGTCTTGTTCCGGAAGAAGCCGGTGGAGTGGATCATTTCTTCGAGCTCGGCCCGGTCGGCGCCGGCGTAGTCGGCAGCGGTGCGGTACTTGGCGAACAACGCCGGGGTGACCTCGTTGACGCGTTTATCGGTGGTCTGGGCGGACAGGATCGTGGCCACCGACAGTTCGAGCGGGTTGGTGAAGTCGAGTTCGCAACGCGCGTCGGGGTAGACATCGGCCAGTTCGCGGTTGATCCTGCGGGCGCGGCGGGTCAGGGCAAGCGGGGTTTCTTCGGCAGACAGCACGTCCGCCAGCCTACGAGTGCCTGCCGCCTCCCCGACCAGTCCGGATCTCCGTGCACAATGGGACCACAATGATCGGATTCCTGTTCCTCTTCTTTCCGTTTGTGCTGCTCGGCTTCATGCTCCTGATGGGGCGGGTCGAGGAGCCGCTGAGCCAGGTGGCGGTCGAACGCGACATCGAGCAGTTTCTCGATGACGCCAACCCCGACGAGCTCGAGGCGTTCGTCCGCGAGGGCACCGACTCGGCGCTCACCCGCTTCCGGCGGCGCATGGGATTTGGCCGGTTGCGACGCAACCGAGCTACTTGATCTTCGCCCCTCCCGCCGTAGTCGCTAGACTCTCGGCGAGCTGTGACCGAGCTCGCAGAGCTCGCGGCAACGTTGCCAAGGAATCAGGAGCGGACGTGGACGAGATCCTCCGCAGGGCCGGGCTGTTCCAAGGCGTCGACCCGGACGCGGTCGAGGCGCTGGCCTCCGAATTCGAGATCTTCGAGGCTGCTCGCGGTGAAACGCTGTTCACCGAGGGCGAGCCGGGAGAGAGTCTCTACATCGTGCTCGCCGGCAAGGTGAAGCTGGGCCGGCGCTCGCCTGACGGCCGCGAGAACCTTGTCGCCGTTATGGGGCCATCCGATCAGTTCGGTGAGCTGTCGCTGTTCGACCCCGGTCCGCGCACGGCCACCGCCACTGTCGTCACCGACGCGCGGCTGGCGCGGCTGCCCAAGGCTGCGCTGCAGAAGTGGGTGCAGGACCGTCCACAGATCGCGGTTCAGTTGCTGCGCGTCGTCGCCCGGCGGCTGCGGCGGACGAACACGATGCTCGCGGACCTGATCTTCGTCGACGTGCCGGGGCGGGTGGCCAAGCAGTTGCTGCAGTTGGCGCAGCGCTTCGGCTCGGTAGACGGCGGTCAACTACGGGTGACGCACGATCTCACGCAGGAGGAGCTGGCCCAGCTCGTCGGCGCCTCGCGCGAGACGGTGAACAAGGCGCTGGCCGACTTCGCCTCGCGCGGGTGGTTGCGGCTCGAGGGCAAGAGCGTGGTCATCCTCGACCGCGAACGCCTCGCCCGCCGCGCCCGCTGACCCGCCGATCCGGTTGCACGGCTGCCGGCTAGCGCAGCTAACGCGACATGATCGCCCGCGGACGGCTCAGTGCTGGCCCGGGTTGGGGACAAGGACGCCGCGGGCTTGTCGCACCGTGAGCGCGGCCGTTGTGGCTGGTCCGGTGACGGTGCCCGGGATGTCCAGCCAGGCGCCGCCGTCGACCCGGTAGCGGCCGGACCAGGTGACGGTGGCGGACACCGTCATCGCGCCGGTGGCGGCGTAGACATGGCCCCAGTAGCCCGGGCAGTTGACGGTCTTGCAGTCGGCGCTCGGGTCGTATCGCTGTTCGGGACTGGGGGTGGTGTCGCGCTGGCCGTCGCCGAAGTCCCAGTCGACCTGGGTGACATGCACCTGCAGCGTCACCTGGTGGCCCAACAAGGTCACCGTGCCCAGCGACTGGTCTGACGGCGTGTCGGCCCACAACAAGGTCTGGATGTTGACCAGCGTCGCACCGCCCGGCGGCGCGATCCCGACCTTCGGATGCGGCACCAGCTTGCGCACCTCGCGCATCACCAACACCGCTGTTACCCGCGGCGCCGCGGCCTTGACCACACAGTCCAAGGCGACGAGATGCCAGCCACCACCGGGATCTCTCTGCAGCATGCCGGTCGTGGTGAGCTTCGGATCCTTGGGTACGAGTTTCGTCGTACCGACCGAGCAGACATTCTGAACCTCAGCGCACGTCTGATTCGAAGTCGGTCGCAAGCGACTTGCAACCTGCCGCGGACCGCAGTCCACCACCTTGGTCACAGGTGCACTGCTGCTTCCGGAACCACCGCCATCTCCAGGCGTACCGACCCCGCACGACTTGCCGCTGTAGTCGGAAAATCCTCCGCCAGCTGTGCGTGCACCTGTTTGGGCGTCGCAGTTGGTGTCGACTCCGCGGGCCAAGGGCAGACGGGTCGTCAGCGCGACGACTGCGAGGGCTATGACGACGATTAGGCGCATCACGACGGTGAGCCCTCTTCGACAACTTGCCAACCACTAGACCTCCACGACACGAACACCAGCGACTTGTCATGTCGCACTGCGGGAGCAACTGTGGTCGGCGGAGAGGACTGCCTTGCGATGACTGCCGC
>JAOPWD010000189.1 GCA_025965875.1 Pseudonocardiales bacterium
TCGACGAGCAGACCGCCGCGATGCACGTCGGATTGCAGCCAGGCAGCTACGTGCGAGTGACCGTCACCGACGACGGTGCGGGCATGACTCCGGAGACGGTCGCGCGGGCGTTCGAGCCGTTCTACACGACGAAGCCGACCGGCCAGGGCACGGGCTTGGGGCTGGCCACGGTCTACGGCATCGTCACCAGGCTGGGTGGCAGCGTCAGCATCTATTCCGAGCCGGGCCGCGGAACCTCGATGCGGGTGTACCTCCCCGCGGCGCAGGCCTCGACCGCAGCCGTCGCGTCGGCCGGCCCTGCGCAGTCCGCAGCGGTTGCCTCCGGGGCGGGCGAGGTCATCCTCGTCAGCGAGGACGACGACCAGATTCGGGCGATCACCGCTCGCATCCTCACCGAAAACGGCTACTCGGTGATCGCTGTCGGCCGAGGCGCGGACGCGCTGGCGGTGCTCAAATACGACTCCACGAGGGTCGACCTGCTGCTCAGCGACGTCATCATGCCGCAGATGTCCGGGCCAGAATTGGCCGACCGCGCCGCGCTGGCGCGCCCCACGCTGCCCGTCCTGTTCATGTCCGGCTACGCCGACGGGTTGTTCACTCCAGGCAAGGTCACCGCGCCCGGAGTCGACCTGCTGGAGAAGCCGTTCACCCAGGTTTCGCTGCTGACCGCGGTCTCCCGCGCCCTCGTACCCAGCTAGAGCTAGCGCCTGGTCATGAGCGTGGCGACCAGGTCGCGGCGGCTGCGCACGCCGAACTTGTCGAACACTGCAGTCAGGTGCTCCTGGACTGTGTAGCCGGACAGGTGCAGCTCGGCCACGATCTGCTTGGTGTTGCGGCCCTGCAGGACGAGCCCGGCCACGCGGGTCTGCGCCGGCGTGAGCCCGTGTGCGCTGAGGTAGATCGAGACGAGCTGGGCCGGCGTGGCCGGCTCGAGCACGATGGCCGTCTGCACGCCCGTAGACCCGGTAAGGCGTGAGGCGTGCACTGCGACCCACCGGCCCGCGGCGGTGCGCAGCCGCACCCCTGGCTCGAGCCGTGCCGGTTGGCCATCGTCCTCGATGCGTTCGAGCTGCGCCACCGCGGCGTAGACAGCGACCGGCAGTTCCGCCGCCCGCGGCCAGTCGGTCTCGGCAATCTCGCTGAGCCAGAACTCGGCGGCCGGGTTGACGGACAGCACCGACAGCTCGTGGTCAAGAATGACGATTCCGGTGCCGGCTGGGCCGTCAGCCAGGGCCGGGGCAGCCAGCAGGTTGGCCCGGCGCAGCCCCTCGGCCAGGTGCGGGCCGACCCGGCGCAGGATCGCGGCCTCGCGGTCGGTGAAGCCGCCTGGCACGTCCTCGCGATGTAGGCACAGCACACCCCAGCAATGCCCGCCCGCCTTGAGCGCGATCCGCAGCTCGTCGCCCAACTGCATCGGCGCCATGATCTCGGTGTAGCGCGGACTGGCCCGCCGGTCGCCTTGGGTGGCGCTGTCGAGTGAGGACACGGGATCGCGGGCCGCGGCCAGGTCGGCGAACCGGTTGACGTCCGTCGCCCCTATCTCGTTGTCGAGGAACCGCGCCGCGGCCGCGATCAGCGGTTCCTCGCTGACGGCGGAGGTGAACAGCATCGTCGCGGGATCGACGGTGGCGAAGAACGCGGCGTCGGCCGGGACGACCGAGCGCAGCCGGCCCAGCATCTCGACGCGCAGCGCGGTGGCATCGAGTCCGACGTAGCAGCGCCGGACAAGGCCGTCCAGGTGTCGTGCGGCGGTGCCCGGCATGGCTCAACGGTAGGTCGGGTTGGCTGGTAGCCGATACCCCAACTAGTTGGCATGGCGCGCGATCGCCATCGCCTGCACGGTGGTGGCATGACTACTTTCGGAGTGCATCTCACTGGATTCGACGGCCCGGCGTTCGCCGGCGAACGACTGCTGGACGGGGTGGGAGACATCGCCGCAGCGATGGAGGCATCGGGGTCGCTGTCGACGCTGTGGCTCACCGACCACATGCAGCACCTCGGCCCGCACGGCCCCACCTCCCCGATGCCCGAGTCCTACCTGCTGCTCAGCGCCCTGGCCGCGCGAACGTCGACGCTGCGGCTCGGGATGCTGGCTACGTCGGTGCTCTATCGGCAGCCGGCGTTGCTGGCGAAGATGGCCACCACGCTCGACAACATCTCCGGCGGCCGGATGATCCTGGGCATCGGCGCCGGTCATCCCCGTACCGAGGACGAGGTCCGCGCCTACGGCTACGACTTCCCGCCCATCGGCGAGCGGATGGCCCGACTCGAGAGTGCCCTGGAGACGATCCGGGCGATGGTCGGGCCGGTGGCCCAGGACGACGCGCCGCCGAACTGGCCTCGGCCGGTGCAGCAGGGCGGCATCCCGGTGCTGGTGGCCGGCAGCGGCGAGCAGCGCCTGCTACGCATCGCGGCCCGGCATGCGGATCTGATCAACCTGTCGTTCCCGTCGGGCGACACCCTCGACCGCATCCCGCACAAGCGCGACGTCCTGGCCCGGCACTGCGCCACCGTCGGTCGCGACCCGGCGACCATCGGGGTCACCTACAAGGCGGTCCTGTCCATCGCGCAGACCAGCAGTGCGGCACGGGCCAACTGGGACGCCTCGCAGTGGGCGCCGTTCTTCGCGGGGACGGACGCACGGCACGGGGTCTTCGTGGGCGAGCCGGCCGACGTGCTCGATCAGCTGGAACCGTGGCTGACGGCCGGCATCGACCACATCGTCTTCGAGCTACCCGGCGGCAACGACGCCAAGACCGTCGCCCTGGCCGGCGAGACCCTGGCAAAGGTTATGGACCGATGAACCCGCTGGCTAAAGGGTTTCGCTGGTCCGCCCGGAGGCCTAACTTCGGCATCACCGGATAGCCGAAAGGGGACCGACCATGGCTTTTATCCAGATCATCGAGTTGCGGACGTCGAATGTCGATGCACTCAAGAAACTGAACAGGGAATGGGAGCAGGCGACCGAGGGCAAGCGCACCGCGCGCCGGTCGATCGTCACTCAGGATCGCAACGACCCGACCCGCCACCTGATCATGGTGTTCTTCGACTCCTACGAGTCGGCGATGGAGAACTCGAAGCTGCCCGAGACGCAGGGGTTCGCGGAGAAGTGGGGCGCACTCGTCGACGCCCCGCCGACGTTCCACGATCTGGACGTCATCGAGGACCGCTAGACGATTCTCTGTATGGCGCGCGTGCTGTCCCACTCGACAGGTGCGATGAACGTCGCTCAGCGCAGGACGGGGCCGGAGTTCACGACTTCGAAGGCGGATCCGGGCACGGACTTGAGCTGGTTGAGGTCCGTGTCGTTCCAGCCCGGCTCGGTGCCGCCGGACAGGTACCAGTTCGAGCCGTTGTCAGCGACGAACATCCCGTACTTCTTCAGGCACTTGAGAATCACCAGCGCCTGGCCGTGATACCTGGTCGTCGAGAACGACGCCTTCAGCCGGAACCGGGCACCCATCGGCGCGACGTTCGCACTGGTGGTGGAGCCGGCCTGGTGCGTCGCGGGATGGATGTAGCCGCGCTGCGTCCTGGCCACGGTGAAGCGCAGCGCATGGTCGATGTGACCGGCGTTGACCTCTCGCGTGCGGACCAGGCCCGGCATGATCGGCAGGCCGGCCGCGTCGGCTGAGGTCCAGCCCTCCGGGCGCAGCGCATTCGACTTGAGGTCGAACACGGCGCCGGAAGCGGCCGTCCAGCCCGTGCCGCTTCGGGCCGCGCCGTAGAGCTCGTAGAGATGGCAGTCGGCCGACGCGACGAGCACGTGCCGATCGCCGCCGGCTTCGATCTTGGCCGTGCGCGGGATGGGATACGGGCCTTTGTTGCTCTCGCTGCCGTAGGCGTTGAAGGTGATCTTCACCTTGGGCTGGGTGGCGGGGACGCCGACGAACGGGATGCCGTAGGACGGGTTGGCGCCGAAGTCAGGGTGCATGAATCCGCGCGTCCCGACGCTGGCCACCCAGGCGGCCGAGTGCGCGCTCACCGGATCGTGGGACACATCGCGGCGCCACGCGTTGTTGGCCGGAAACAGCGGGCAGCCGTTGAGTGTGGGCGTGCTCGTGACGGTCGCGACCGCGCCGGAGTAGGTCGCCGGAGCGCACGACACGGCGACCAGGGCGATCATGGCCAAGACGATGTACCGACGCATGACGCCTCCAGACAGACGCGCACAAGTAAAGAACATGTGAAGTATGCGTCGCGAGCTTGGGCTACGTCTAATCGCGCGCCAGGTCGAGGTCGACCACGACGGGGGCGTGGTCGGACGGCATCGTGCCCTTGCGGGCTTCCCGGTCGACGTAGCTGTCGGTGACCGCGGCCGCGAACGGAACGTTTGCGTACACCAGATCGATGCGCATGCCGCGGTTCTTCGGGAAGCTCAGCTGGCGATAATCCCAGTAGGTGAACGGGACGTCGTACTTCAGCGGGCGGGGATACACGTCGGCCAGGCCGGCATCGCGCAGGGCGGCCAGCGCCTGGCGTTCCGGCTCGGTGACGTGGGTGCTGGTCGCGAATCTGGTGATGTCCCAGACGTCGGCGTCGGTCGGGGCGATGTTGAAGTCGCCGAGCAGCGCGAACGGCCTTGGCGCGGAGAGCTCCTCGACGACGGTTGCACGCAGTGACTCCAGCCAGCGCAGTTTGTAGTCATAGTGCGGATGGCCGACCTCGCGGCCATTGGGCACGTACACCGACCAGACCCGGATACCGCCGCAGGTCGCTGCCATCGCCCGCGGCTCGTGCACCTCGAACATCGCGTCCTCGGGCTGGAAGCCGGGCTCGTCGAGGAGCCCGCGGCGTACCCCGGTCAGCCCGACCCGCGACAGGATCGCGACGCCCGCCCACCGCCCGGTGCCGTGTGCAGCGACTTCGTAGCCGAGCTCGCCGACCTCGTCGATCGGGAAGTCGTCGGCGGCGACCTTGATCTCCTGCAGGCACACGACGTCGGGTTCGGCCGTGCCGAGCCAATCGAGCAGGCGGGGCAGCCGAGCCCCTACCGAGTTGACGTTCCACGTCGCTATCCGCACCCGACGCAGCCTATGACTCCTGTGTTGTTACGGTCGGGCGAGACGACTTGTTGGGATGTGATCATGGCTCTCGCCGACCGGCTGCACGACGACGCCTACGAACTGGCGCCTTACCTCACCTCGTTGCGGCACACGCTGCATCGCAGTCCCGAGATCGGTCTGCAGCTGCCGATCACCCAGCGCAGCGTCGTCTCGGAACTCGATGGGCTCGGCCTGGAGATCAGCACCGGCAACTCGCTGACGTCGGTGACGGCGGTGCTGCGGGGCCCGTCCGGCGGACCGACGGTCCTGCTGCGCGGCGACATGGACGCCCTCCCGGTGACTGAAGCGAGCGGATTCGACTTCGCCAGTGAGATCGACGGCGCCATGCACGCGTGCGGGCACGACCTGCACACCGCCATGCTGGTCGGTGCGGCGCGGCTGCTCAGCGCCCACCGCGACGAGCTCGCCGGCGACGTCGTGTTCATGTTCCAGCCCGGCGAGGAGGGCTACGACGGCGCCGGGGCGATGCTGGCCGAGGACGTCCTGCTCGCGTCGGGACGGCGGGTCGACTCGGCGTACGGCATGCACGTGCTGTCGTCGTTCCTGCCGCGTGGGGTCTTCACCACCAGGCCTGGCCCGTTGATGGCGGCCAGCGATCGACTGAATGTCACCGTCCGCGGCGAGGGCGGCCACGGCTCGACGCCGCACCTGGCCAAGGACCCGATCAGCGTCGCCGCGCAGCTTGTCGGTGACCTGCAGACGCTCGTCACGCGCCGCTTCGACGTGTTCGATCCGGCGGTGGTGACGATCGGGCTGTTCCAGGGCGGGACGGCGGCCAACGTCATTCCCGACGACGCCTCGTTCGAGGCCACGGTGCGGACGTTCTCCGAGTCGGCGCACGAGCGCATGCGCGACGAGGCGGTCCGGCTGTGTGAGCACGTCGCCGCCGGGTACGGCCTCGAAATCGACGTGGAATACAAGTACGAGTACCCGGTCACCGTCAACAACGCGGAGCACGCCAGGTGGGCGGCCGAGGTCGCGACCGAGGTGTTCGGTGAAGACGGCTACCAGCCGATGGAGTCGCCGCTGACCGGCGCCGAGGACTTCTCGCGGGTGCTGGCCGAGGTGCCCGGCTGCTACCTGTTCCTGGGTGCGTGCACCGGGGACGACTGGCAGGGTGCGCCGAGCAACCACAGCCCGCGCGCGAGCTTCGACGATTCGGTCCTGCCGCAGGGCGTGCTGCTGCACGCGGAGCTGGCGATTCGGGCGCTGCGGCGCGACGCCGCGGCGGCTGGTCGGCGCTGAATTTGTGCGGTTAGGACGGCGTTTGGATTCGAAGGTTGGCGGGTAGGCCGGTCAACGTGGCAACCGTTGGCTCCGTTGAACTCCTGGGCGGCCGGTACCGGCTGGGCGCGCTGCTCGGCCGTGGCGGCATGGCCGACGTCTACCGGGCCGACGACGAACTGCTGGGCCGAGCGGTGGCCGTGAAGGTATTCGGCCGGGACGCCGAGATTCCCGACGAGGAGATCCGCCAGCGCAGCGAGGTGCAACTGCTGGCGAGCCTGGCGCACCCTGGACTCGTCACCGTCTTCGACGCTGGGACCGATACCAGCGACGAGCAGAGCCCGCGCTCCTACCTGGTGCTCGAACTGATCGACGGGACGGCGCTCGGGGACCAGCTCTCGCTTGGCCCTCTGCCTCGGGAGGAGGTCCGCGAGATCGGCTGCCAGTTGGCGGCGGCGTTGGCCTACGTCCATGGCCGCGGCATCGTTCACCGCGACGTGAAGCCGGCCAACATCCTGGTCTCGTCCCCGGACGCCGGCGATGAGGTCGTGGCGAAGCTCGCCGATTTCGGTATCGCGCGGCTCATCGACAGCGCCCACATCACGACCGCCGGGACGACGGTCGGCACTGCGAATTACTTGAGTCCGGAGCAGGTCCGTGGCGACGCCATCGGCCCGGCCAGCGACATCTACTCCCTCGGCCTGGTCCTGCTCGAGTGCCTGACAGGTGTTAGGGCCTACCCGGGCATCGGTGTCGAAACGGCGGTTGTCCGCTTGCATCGGCCCCCGGCGATACCTGACCGCCTGGGGCCCTCGTGGGTCGAGCTTCTCTCCGCCATGACCGCAACCGACCCCGCGCAGCGTCCTTCGGCCGCCGAAGCGCTGCGAGCGCTGCGGCACCTGACGCAGGATTCGACCTCGGCGGCGGCGATCTCGTCCATGACCGCCGTCGACGTGAACGGCAACGACGAT
>JAOPWD010000218.1 GCA_025965875.1 Pseudonocardiales bacterium
GCGCGCACTTCCCGACGATGCCCTCGCGGCAACTCGTTGCGCGCGTCCTGGCCACCGCCCGCCAATTCCAGGGGGCTCAGGGCAGTCGTAACGACGTCTGGGGATTCGGGGCCGCACGACCTCACCATGCGCTGATTTAAACTGTGCCCGCCAACGCCGCCAACCCGATTTACGAAGAGCTGGACAAACTCGGCGGCCCGCCCTCCACGACATCGTCCGTTCCGGGCACCACTGGACCCGTGAGCCAGCCCGGAAGCGGGAGCGCCGCTCCGGGGAGTTCGCCGGCCGCCACGAACAGCAACGGCAGCACCGGGGTCGTCGTGGCGATCGGTGCCGCCGTTGTCGTCGTGGTGCTGATCATCGTCGGGATGGTGCTGCGCTCACGCAGGCGGCGCTACGCCCAGTATCCGCCGCCACCCGGCTACCGGCCCCCCGCGCCGTGACCGAGACGACCATGCACGTCTCGCTCGAGTCCATCCTGGCGAATCGGCGCTGGGTGCGGCGCGACACACCGTTCCCGCACGTCGTGGCCGGCGACGTGTTCACGCCGGACTTCTACACCCAACTGCACACCGAGTTCGCCCGCGTCGAACGCGACAACCCCCAGGTGTTCCGCCGCAACATGGCCGGCTACGACGCGAGCGCCGCCGACCTCGGCAACTTCCGCGACGGACCCTTCGGCGTCTTCGCCTCGCGCCAGTGGCACGACATGATCGCCGGCGTCGCAGGGGTCAGCGCCACCGGCGACGTGTCCGGCAGCCTGCATCACCACGAACCCGGCGGCAAGAGTGGCTGGCCGCACAACGACCTCAATCCGGGGTGGTTCGCCGGGCCTCCCGCGCAGCCGGACGAGGTGCGGCTGTCGTTCGTCGACGGCGTGTCCTACCACGGCGACACCCGCCCACCGGGCGTCGCGGCGCGGGAGACGATCCGCGCCGTCTCGCTGCTCTTCTACGTCGGTAACCCCGACTGGGTGCCCGGCGACGGCGGCGAGACAGGATTGTTCGCGAACCTCGACACCGCGGCTCGGGGGCCACGTGCCGCGGTGCCTCCGGTGAACAATTCGCTGGTGATGTTCGAGTGCACCCCGTTCTCGTGGCACGCCTTCGTCAGCAACGTCTCCAACCCGCGGAACTCGGTCGTCATGTGGTTGCACCGGCGCAAGGACGAGGCCGTTGCCCGATGGGGTGAGCAGAGCATTGTCTACTGGTGAGCTCCCCCGCCGAGTCTGTCTATTCACCGGCGCGGGTGGCACGCTCGGCGCGGCCTTCTGCCGGAGGTACGCGGCTGAGTACGACATCGTCGCCGTCTGCCGTACCCGCGCCCCGGATGTGCCGTCGCAGCACGAGTCCTATGTGGATCCCTTGCAGCCGCTCGCCGACCTGCTCGAGAACCAGGCGCGGGTATTCACCGTGCAGGCCGATCTCGAGCAACCGGGCCAGGTCGAACAGGTCATCGACCTCGCACTGGCCAAGTTCGGCCGGGTGGACCTGTTGGTGAACAACGCCGGGTACTCACGTTGGCATCAGAATGGGCTGATCGACGGAGACGGCGCCCTTCGTGACTTCGATCGGCATTTTGCGGTGAACGTCGCCATCCCGCTGCGGCTTGCCGTGCGCCTGGGTCAGCAGTACTGGATGCATCGCGACCAGGACAACCGGGCCCACAACCGCAACATCGTGAACGTCTCCAGCCTGGCCGGCGCGCGAGTGTTCCCGGGTCAGGGCCAGGGCGTGTACGCCGCGTCCAAGGCCGCGCTCAACCAGCTGACCCGCCATCTCGCGGCGGAGTTCGCGGTCTTCGGCGTACGGGTCAACGCGTTGGCCCCCAACAGCTTCCCCAGCGTCGTGAGCACCGAAAGCGTGGCGCGCGGCATCGCCCGGCTCGACCACGAGTCAGTCACCGGGCGCGTCCTGGCAGTCGACGCTCCCCCGGACCAAGACCCGGACCTAGACCCGAACTGAGACGGCCAGCCGCTAGAGCGGCGTCGCGATCCGCGACGACGGCGGGTCTTGCGTGGACCGGTGCCGACCACGCAAGACCGCCGCACCGGCCGACGCGAGCAGGGTCAGCCCGAGCAGCACGATCGCCGAGACGAGAGCAACGTGCGCGAGATGCCGATCGGCGCGCGGTGGGGCGCTCGGCACGGGCAGCGGCACACCCTTGTTCGTCGGCGGTGCGGTGAGCGAATCGTCGCGGATCGTCGTCACCGCGAGGTAGGGGTTGACGATGCCGTACCCGTACGTCCGATCGGGCACGCTGACTGGCGGGCGGTCGGCGGTCGCCTCGATCCGGTTGCGCACCTGCTCGGCGCTCAGGTTGGGGTGGGCGCCCAGGACCAACGCGACGGTGCCGGTGACGTACGGGGCGGCGAAGCTGGTGCCGTCCAGCTCGGTGTATCCGGATACCGGCGCCGCAACGACGACCTTCACGCCGGGCGCTGCCACGTTCACGTAGTCGCCGGTGTCGGAGAACGGCGCGATGACGTCATCGACATTGCTCGCAGACACCGCAATGACGTTCGGGAACTCCGTCGAGTACGCCGCCGGATAGGCGGGCAGATTCTGTCCCTGGCCGTCGTTGCCCGCCGCCGCAACGATGATCAGATTGTTCTTCGCGGCTCGGGCCACGGCCGCCCGTAAGCCGATCCCAGGGTTGGCCACCGTGACGGAAATGTTCACCACTTGCGCTTTCGCCGCGATCGCAGCGTCGATGCCAGCGGCAATTCCCGCGGCGTTGCCGCTCTTGTCGCCGTTGGTGTTGGTCTGCTTGATCGGCACGATCGTGACGTCAGGTGCGACACCGACGAACGCGACGTTGTCCACGTGCTGGGCCGCGATCACCCCGGTGACGCTCGTGCCGTGGCCGCCCGAACAGTCCGTGACATCGTGCTGCGGGAAGCCGGGCAGCACGTTGACTCCGCGTTCGACATGCGCGTCGCGCAACTGCGGGTGCCGCGTGTCCAGGCCGGTGTCGATGACCGCCACTCGGACGCCACGGCCCATCGTGACCGGCCAGGCGCGTTGGAAGTTGAGTCGAGTCTGTGCCCACGGAGTATGGGCGAGCGAGCCACCGATCTTCAGGCCGTCGCACTGAAAGGTCGGCGCCGCGGCGGCGGGTCCGCCGGTGGCGCCCGTTAGCGCAACCGCGCCGAGGAGCAGCAACGCCGTGGCAGCCGCACGCGTCCTCACGGCCGGTGGGGGCAGCTCAAGTGCGGATCGGGTCACTGCCCACTATTGGCGGGCTTCTCGGTCTGCGCGGGGGTTGCGGGCGTGACGCCGTTCGCGGTGCCGTTCACGCCGTCGGTCTCAGCGGGCGGCGGCGCGATTGCCGGCGGCTGGGTGTCCTTCGCGGCGTCGCGCACCTTGTCGTCCTCGCCCATGCCCTTGATCTCGGTCTTGAAGATGCGCAGCGAGCGGCCCAACGAGCGCGCCATATCGGGCAATTGCTTCCACCCGAAGAAAAGGACCAGCGCGATGATGAGAAGCGGGATCAGATGCCCCGGACTGAACAGTTCCATTGCGGGACTCTCCTCTGGCTTTCGTCAGGTCAAGCTCTCATGTTCTAGGTTACGCCAGCCGCACAGATGAACGGCCCCAACGCCGCCGCCAGTCCCGGATGTACCCGGGCGTGCACCAGCGTGCCGTCTTCAGTGTGTTCGGAGCCGAGTACCTCAGCGGTTTCATGCAATCTCGCGACAAGGTCGCCGCGGGTGTAGGGCAGCAGCACCCGCAACTCGACGTCGGGGCTGGGCAGGCGGTCCTCGAGCACTTTGCGCAGCTCGGCCAGGCCGTCGCCGGTCAGCGCCGAGACGAAGACGGCATCCGGCGCCAGCCGGTGCAGCTGCACCAGCATCTCGGGGTCGGCGGCGTCGACCTTGTTGAACACAAGTTGTTCGGGCACGGCCAACGCGTCGATGTCGGACAGGACGGCGCGCACCGCCCGGATCTGCGCCTCCGGGTCGGCGTCGGCGGCGTCGACGACGTGCAGGATCAGGTCGGACTCGCCTACCTCCTCCAGCGTCGAGCGGAATGCCTCGACGAGCTGCGTCGGCAGGTGCCGCACAAAGCCGACGGTGTCGGCCAGCGTGTACGGCCGGCCGTCGGAGGCCTGGCAACGGCGCACGGTGGGGTCCAGGGTCGCGAACAGCGCGTTCTCGACGAGGACCCCGGCATCGGTGAGCCGGTTGAGCAGCGAGGACTTGCCTGCGTTCGTGTAGCCGGCAAGAACGACGCTGGGCACGTGCCGCTCGATGCGCCGGGCCCGCTTCACGTCACGCGAGGTCTTCAT
This sequence comes from Pseudonocardiales bacterium, assembly GCA_025965875.1. Classification (GTDB taxonomy): domain Bacteria; phylum Actinomycetota; class Actinomycetes; order Mycobacteriales; family Jatrophihabitantaceae; genus QHCC01. Next base: position 4,291 of record JAOPWD010000218.1, read on the forward strand.
GTCGGCGATTTCGCGGCGCAGCCGTGCCATGCGGGAGTTGATGCGCCGCCGGTCGATCTCGATCTTGGTCTCGCCGGGACCGCGGCCGCCGATACCGACGCCGCCGGCGGCCCGGCCGCCGACCTGCCGGGACAGCGACTCGCCCCAGCCGCGCAGCCGGGGCATCAGGTACTGCAGTTGGGCCAGCTCGACCTGGGCCTTGCCCTCCTTCGAGCTTGCGTGCTGGGCGAAGATATCGAGGATGAGCGCCGTGCGGTCGACGACCTTGACCTTCACGACCTCCTCGAGCTGACGCAGCTGACCCGGAGTGAGCTCTCCGTCGCAGATCACCGTGTCGGCGCCCTCGGCGATGACCACGTCGCGCAGCTCCTTGGCCTTGCCGGAGCCGATGTAGGTCGCCGGGTCGGGGCGGTCGCGCCGCTGGATCAGCCCGTCGAGCACCAGCGAGCCAGCGGTCTCGGCCAGCCGGGCCAGCTCGGCCAGGGAATTCTCGGCCTCGATCAACGTGCCGGTCGTCCAGACCCCGACGAGCACGACCCGTTCGAGGCGCAGTTGGCGGTATTCGACCTCAGTGACGTCGGCGAGTTCGGTCGACAGACCGGCGACCCGCCGCAGCGCCTGCCGCTCGGCCAGGTCGTAGTCACCGGCGGAGCCGGCGGGGTCGTGCTCGCGCTCGTCGAAGTCAGTCATCATGTCCATCGTGACACGCCGAACCCACCTCTTTACCGCGCGGCGGTGGTTCCGGCGCTCGGCGCGACCGCCGTGGCGGCCAGCCACGCGTCATCGAGCTCGATCTCGGCCACGATTACCGCGGGTCCGGCGAGCACCATGTCACCGTCAGAGCGCCAGCTGACCTGGCAGCTGCCGCCTGGCACGTCGACCCGCCAGACGGCGTCGTCGGCGCCGGACCCGTCAGCGGTGGCGACCGCCGCGACCGCGGCACAGATCCCGGTGCCGCAGGACTGCGTCTCGCCCACGCCACGCTCATGCACCCGCATGACCAGGTGCCGCGGCCCGGTGCGCACCACGAATTCGACGTTCTGGCCGTCCGGACGGGCCGGCTCGACCAACGGCGGGCGGCTCAGGTCCAGTGCGGCGAGGTCGGCCAGCTCTGCCAGTTGGACGACGACGTGCGGATTCGGCAGCTCAACCGGCGTAGCCGAGGCAAAGGAGGATAAGGCGGCGGTGACGACCGGCCGGTCGGCAAGAACCCGGGGTGGGCCAATCTTCACAGCGACGTTGCCGTCCCCGCTGGTCCACACACACATGATTCCGCCGCGTGTCGCCACCGCCGCATTATGTTCAACGAGGCCGGCGGTAACGAGATACCGCAAAACGACTCGGATTCCGTTGCCGCACATTTCGGCGATCGATCCGTCGGCGTTGCGGTAGTCCATGAAATAGGTCGCGTCGGGCGCCATCGCCCTCGCTTCGGGCTCGTTCTCGGACCGGACGATCCGCAGCACGCCGTCGGCGCCGATGCCGGCATGCCGGTCACACAGGGCCCGGACCAGCGCCGGACCGAGGTCGAGGGTGCCATCGAGGTCGGGCACGACGACGAAGTCGTTCCCGGTGCCGTGCCCCTTCAGTACCCGCATGCCTAGAGCGTAGGCGGCAGGGCCCGGCGGGCGGCCTCGACGAGGTCCGGCGCGGCGGCGTCGAGCCAGCGCACGCGGGGGTCGCGCCGGAACCAGGATCGTTGGCGGCGCACGAACCGGCGGGTGGCGCGGATCGTCGCCTCGACCGCGTTGGCCGGGTCGTGCCGGATCCCGCCGGCATCGGTGAGGCAGTCGAGCAGCTGGGCGTAGCCCAGCGCCTTGCCGGCGGTCGGGCTGTCCCGCAGCCCGGCCGGCAGCAGCCCGCGGACCTCGTCCAGCAGTCCGGCGGCCATCATCGCGTGTACCCGCTGCGCCACCCGCTCGTCGACGTCGTCACGGTCCAGGCCGACCTGGGTGCAGTCATAGATCGAATCGAAGCCCGGCATGGTCGCGGTGAAGGGCCGTCCGGTGAGTTCGATGACCTCGAGCGCCCGCACGATCCGGCGTCCGTTCGTCGGCAGGATGGCCGCGGCTGCCGCCGGGTCGAGCGCGGCCAGCCGGGTGTGCAGGCGGCCGGGTCCACCGGCGGTCAGCTCGCCGTACAGCCGGCCCCGAATCTCGGGCGACTCGCCGGGAAACTCAAGGTGGTCCAGGGCGCCGCGCAGGTACAGGCCCGAGCCCCCGACGAGGACGGGCAGGTGGCCGCGGTCGTGAATCTCGGCGATGGTGGCCCTGGCCAGTGCCTGGTACTCGGCTACAGCGGCTGACTTCGTGATCGGCCAGACGTCGAGCAGGTGGTGCGCGATACCGCCGCGGTTCTCCGGCGCCAGCTTGGCCGTGCCGATGTCCATCCCGACGTAGAGCTGCATCGAGTCGGCGTTGACGACCTCGCCGCCGAGCTGCGCGGCGAGCGCGACTGCGAGATCGGACTTGCCCGTGGCGGTCGGGCCGACCACCGCGATGACCGGCCGCTCAGCCACGGGTCGTCCAGCTGGCCACGACGTAGCTGACGCCGAAGGGGTCATCGGCGTAGCGGATCTCGGTGTCGTAGGTCCCGCCGCCGAGGAGCTCCCCCGCCGCCCGCCAGGCAGGTACCCCGGCCGCCAGCACGGCCTGGCCGAGCACCGGATCGAGCGCTGCCAGCGCCGCGGCGTCGCCCGCCCGCAGCGCGGCGATGACCGAGTCGTCGAACGGCACGGCGCGTGGATCGAGGTAGCCCGGCGCGGTGGGACCGCGCCGGGCGCTGCCGTCGCCCATGACCAGCAGGGCAAGATCCTCGCTATCGGCCAGCGCCAGCAGCTCGGCCGCGGCCGGCCCGGCCAATCCGTGCGGTCCGACGGAGAACCCGATTGCGCCCGAGCGCGGACCGAGGGTATCCCGAACGAGCCAGGCTCCGACCGTGAGCGACAGGGGCAGCTCCAGCGCCCCGCCGCAGGTCGGAGCACCCAACGCGACCTCGAGCGGCAGGCCGAAGCCCGCCAGCGATCCGCGCGCGAGCGGCGAGTGTGATCTCGACGATTCCCCCGTGCCGAGCAGGACGAGGCGCCGTCCCGGAGCCGAGAGCTGACCGATGGCAGCGGCGCACGCAGCCCGCAACCCGGCGAGCTCACCGGCCGCGCCGGCCGCCAACGCGGGCACGAGCAGGGGCGGCTGCGGGCAGAACGCGGCGGCCGAGATCACCTGCAGAAGGCTAATCGGCGCTGCGGAGGCAACACGACGGAGGCCAATCGTGTCTAATGCTCAGTCATGGGCTCGGAGTGGGGACGCATCGACGAGGCGGGCACCGTCTTCGTCAAGACGGCTGAGGGCGAGCGCGAGATCGGATCGTGGCAAGCCGGAGACGCCGAGGCGGGCCTGGCGTTCTACGCGCGTCGCTACGACGACCTGGCCACCGAGGTGACCCTGCTCGAGAAGCGCCTGGAGTCCGGTGCAGGCGATCCGGCCTCCACGCGCACGCATGCCGTCGCCCTGCAGGAGCAGCTGCCGACCGTCGCGGCGATCGGTGACCTGGCTGCGCTCGAGACCCGGCTGGCCGCACTGCTCGCCGCGGTCGAGGAGAAGGCGGGCGCCAACGCGGCCGCGCGCGAGAAGGCACGCGCCGAGGCCATTGCGGCGAAGGAGACACTCGCCGCCGAGGCCGAGGAGATCGCGAGCACGGCCACGTCCTGGAAGAGCTCGGGTGACCGGCTGCGCACGATCGTCGACGAGTGGAAGCTGATCAAGGGCGTCGACCGCAAGACCGACGACGCGCTGTGGAAGCGGTTCGCCGCGGCGCGTGACGCGTTCGGCCGGCGGCGCGGGCAGCACTTCGCCGCACTCGATGCCGAGCGCGGCACGGCGAAGGCGGCCAAGGAGAAGCTGATCGAGCGCGCCGAGGCGCTGTCCGGGTCGTCGGACTGGAAAGAGACCGCGTCGGCCATGCGCGAGTTGATGGTCGAGTGGAAGGCCACCGGGCGAGCTGCGCGCGACGTCGAGGATGCCTTGTGGACACGGTTCCGGGCTGCGCAGGACGCGTTCTTCGCTCGCCGCTCGGAGGTCTTCACCGAGCGTGACACCGAGCAGGTCGACAACCAGCGCACGAAGGAAGCGATCATCGCCGAGGCCGAGAAGCTCGATGTCGCCGACCCGAGCGCGGCACAGGCGACCTTGCGACAGCTCCAGGCCCGCTTCGACGAGGTCGGGCATGTGCCGCGCGACGCGATCCGTCGCCTTGACGACGCCATGCGCGCCGCCGAGCAGCGGGTGCGCGACGCGGTCGACGCCCAGTGGCGGCAGGCCAGCGTCGAGTCCAACCCGTTCCTGACCGCGCTGCGCGAGCGGCTGGTCGAGGCCGAGGCCAAGCTGGAGCGGGCGCGCAAGTCCGGCGACGAGGCCCGCATCGCCAAGGCGGAGGCCGAGGTAGCGCAACGCCGTTCGCTGATCCCCGACTAGGCCCCGCTGGGTCGGGTGGGTGGCGGGCCGATCGTCAGTAGCGGCTTGGGCTGCGCGGCGGGCTGCTCCGGGTCGATCCAACGGCGGTGGCCGGTGATGCCCGCGTCGGCGACGAGGTGGTGCGGCGCGGCGTAGGTGACCGTCGAGGTGACGGTGTCGCCGGGGTTGACGGCGGCGCCCCCCGTGGCCACATGCACGAGCCGTCCGTCGCGGGCCCGGCCGGACACGCGGCCGGTAGCCCCATCCTTGCGGCCCTCGCCGGCACTGACGAGTACCTCCACATCCCGGCCTACGAGCGCCTTGGCGGCGTCCCAGGAGATGTGCTCCTGCAGTTCGATGAGCCGCTCGTACCGCTCCTGCACGACCGCCTTGGGCACCTGCGCATCCATCGTGGCCGCCGGGGTGCCGGGGCGCTTGGAGTACTGGAAGGTGAACGCGCTGGCGAAGCGGGCGGCACGGACGGCGTCGAGGGTCTGCCCGAAGTCGGCCTCGGACTCGCCCGGGAACCCGACGATGATGTCGGTGGTGATCGCTGCGTGCGGGATCGCCGCCCGCACCTTGTCGATGATGGCGAGGTAGCGCTCCTGCCGGTAGCTGCGCCGCATCGCCTTGAGGATTGCGTCCGAGCCGGACTGCATCGGCATGTGCAGTTGCGGGCAGACGTTCGCGGTCTCGGCCATGGCGGCGATGACGTCGTCGGTGAAGTCGCGGGGATGCGGGCTGGTGAATCGCACCCGCTCCAGCCCGTCGATCGCACCACAGGCACGCAGCAGCTTGCTGAATGCCAGGGTGTCGCCGAACGAACGGCCGTAGGAGTTCACGTTCTGGCCGAGCAGTGTCACCTCGATGACCCCCGAGTCGACCAGCGCCCGGATCTCGGCCAGCACGTCGCCCGGGCGACGGTCGGTCTCGGTGCCGCGCAGGCTCGGGACGATGCAGAACGTGCACGTGTTGTCGCAGCCCACCGAGATCGACACCCAGGCGCGGTAGGCCGACTCGCGTCGGCTGGGTAAGTCGGACGGGAAGTTCTGCAGCGCCTCGACGATCTCGACCTGGGCCTCGTTGTTGTGCCGCGCTCGCTCGAGCAGGACGGGCAGAGCGGCGAGGTTGTGGGTACCGAACACCACATCGACCCACGGCGCCTTCTCGACGATCCGGCCACGGTCCTTCTGGGCCAGGCAGCCGCCGACGGCGATCTGCATGCCGGGGCGAGCTTGCTTGGCCGGGAACAGCTGGCCCAGGTTGCCGTAAAGGCGGTTGTCGGCGTTCTCGCGCACCGCGCACGTGTTGAAGACGACCAGGTCGACGTCATTGCCCGCCCCGGGCACGTAGCCCGACTCCTCCAGCAGCCCGGCCAGGCGTTCGGAGTCGTGGACGTTCATCTGGCACCCGTAGGTGCGGATGTCATAGGTGCGTGTCATGGCGCTTCGAGGATACGTGCGCGCGATATCGGGCTGACCGCCACGGATGCAGGACCTACTCTCGGCTACATGCTCACGGCCGGCACGATCGAACTTCGCCCCCACACCGACGACGACGAGGCCGTGCTGTACCGCATCGCGGCCGAACTCGACACCTGGGAGCAGCGCTCGCCGACGGCACCAGCGCCGTTGACGCTGTTGGCCTTTCGGCGGGCCCGCGCTGAGCGCGGGGACGACGGCATCGTGGAGTTCGCGGTCACCGTGGATGGCGCTGCGGTAGGCCGGTGCACCCTCTTCCACCAGGACGCGCTGGCCCGACACGCCGAGGTCGGCATTGCTCTGCTGCCCGAGGCACGCGGCCAGGGGTACGGCACCGCCGCGCTGCG
>JAOPWD010000230.1 GCA_025965875.1 Pseudonocardiales bacterium
GATGCACATGCGGGTACTCGACCTGGACGCGCTGCGCCCCGGCTCGTCAGGCCAGTAACTCCCGCACGACCGCGTCGGCCATCAGCCGGCCGCGCTGAGTCAGCACCACCCTGTCCGGTGCGGTGTCTGCGTGCTCGATCAGCCCCCACGTGGCCAGCTGCGGGACCAGCCGCTGCGACGCCGGCGGCAGCTCGGCTACCGACAACCCCGCGCGCATCCGAACGCCGAGCATGATGCGCTCGGTGAAGCGCGCCTGCTCGTCGAGCGTCTCCCGTGCCGCGGCCGGACTGCGGGCCGACTCGAGCATCGCTGTGTAGCGCACCGGGTGTTTCACGTTCCACCACCGCACTCCGCCGATGTGACTGTGCGCACCAGGCCCCGCCCCCCACCAGGACGCGTCGCTCCAGTACAGCTCGTTGTGCCGGCAGCGGGCAGCCGCAGATGTGGCCCAGTTCGACACCTCGTACCAGCTGAAGCCTGCCGCCTGCAGCGTTTCGTCGGCCATCACGTACCGATCGGCCGACACGTCGTCGTCCGGGGCAGGCAGGACACCCTGCGCGACCTGGCGCGCCAACGCGGTGCCCTCCTCGACGATCAACGCGTAGGCGCTGACGTGGTCGGGCTGCGCGGCGATCGCGGCGTCAAGGGAGGTCTGCCAGTCGGCGTCGGTCTCGTACGGTGCGCCGTAGATCAGGTCGAGGTTGACGTGCTCGAAGCCGGCCGCGCGAGCTTCGGCCACCGCGGTCTCGGGCCGCCCCGGGCTGTGTTGCCGGTCGAGCACCTCGAGCACGTGCGGCACGGCGGACTGCATGCCGATCGACACGCGGGTGAAGCCGGCCTCGCGCAGCCTCGTGAAGTACGCGGGCGTGACGGTTTCGGGGTTCGCCTCGGTCGTGATCTCGACGTCAGCGGCCAGCCCGAACTGCTCGCGGATCTCGCGGATGATCAGGCCAAGGTGCTCGGCGGGCAGCAACGTGGGAGTGCCGCCACCGAAGAAGATCGTCGAGACCGGCGGGATCCGGTCGCCGATGGCGTCGCCGTCGCCGAGGACCTCGCTGGCCAGCCTGATCTCCTGGAGCACCGTGTCGGCGTAGGAGCCGCGGCTGACACCCGAGCCGAGTTCGGCGGCGGTATAGGTGTTGAAGTCGCAGTAGCCGCACCGCGTCTGGCAGAACGGGACGTGTACGTAGAAACCGAACGGCCGGCCGTGGGCGGCGTCGAGGTTGGCGCGAGGCAGCCGCCCGTTGGGCGGCGCCGGATCACCATGGGGCAGAGCGGGCACGCGGTCAAGTGTGCGGCATCGCCGCCGCGCCGGCCCGCAACCCGGCTGGCCGGTCGGGCAGGTCGCGCAGGCGACGCAGCCGGGACGCGGCCAGGATCAGGCCCGGCAGGACGTTTCCCGCGAGCAGCACCCACACCGCATCCCTCGGTCCGAGCAGGCTGCCCAGGGTGCCGCCGAGGAGCGCACCGAGCGGCATCGTCCCGAACAACACGAAGCGCATCGTCGCGATGACCCGGCCCAGGATCTCCGGCGGGCAGTAGGCCTGCCGGAAGCTGCTCACCGTCACGTTGTAGACCAGCACCCCGATGAGCAGCACGACGTTGCCGACAACGTAGAACGCCAACCCGGCGCCGCCCGTGGTCAGCGGGATCAGCAGGCCGAACGGCGCCGTGACCAGCGTGGCGAGCCACACGGCGCGCGCCGTGCCGATCCAGCGTCCGACCGAGCGCGCGATGGCTGCGCCGACGACCGAACCCAGACTGACCACGCCCACCAGCAGTCCGACCGTCGCCGGGGCCAGGTGCACGACTCGTACCAGGAACACGACATTGATCGCCTCGAAGCCGATGAAGAAGAAGTTGGCGACCGCCGGCGCGATGGTCAGCACCCGCAGGAACGGGTCGGCGGCGACGTAGCGCAACCCTTCGGCGATCTCGCGGCGCAGGCTGCGGTGCGCGACGGGTTCCCGCTTCGGTTCACGCACCCGGATCGCGAGGATAGCCACCGCCGATACGAGGTAGCTGGCGGCGTCCACGACGAGGGCGAACGGTGCCCGGAACGCCTGCACCAGCAGGCCCCCCACGCCCGGGCCTACGACCTGGGCCACGGCGCCACTGCCCTGTAGTTTCGCGTTGCCCTCCGCGAGATCGTCCCGGTCGAGCAGCGCGGGCACGTAGGACAGGTAGGCCACCTGGAAGACCACGGTCGCCAACCCGGTGAGCGCCGCGACGACGAACAACTGGGCCATGCCGAGCCTGTCGAACGCGGCCGCCACCGGGACGCTGGCGATGAGCGCGGCCCGCAGCACATCGCAGCCGATCATGAGCGGCCGGCACCGCGAGCGGTCGACCCACACGCCGGCGGGCAGCCCGATGAGCAACCACGGCACCCACTCGGCTGCGGCGAGGGCGCCGACCTGGAACGCGCTCGCGTGCAGGTACACGACCGCGATCAGTGGCAGCACGACCGTGCTGACCGCAGTGCCGATGTCGCTAACGGATTGCCCAGCCCAGAGCAGGCGGAAGTCGCGATGGTGGACCAGACCGCCGCGCCGGTGGATCCGTTCAGTCATGGCCGTGGATGCGGACGGGCCGGGGCGAGGCAATGGAGTCGGTCACTGCCTCGGCCAGGACGTGCAGCAGCGCGTCGCGCTCGTTGTCACGCAACCGGCTCAGGTCGGGCAGGGTGATCAGCACCGGGTGCTCGGGCAGCCAGGAGAGATCGCGCAGGACGTCGGCCAACCCGTCGAGGTTCGGTGCGGCCCACTCGGGGGCGTCAACCTGGGAGTAGATGCTCCGTACCGCGTCCGCCTTCGCGTTCATCGCGTGGGTTCCACTCGCACGAACGAGGCGTAGTGGTTAGCGGTGTAGAACAACTCGCCGTTCTTGCCGACAATGATCCGGCGGGCGCCGCGGTCGGCCGAGCCCGGCGTCGGGACGGTGTACTCGCGGTAGTAGCCGTCGGGCTCGCTCGGCAGCACGTGCTCGTTGTTGTGAAAGACCGCGCCGTCGTTGCGCGGGTACGGAAATGGCCCGTCGCGCTCGATGAGTGCCAGCGTCTGGGACACCTGCGTCGGCAGCGATGACAGCGGCGCTCGCGCCGACGGCGCAACCGTGGACGTGGTCGAGTGCTTCGGCGACGAATCATCCGACTGGGCCGCCTTGATGGCATAACCGACCGCCAGCGCGAGGACGAGGGCAATCAGCGCGAGCAGCGGGCGGCGGACGCGGGGCACAGCCAGAGACTCTAGGAGCACCGCTCAGGCGGGCATGATTCGATCGGAGGATGAGCGATTCCCTTACTGCACGCACCGTCATGATCACCGGCCACGGCGAGGACGAGATCGAGGCCTATCTCGCCCAGCCCGACGGCGATAGGCCCCGCGGCGGGGTCGTCGTCATCCATCACATGCCCGGCTACGACCGCGCCACGAAGGAGATAACCCGGCGCTTCGCGGAACTGGGCTACGACGCCATCTGTCCCAACCTGTACTGGCGCGAAGCTCCCGGTGCCGCCCCGGACGACGCCGCGGCGGCAGCTCGGGCGAATGGCGGCGTCCCGGACGAGCGGCTCGTCGGCGACGTCGGCGGTGCGGCGGCGTACCTGCGCACGCTGCCCACCTCCAACGGCAAGGTCGGGGTCATTGGCTACTGCTCGGGCGGTCGGCAATCGGTGCTGGCCGCGTGCCACCTCGACCTCGACGCCGCCGTCGATTGCTACGGGGCGTTCGTGACCGGGACGCCGCCTGAGGGTTCCCCGATGCGGTCCAACCTCGTCGACCAGCTGCCGTCCTTGCGCGCCCCACTGCTCGGGCTGTTCGGGGTCGAGGACTCCTACCCGTCGCCGGAACAGGTCGCGGAACTGGCCGAGATCCTGACCGCGAACGGCAAGGAGTTCGAGTTCCACAGCTACGAGGACGCCGGACACGGGTTCTTCGCATCCGATCGACCGTCCTACCGGGTGGCGGCCGCGAACGCGGGCTGGGAAGAAATTGCCGCCTTCTACGCCGCGAAATTGGGGAGCTGACCATGTGCACGTACACGACCGAGCGGGCGGCGATCGACGGCAGCGCCAAGGGGCCGAACGGCAGTTGGTTCCACGTCACCGACGCCACCGTCTACTTCGACCACCCGGTGCACGCGATGGCCGGGCACACGCTCAACATCGACCTCACCGACCCGTCCCGCGGCCCGTCCGCGCGGGTGGCCGTCGAGCTGACCGCGGCCTCGGCCCGCGATCTCGTGGCGGCGATCCAGGCCGCCCTGGCCGCTGTGCCCGCCGAACTCACCCGCTGACACCCCGCTTTGACCGCGCCGGCGTTGGTGAAGGGTCCCCGCAGCGACGCTGGTGGGGTCAACGGGCCTGGGTAGGGTCGGCGGCATGCGCGCTGTCTACGCCAAGACCATCGACCCCGACGACCCGTTGACCGGACTGGTGGTCGGCGATCGCCCCGAACCGGCCGCGCCTGACGGCTGGACCCGCATCGCCGTCAAGGCCGCGAGCCTGAACCACCACGACCTGTGGACGCTGCGTGGCGTCGGCATCAAGGAAGACCAACTGCCCATGATCCTCGGCTGTGACGCCGCCGGGATCGACGAGTCGACCGGCGCCGAAGTCGTCGTCCACGCCGTGATCAACGCCCCGGGCTGGCGCGGCGACGAGACGCTCGACCCCGGCCGCTCGCTGCTGTCCGAGAAGCACCAGGGTTCGCTGGCCGAGTACGTGATCGTGCCGGAGCACAACGTCGTCGCGAAGCCCGCGGAACTGTCCTTCGCCGAGTCCGCCTGCCTGTCGACGGCCTGGCTGACCGCCTACCGGATGTTGTTCGTGAACTCCGAACTGCGCCCCGGCCAGACCGTGCTCGTTCAGGGTTCGACGGGCGGCGTGGCCTCGGCGGCCATCTCGATGGCGCGCGCTGCCGGGCTGCGGGTCTATGCCACCGCCCGGACGGAGGCCAAGCAGGCCAAGGCGCTCGAGCTCGGCGCCCACGAGGCATTCGCCTCCGGCGCGCGGCTGCCCGAGCGGGTCGACGCCGTGATCGAGACCATCGGCGAGGCCACCTGGGCGCATTCGGCCAAGTCGCTCAAGCCCGGTGGACGAATCGTGATTTCCGGAGCCACGTCCGGGCCCAACCCGCCCGCCGACCTGGCCCGCATCTTCTTCCTGCAGCTGCAGGTCGTCGGCTCGACGATGGGCACGAAGGCCGAGCTCACCGATCTCATCTCGTTCCTGCGGGCGACCGGTCTGCGCCCGCACATCGATCGCGTGCTCCCGCTCGAGTCCGCCGCCGAGGGCCTGACCGCGATGGCTGCCGGTGACCTGGTCGGCAAGATCGTCCTCGAGGTCTGAACTCATTCCGCCGGTGTCGTTCGCTCACCCCCTCGCAAGCTCGGGGGCTCCTCGCGCCATTCGCGCCTTCGGCGCGACCGCGTCGCGGCGGCTCAATCGCGCTGGGGGTCCCCCCGCTTGCGGGGGAGCTCATCGCGTCGTTGGTCACCCCTCCTACCGCGAGGGGTCATCTACGTCTCGAGTGGTCACGTGTAGATGACCAGTCGACGCGTAAGTGACCACTCGCGGACGGTGACGGCCGTCGTCTGCGCCGCGTTCGACGCCCCCACGGACGCGCGTGTGCTGGCGGTGCGTGAACTTGTACGCAATGCCGGCGTCGGGCTGGCGCCCCAGCCGCGACATCGGCCCCACTTCAGCCTGGCGGCGGCCCGCGTCGTGCAGGGTGTGGAGCTGGACCGGCTGGTGGTGGTGGCGGCTGACGTGGCCGCTGCCCACGAGCCCATCGACCTCGTGCTGGCGGACGTCGGCAGCTTCGGCCGAGCCGGGGTGCTATGGCTGGGTCCGGCCGCATCGCCGCCACTGGAGACGCTGCAGCGCGCCGTGGCCAGCGCCCTGGCCGACGCCGGCTGGCCACCCGCCTTCGGTGAACGCAGCGAGCCGTCTGGCTG
>JAOPWD010000249.1 GCA_025965875.1 Pseudonocardiales bacterium
GGGGGCTGGGCCGCGACCGGTGCTTCGACCGGGGCCGGGTGCGGAGGCGGGCCCTGGCGCGAGGATCCCCGTCGCCGGCGACGGGCGTGGGCACCGCCCTTGGACTCGGTCACGCCGCCGATCTTGCCGTAGATGGCCGTCGGCCGTCGCTTTCGATTGGCGGGACCGCCGTAAACGCGACATGGTGTTCGGGACAATTCGTACAACCGGGAGCGTGCCTTGAACCGATCGTCTCGGCGAGTGCTTCGTCGCAGTGTCGCAGTGGCCGCAGCGGTTTCCGTCGTCGCGACGCTGACTCCGGCCTGGCACTCCGGCCCGGCGGGGGCGGCACCGGGCGTGTCGACGGCCTACCGCGCGAACGACTATGCGGACGGCCGGGCGATGAGCATCCTGCCGCCGGGGGAGAACGGGCTGGTCAACGCCGTCGACCTGGTGAACTTCGAGCTGCTCGGTCAGCGCCCGAAGAACAGCCAGGACCAGCTCGGCAAGTACCAGAACCTGCTCTACGGCTCGTCGTCCGTCACCGACAGCACGCTCGGCCAGTACTTCAACGACGAGTCCTTCGGCGTCCCGCCGGCAGGCGTCGTGCGCACCGAACTGCCGGGTCCGGGCGTGCAGATCCTCCGCGACCAGCTCGACGTCCCGCACGTCTACGGCGACACCGACCAGGCCATGGCCTTCGGCGCGGGGTACGCGCAGGCCGAGGACCGGCTGTTCCTCATGGACGTGCTGCGCCACTACGGCGAGGGCCGGCTGGCGTCGTTCCTCGGCGGCTCGTGCGAGTTCGAGCAGATGGACCACGACCAGCTGCTGCTGGCCGCCTATACGCCTGGCCAAGCACAGGCGCAGGTCGATGCGCTGCCCGCGCAGTACGGCGCCCAGGGCACCCTCGCGAAATCGATGATCTACAACTACGTCGCCGGCGTGAATGCCTACATAAACGCGACGCTGACGAACCCGCTCCTGCTCCCGGCCGACTACGTGGCCGCCATCCCCGAGGTGGTGCCGCAACAATGGACGGTGTCCGACGTCGTCGCGATCGCCGGGCTGATCGGCGGGATCTTCGGCCGCGGCGGCGGCAACGAGATCGCCAACTCCGCCCTGCTGAAATACCTGCAGCGCACGCTTGGCAACACCGCCGGCGCGGGCGCGTACAAGCAGTTCAAGAACTCCAACGACCCGCTCGCACCGACCACGGTCATCGACAAGACATTCCCGTACGAGATTCCCGGCAGCATCAACCCGTCGACGACCGCGATACCCGACGACCCGACCCAGCCGCTGACCGGCGGCCCGGTCGCCACCGACCCGAACTGCGACCTGACGCACCCGAACCTGCAGGCGCTGTCGATCATCGCCGCGCTGGGCTCGATGCCCCAGCACATGAGCAACGCGCTCGTCGTCAACGCCGACGCCAGCTTGGACGGCCACCCGGTCGCTGTGTTCGGACCCCAGGTGTCCTACTTCGCGCCGCAGATCCTGTCCCAACTCGACCTGCACTCGCCCGGTTACGACGCAGCGGGCGCGTCCTTCCCAGGCACGGGCATCATCGAGCTCGGCCGCGGCCAGGACTTCGCCTGGTCCGCGACCTCGGCCGGCAGCGACATCATCGACCAGCGCCTGGAAGTGATCTGCAACCCGAACGGCGGGGCCCCTGACCCACACGGGACGTCGTACCTGTTCAACGGGCAGTGCCTGCCGATGGTGCAGGAATCCTTCGACGAACTCGCTCTGCCCAAACCCGGCGGTCTCGGTGCACCGGCCCTGCTCAAGCACGACATCTACCTCACCAACCACGGCATCGTGCAGGGCTGGACGACCGCCGGTGGCGGCAAGCCGGTCGCGGTGGTGAACCAGCGCTCGACCTACAACCACGACGTCGACTCGATCGTCGGCTTCCTCGGCTTCGGCCAACCAGCGATGACGCACGACGTCGCGTCGTGGATGCAGAGCGCGGCCAAGATCCAGTACACGTTCAACTGGTTCTACGTCGACGACAAGGACACCGGCTATTTCGTCAGCGGCCAGGACCCGGTGCGGCCGTCGAACGTCGATCCGACTCTGCCGACGTGGGGGACGGGCGGCTCGGAATGGCAGGGCTACCTGCCGGCCAGCAAGCACGTGCAGCAGGTCAACCCCGCGCAGGGTTTCTTCGTGAGCTGGAACAACAAACCCGCGCCCGGATTCGCTGCCGCCGACGACCAGTACGGCTACGGCCAAGTGTTCCGCTCGATGATGCTCGTCAACCAGCTCAAGGTGCAGTTCGCGGCTCACGCCAACCGCCTCACCCGGGCCAATGTGGTGCAAGCGATGGAGACCGCGGCCAGCCAGGATCTCGACGGCGTCACCGTGCTGCCGCTGCTGCTGCAGTACCTCTCCGGTCGCAGTGAACCGACCGGCGTCGCCGCGATGCTGGCCAAGCTCGCGTCGTGGACGAGTTCGGGCGCGCACCGGGTCAAGGCGTCAGCCACCGCCACGCAGTACGCGGACGCGGCCGCCGTCGCGATCGCCGACGAACTGATCCCCAACCTGATTCAGGCGCTGTACAACCCGATTCTCGCCGCCGGTGGCTTCGGCAGCGGCGTTTCTACCGGCGG
>JAOPWD010000261.1 GCA_025965875.1 Pseudonocardiales bacterium
TCCAGAGGTCGCGGTTGGCGACACCAAGGGCGTGGTCGTTGCGGCGGGTGGCGACCGTGTCACCCACGCTGACGCGCTGCCCGTCGCGGCCGGTCGCGGTCTTCGTGTCGTCGACCAGCCCGGCGGCGACCATCCGGTCGCGGATCGCGGCGTTCAGGGCGGCCGCCTGCTCGCGGGTGTCGACCACGACGGCGACATCGCCTCCGGCTAAGTGCTCGGCGGTGACCAGCTCGGCCAGCGTGGCGTGCCGCTCGGCCTCGCTCGCGTGCAACGTCACCTGTCCGCGCTGGCTCAGTTGGTCGAACACCGCGCCCGGGTCGTCGCCGGCGCGCATCTGCAGCGACAGGGCGGCGTAGTCGAGGTCCGGCACCGTGACCGTGGCGCCGTCGGGGGTGAGGGGGGTGCGGGTGAAGCGGTGCACCCGATCCAGGTGTACGAGCGCGGTGGGGTCGGCGAAACGGTGCGCGTGCTCGAGCACGCCGCCGCGTCCGATCGCCGGCAGCTGGTAGCGGTCCCCGATCAGGGCGACGCGGACGCCGTGGTCGTCGGCAACGGTGAGCAGGGCCAGCCCGGTGTCTTGGTCGAGCATGCCCGCCTCGTCGACCACCAGCATGTCGCCCGCCGACAGGAGAGCATCCTCGCGCGGGCCGGGGTAGATCTTGCCGCCGCGCGGGTCGATCTCGCCGATGGTGAGGCGGGTCCAGCTGCCGTGCTCGTCCCAGCGCCAGCCGTGCTGGTAGACCAGCCACGCCACCGACCCGGCCCGCGCACCGACCTGCCGCGATGCAGCCTGCGCCGCCTTCAGCGTCGGCGTCACGACCAGGAGCCGTTCGCCGACCGCGTCGAGTTCGGCTCGGGCGGCGGCGAGCATCGCAGTCTTCCCGACCCCGGCGGCGCCCTCGACCACGACCAGGGGTGCGCCGCTGGTGAGCGCGGCGACCGCGGTGCACTGGCCTTCGTCGAGATCGTCGGCTGCGAGTAGCGGCGCGAGCAGATCCGCTGGGTCGACGGGTTCGGCGCCGCGCGCGGCCAGGCGAGCCATCAGGTCTGCCTCCACGTCGAGCACACGACGGGAGGTCAGCGCGCGGGTGTGCGCCGGAACGCCGGCGCCGGTCAGGGGCACGCAGCGGGCCAGGGCGCGGGCGGTGAGGTCCTCGGCCAGCTCACCGCGCGCGGCGGGGTCGGCGACCAAGCCCGCGCGGGCCAGCAACTGTTCGGCCTCGCCGCGCACGTCGGCGGGGTTCCACGCTGAGCGGCCGGCGCCGAGCCGGGTGAGCACCACGTCGGCGGCGCGGTCCCGATCCAGGTGAGCGGGCAGCGGCAGCGCAAGCTGCACCGCCCGACTCGGGTCGCAGTAGCCCAGGCGGGCGAGTTCGGCCAGCCACCGGTCGTGCAGTTGTTCCCCCGGCGCCGGGGTGATCTTGTCCGGGCGCTGGACCGCCCACGCTCGCGCGTCCCAGGCGCGCCATCGCGCCAGGCCCGGTTCCTGGCCTGGATGCGCCGTGCGCCATTCGGTTTCGAACCGGGTGATATTCGCGCCGATTTGCGCCGCCCTTTGCGAGAACGGTCCAACATAGTCGGCTAACTGTTCGATCTCCCCCGACGAATTCAACGAATAACCGTGCATTGCCAACGCGTCCCGGAAACGCGGGTCGCACATTACCGCGGCGTGCCCGATACCGTTGATCGCCGCGATCGAATCGCGGATCGCCACGGTGTCCAGCCCGCGCCACTTGCCGGCCGCGAAGGCGCGGGCGTTGATCTGTAGATGCAGATGCCGGTGTGGATCCCCGGCGCGGGAGGTGTAGTGCCGGATCACCGCCAGCTCGAGCCGCTGCACCGGGACGGCGACCTGGGCCCCGCGCGGACCGACCCGGGTGGTGGCGTGCTGACCGAGCCAGCCAGTGACCTGCCGCGCCGCGGAGGCCTGCGCCGCCTCATACGCCTGCGCGATGTCCGGGTGCAGCTCGGCCGCCAGAGACCAGGACTTTGGGCCGTTCACCACCACCTCGACGAACCGAACTGCCGCACTATCGGTGCGCAGCCGGCCGCGCGGCTCGCCCGTGGCCGGGTCCAGGCCGGCGACCCACGCCTCGTAGCGGTCGCCGTCCAACCCACCCGCCTGGACCACCCGGCCCTCGGCATCGACGACGAGGCACTGGGCGATACCGGTTCCCTCGGCGAGGTAGTAGTCATCGGCGCGGGATCGGTCGGCCTCGACGTAATTGCGGGCAGCACGCGGCGCGCCGCGATATACCTTCACCCCGCCGTGCATTTTCCAATAACCACCAACAATAACCAACGGATGCGCTGGAACATGTTTATCAGGCTACCAAATCGGTAGCATACGTGCCGCAATATGGTGCCGCAATATGGTGCCGCAATATGGTGCTGGTGAATGGCGGGTCGGAGGCTAGGCGTGGTGATTGTGTAGGCGTGGAGGGCCGGTCGAATGCAGGGGTGTCTGGGCGTCGTGGGACGGGCGGATGTCGCAGCGTGCGCAGACGGCGCTAACGTCGCCGGTCATGGACGCTAAGGCCGAACGCCGCACTGCGCGTGACCGCGTCGCCTCGTACCACGAGGCGTGCCTGAACGAACTCATCGAACACCTCAGCAGCGTGCTCGACAGCTACCGCGCCGGCGACCTCGACGCCTTCGGCATGGACGAGGCGATACACCAATACCACCGCGCCGCGAAGGAGCTGTGGAAGTTCTGCTGGATCCCGGGCGGCGCGACACAGCTCGAATTCGTCGCCGAGACGGTCGACCGACAGACTGTCGCAGGACGCGCCACAGATTGGTGGCAGCGCGGCACACGGCAACGCTAGATCAAGCGTCCGTCCAACCGATGCGACCACGACAGCTCCGGAGCGCCTCAGCTGGCCGAAGAGCCGCCATGCGGCGTGAGCGGTCGGTTACGCAGCCCGACGGTCAGATACTCGACCTTCTCCACGCTCGTCCGCGTTATCCGGACGTAGATCGTCCGCAATCTCTCCTAGCTTGGTCGGCATGGCTATCGCACGCTTCCCAAACATCGTCATCGACTGTCCGGATCCTGCCGCCCTCGCCAAGTTCTACGGGACGATGCTGGATTGGAAGATCGAGATCTTTTCCGACCGGGCTGAAGTCCGCGCCGAGTACGGGGACTGCATCTCCTTCCAGCAGGTGGACCCTACCTGCCGCCATCATGGCCGGCGCAGGTTCGGCCCCAGCAAATGCATCTCGACGTGATGGTGGACGACCTCGACACCGCAGAGGCAGCGGTGCTCGAGCTTGGCGCAACCAAACATGAGCACCAGCCCGGCACGTCCTTCCGCGTCTTCCTCGATCCGGCAGGGCACCCCTTCTGTCTCTGCGCGGCCTGATCCGCCCGCGGCTCTTCAGGCCGACAGAACTCAGGTTCGCCCTGCCCAGCGGCCTTGCACGCGGTGGTTAGACGGCGCTGTCGGCGGCATGACCGTGTGTTCGCCCAGGGCCGTCGGCTACCAGATCCACATCGGTCTCTGACCGTCAGCGGTCGGCGCTCCAATGATGTTGATCGCCTCGGGTCCGTTGCATGCTTGATCATCCAGTGGCACAACGAAGGTGTTCTCGTGCTCGAACGTCAGCTCCGTCGTTGACGTCTCGTCCATTTGGAAGTCGACGACGGTCTGGTTGATGTAGTTCAGCATTGGACGAAGATCGGTCGGATACTGCCAGGGCTCGTTGTCCCATACCCCGCGCGGCGCGGTGAACGCCGCGACCCGCACCTCGTCCTCCAGCAGTAGTTCGACCCAGTCGCGCACGAACGCGACCGAAGTGACTTCGAGTCCGACAAGCAGCGCACGTGCAGAGTCCAACCCCGGTACGTCTCTCATGTTGGCGATCATTCCAGGCTGACGTTGATGTGGTGGATCGCTCTTCTGTGCGCCCCGGCCGTCGCCCGCACATCGGCAAGATCGCGCCCAACGCGGCAATTGCGGATGTCTGCCGCCGTGGGTGCGCGTTGGCTATCGCCCGTCTGGATAACTGCGTCGGCGCCGGCCAGGCTCTTACGATGCTGAACGTGGACGCCCGATTGCTCACTCTCGTCGACGTCGCTGAAGTCCTGAACACAAGCCGATCGCAGGCGCACTCGTGCGCGGAAAGCATCTAGCCGCAGCCCGCATCGGCGGCCGCGGCCAATGGCGCGTCAGCCGACAGGACCTCCAGACGTATCTCGACAAGACCTACAGCGAGACATCCGACTGGATCGACCACCACCCCTACGGCTCTTCGATGATCGATCCCTAGGCCGGCGCAGCGCCAACGCTGACGTGCAAAGAGCAGGCCACTCGCGCAACGGACGATGCGCACCACAGGCGGAGCTCTCAAACGGTGCGAGAAACTGCGCGGCCCAGCGAAGCGCGAACCTCCGCGATGGGTATGACAGGTAAGTGTCCAACTACCCGCCGCGTCTGATCGATCGCGACATATCCCAGCGTGCACGACGCCAACTGATCTGCGGGTTGTTTCTGATCTGGGCACTGGTCCTTGCTGGCGGAGGGGTCGTGGGCTACCTGTTCGGCGGCCGCTCGGATCGAGTCGGCTACACCTTGTTCGGCGTATTCGCCGGAACCGTCGTGTTTTTCATTCTGACCTGGACAGTCTTGATCTTCGCCGGCACGCGAAGGGATCGTCGCGCCACACCGAGAAACCCGACTTGATCGCGCGCTCGACAACCGGATGTGCCGCGTTGGGCGCGCGGTGGCGTGGTTTCGGCGGCCGCGGCGGACTCCCGCTCATTCCAGCCAATAGCGAAGCGAGGTTGAAACCCACTGCCTAGCTTCGGGCGAGGACGAGTGCCCCGACAATGATCAAGGCAATAGGGATTGGAAGCAGCGGAACCACCATCCGCCGCCCGACGCCGCCTAAGCGGACCTGACGGTTCAGCCAACGGCGATACCGGTCGGACAAGCGTGGCCCAAAGTCGGCAGAGTCCCTGAGGACGCGTCCCTGCGTGCCGAGAAAACGAAACGTCAACCCGACCATCAGCCAGGACAGCCCAGTCAAGATCAGAATCGCGGCCAGGATGCTCATGGGCTGATCATCCCTAAGATTCAGTCCTTTGGTGGAAGCAACCGGATGCCGCGAGTCGCGCGCCCATGCCGGCGAGCGCTGTGCTGGTTGCATCCGAATGCGCGGCGAGATGCGAGTGGTCAACGCGTCAGGTACGGCTGTTGTCGCGCTGGTGTGGCGGTGCCACGATTGAATCGTGATGAAGCGGGCCATCCTGGTCTGTGCCATTTTTTTGCTGATGTTGGCGGGCTGCACGCGTACGCGCAGCTCACCAACGGCGGCGCCGCGTCCCACCACGCCGTCCAAGATGCCTTCGGACACGCACTCGTCCCCGACCGCTCAGGCGGGCCCGATCCCGCTCGGTCGACCGGGCTGCGAGCCACCGTCCCCGATCACTCGTGGCGCGGGCTTTCCCGAGGTCGAAGGCAGCAGCACCAAGATTCAACTGTGGGGACTCATCATGGCCGAGCGGGCCGACAAGCCATTGCGGGTGAATGAGCAAGTGAAGATCGTCTGGCGTATCACGGGGAGTGGTGAGCTTCGCCTGACCAGCATCGCCCCAGACGGCCGAACGCAACCGCTCCAGTGGGGACCTGACATGCATTTGAGCAGCACCTATGCGCGCCCCGGTGAGGAATGGGGAGGCGGATACCTGTTCACCCAACCTGGTTGCTGGGACCTGCATGCCAACCGCGGCGATGCAACCGCCGACGTCTGGCTGAATGTCGCGCGTTGAGAATCGCCCACGACGACGCTAATCGCGGCCGCGATCCTGCACCTCTGAGACGACCCAATGAACGCCCTCCTTTGCCGCGCAGCGGAAAAGCTCGACCGCACGGAAATGATCCAGGAGCTACGGCGTGGGTGGAGGCGGAGGAACACTGGAGGGCAGCCGCTTGAGGCTTCGCTGGCGGCGAGCGGAGTTGATGCGGCGCGAGAGCCAGATGCCGCCGAGACCGCTGACTGGATCGATCTGATTGGCTCCGATGCCGAGGGCGTTCAGCACCAATGCGCCTAGAACGATGAGCGCGGCGATCCCAACGACCACCGAGATCAAGACGTCCATGACGCGAGTGTAGGCAGGACACGCTTGTAACGTCCGCACAGGCCGCCGACAGTGCCCTCCTGCCGAGATCCGGTTGTCTTATGCGATCTTGATCCAGAGCGCGACGGCGAGGAGGACTACGCCCCAGCCCGCACATATGAGCGCGCCGAAGATCGGCTTAAACCGCTTGTCTTGCCAGCGTGCCAAGCAGCGGCTAGTGATCAGGACGCTCAAGACGGCGACGAGCACGACACCCAAGATGTGAATGAGCAGGCCGCCGGGCGAGAACAGTGCCGCCGTCGCCGCCGCGCAGACAGTGAGGATTGTGATCCCTGCCGTACGTGGATCACGAAGCCGCTCGCTAGGACCCCAGGGCGTGCTTTCGTGAACTGTCACGGGCCGAGTCTTCCCGTCGCACGCTTGCTTCTCCCTGCCAGGCAACATCCGCAATTGCCGCGATTGCAGCGCGAACTTGCCAGCGGCCGGACATCAAATGGTTCAGCCCCAGCGCAAGCGCTTCCGTGATATCAGCGACGTTTGCGTACCTCGGCCGCGCGGCGTAGTACTTGGCCATGGGAAAACAGGCGTCCATCGTGCTTTTCGTGCTCGCGATGGTAGCCGTCGTGGTTGGCGTGGACGTGCTGTTCTTCAGGCACCATTTCTGGCCGCGTCTGCTGGTAAACATCGGAATCGTCGTGGTGTTCGCGGCGTTCTATTTCAGGTTCCTCAAGCGTGCATGAGCGCTGCCGCTGAACATCCGCATCTGCCACCGTCGTCGTGCTCGTAGCGGTCTTGATCGTCGCCCATCTCGCCTCGGGTGATCAGGAATCTTGATCCGTTGACGCACGACCGGATGTCTGCCGCGATTGGAGCGCGGCCATATCGACGGCGGGCCTCGCTGGGAGCAAATCAGATCGGGGAGTTGCCCAACCACTCCGACCAGAGGGCCCATTCCTCGGCGAGGAGGCCGTCACGGAACCGACTCGTGTTCATTCCGTACGCAGTCCTCCCGTCTGACCCCGTTGCGGCGAGCTGGCTCCATAGTCGATCGCCATCAAAACCTTGAGCGACTACCTGGAATTCAACATCAGGCTGAGACTTCCGGAAGCGATGAATCCAGTCACCGTAGGTATCGGCGGTTCGATCGCCGTCCGCAAGGTGAAGCATGTGGCCTTGGTAATCGCGAGTGACCAACTCGCGAATACGCGATGGATTCCCACCGCTCCACACGTCAAGCACCTGATCGAATAGTTGAATTGCGGCTTCGCGGTCCACTCGTACCAGCCTCTCGTGACCTGCGGAGTCGTCGAGCCGGCGGGTTGCGGTTCGTGCTCAACATTGGCACGGACAGGATCGCAGGCATTGATAGGGCAGAGCAACGAAACGCACGCTCGTGCCGCGCAGCGGCTCTACCGGATCTAGCCGCCCATGGTGCGCGGTTCTGCCGCCGTTAGTGCGCGATCTTGCGTGAGCGTTCGTGTGTGTCACGAGCCATCGCCTGGCCCGCTGTCCGTAGGGGCCGCCTCAACTGTTGACGGCGTCTGCGATCTGCAGGGCGGCCTGGGCGGGCGTGAGGCCTGTGGTGTCGAGGACCTCGGCCTCGTCGTGCAGCCAGGTGCGGGCCGCCTCGGCATAGGACTCGAGGTACTTCAGGCGGAACAGGGAGGGACCAAGAAGTGTGTCTCCCTCAATACGCCTGCGCAGGACATCCTGGTCAGCGTGGAGGACGAAGTGCCGTACCGGGATGGCATAGTGGGCCAGGCCGGTGCTGATCTCGCGCCAGTACTGCTCGACCAGGACGGTCATCGGCATCACCAGAGTGCCGCCGG
>JAOPWD010000296.1 GCA_025965875.1 Pseudonocardiales bacterium
CTGGTGACAACGCCGCGCGCCGCGCACCGGCGAACTCTCGCCGGCGAAAGACCCGAGCGATGAGATTGCTGGAGGCCATCTCTCCAATGTCCGCTCGACGGTCGTTGGCGACAAGTGCCCGGCCCAACGACCCGCTGCCGAACCGGAGCGGCATGCGAGACGAGCCTCCAGCCGTCCGATCAATCGATGTGGGTCCAACGTTGGCAGGTGAATGTCTTCTGACCCGCGGGACGGATCGTGTAGTTCCTGCTGTCCGGTGGCCGGCTGCCAGACGCCCGGCACCGAAACCGGATCGTTCCGGGACCAGATCGCGCGCCGGGGCGAGGCGGCAGATGAGCGCTGTGGTTCGTCAGTCCCGGTCCTCGGTGAGCGCTTCGAGTTGTGCCAGTGGCACGAGGTCCGCGGCCTTTGTCGCCAGTGCAGAGTTCACGGTGACCAGGGCGTCGGCCTGGAGCTTGGTGACGGCGAGGTATTCCGCGTCGTAGGTCGTCTCCCACCCGTTCTCGCGGGCGATCTTCCAGGCGGTACGGCGCGATACTCGGTCACCGAGCAGCCGCATCTTCAGCTCGGTGAGTCGCTCATGGTGCTGAAGTGCCACAGCCTCGGTGAGGTCTCCGCGCCGGACCGCCTCGAGTAGCAGAGAGAGTGCTTGCGAGCGGATGAGGTTCGGAGCGACGAGTTGATGCCTGGGACTGACGTGGACATCGTTGGCGACGATGTGCAAGAGCGTGGGTGCGTCGATCACGTAGCGGGTCATGTCGGCACCCTAGACATCCCGGGCCGTGACGAACGGCCCAACCCGCCCGAGCGACCATCGGCACCGACCAATCCGTGCCCGCGGGAAGTTCGGACACCTCACCCGCTCAGGAGCGCACAAGCCGCCGCGCGAGGTAGGGCGCGATGGCCAGCTTGATGCGTTGGGCCTCGGTCGGGACTGGTCTGGGTCACAGTGCCCACGGCGGCGTGAAGGGATCGCCACCCTCGAACGCGGCTTGGCCGCCGACCGGGAAGCAGCAGATCGCGACCAGGTCGCCGTCTCCTGAAGCGCGGATCGAGAACAGCGTGTCGGCCGGCGCGACGAGAGCATCGCCTGCGCCAATAGGGTGCTCCACTGCGTCCAGGGTCGCGATACCCATGCCGCTCACGACGACAAACACCTCCTGGCGAGTCAGACGATGCGGTGTCGGCGGGTGTTCTGGGCTGAGGCGCACCTCCCACACGGACGTGTCGACGCTACCCATCGCTGGGGTAGCGAGAGAGGTGAAGCTCGCACCGGGAAGCTCGTGCGTTGGCGTGTTGGGGCGAGGTAGGACGGTCATGCCATCTCCTTCAGGTATCGTCAACGTAGGCTGACTACATTAGTCAACCATGGCTGACTATAGGGAGACAAGCAAGATGTCGGATCCAGCCGAGCCCGTCGCCGATCTCGGCATCCTGCTCACGCTTTCGCTGCGTGGATTCACCAGCGATCTGCACTCTGAACTGGCCGCGCGTGGCTTCGCCGAGCTACGACCCGCATTCGGAGTTGTGTTTCGAGCCCTGCGTGACGAGCCATTGACTCTTACGGATCTTGCGAATCGACTGGGTGTGTCTAAGCAGGCGGCGTCGAAGGTGGTCGACGAGATGGTCGCCAAGCGCCTCGTGCGTCGTCGTGTCGCGCCCAGCGATGCCCGGACGAAGCCGCTCGAACTGACCGCCCGCGGACGCCGAGCGATGGCCACTGCGATCGACATCGGCGGCGAGATCGACGCCCGGCTCCGGGCGGCTGTTGGAGCCGGTGCTGTCGACTCGATGCACGCGGTACTGGAGGCGCTTGTCGAGCTCACCGGGCTCAAGAACGACCTGGACCGGCGCCGCAGCCCCGCCCTGTGGGAGCCCACGTAAGGCCGCACCCCATAGCGATCTGAACGCGTCACACAGACGACCGCCTGACCGCCTTCTACGCAGTAACACTTTGACTTCCGGTTCGGACACGGCGGGCTCGAGTTCGACGACACCACCTGCGATGTGCGGACCTACGATGCCCCGAGCACCCGAGGGCAGCGAGCCCGCCTTTGACGGTGATCGGCGCGACCCAATAGCGTCCCGACTAACCACGGGATGAGGAGACGTCGATGGCTGCCCTGTCCATGCTCGTCGCCGGGCTCGCGTCCGGATCCGTCGAGGTCGTCGACCTGACGGCGCCGCTCTCGAGCGACACTCCGCTGCTGGAACTGCCCGAGCAGTTCGGCCAGACGGCGCGCTTCGAACTCGAGCTGATCTCGCGCTACGACGACGCCGGGCCGGCCTGGTACTGGAACAACTTCCGCACCGGCGAGCACACCGGCACCCACTTCGACGCGCCGATCCACTGGATCACCGGGCAGGACGGCGAGGACGTCGCGTCGGTGCCGCCGAGCAATCTCGTCGGGCCGGCGGCAGTCCTCGACTTCTCGGCGGAGGCGGGCGAAAACCCCGACTTCCTCGTCGAGATCGACCACATCAAGGCGTGGGAGAAGCAGCACGTTCCGCTGCCCGACCGCGGTTGGCTGCTGGTGCGCACCGGCTGGGACGCACGCGCCCACTCACAGGAAGAGTTCCTCAATGCCGATGAGAACGGTCCACACACGCCGGGGCTCTCGGCGGAGTGCGCGCAGTGGGTCGCCCAGGAGTCGCCGGTCATCGGCATGGGAGTAGAGACGGTCGGCAGCGACGCCGGGGCCGCGGCGACCTTCGACCCGATGTTTCCCTGCCACTCGTTCATGCACGGAGCGGGAAAGTACGGCCTGACCCAGCTGCGCAACCTCGACCGGCTGCCACCGACGGGCGCGGTGCTGATCGCCAGTCCGCTGCGCATCGTCAACGGCTCGGGCAGCCCCGCCCGGGTGCTTGCGCTCGTCGAGCGCTGACAAGCTGATGCACGTCGGGGCGGCGGCCGGCCGGGTTCTCGCCGACCTCGGCGTTCGCCAGGTCTTCGGTGTCGTCGGCTCGGGCAACTTCCACGTCACCAACGCCCTCATCGACGCCGGAGCCGGTTACGTCGCAGCGCGTCACGAATGCGGCGCGGCGACGATGGCCGACGCCTACGGCAGGCTCAGCGGCCGGGTCGCCGCGGTCACAGTGCACCAGGGCTGCGGGCTGACCAACGCGATAACCGGCATCGCCGAGGCGGCGAAGAGCCGCACGCCGATGATCGTCCTCGCCGCCGAGGCGAACGATCCGCGGTCGAATTTCTACGTCGACCAGGACGCGCTCGCGAGGTCGGTCGGCGCGGTGTCGATGCGAGTGACGTCGGCCGCCGACGCGGTCGCGACTGCAGTGGCCGCGTACCGCACCGCGGTCGACGACCGCCGTACCGTCGTGCTGAACCTGCCGCTCGCCGCCCAGGCCGAGGAGCTCGCGGACGGATGGACGCTGCCCGAGGCGCCGACGCTCGCCGGCGTGGCCCCGCCCGCCGAGGACGTCGAGCGGCTCGCGGCCGAGCTCACCGCTTCGAAGCGGCCGGTATTCGTCGCCGGCCGCGGAGCCCGTGCGCCGGCCGCGCGCGATGCCTTGCGCGTGCTTGCCGAGCGCACCGGCGCGCTGCTGGCGACGAGTGCCGCAGCGAAGGGGCTGTTCCACGACGACCCGTGGTCGCTGGACGTGTCCGGCGGCTTCGCCTCACCCCTGGCCGCCGAGCTCATCCGCGGCGCCGACCTGATCGTCGGATGGGGCTGCGCACTGAACATGTGGACGATGCGGCACGGAGAGCTGATCGCGCCCGGCACCGCCGTCGTGCAGGTGGACGTCGAGGCCGACGCCCTCGGCCGGCACCGGGCGATCGACCTCGGCGTCACTGGTGACGTCGCGGCAACCGCTTGTGCCGTCGCGGCTGTGGCGGGAACGCGCTACCGCACCGACGACATCGGCCGGCGGATCGCGGGAGAACTCCGCTGGCGCGACGTGCCGTTCGACGACGAGTCCACCGCCGATCGCATCGACCCGCGCACGGTGTCGATAGCGCTCGACGACCTGCTGCCGACCGAGCGCACCGTCTGCATCGACTCGGGCAACTTCATGGGCTACCCGAGCATGTTTCTGTCCGTGCCGGACGAGTTGGGGTTCTGCTTCACGCAGTCGTTCCAGTCGATCGGGCTGGGGCTCGCCAGCGCCATCGGGGCAGCGATCGCGCAGCCACAGCGGCTCACGGTCGCCGCACTCGGTGACGGCGGTGCGACGATGAGCATCGCCGAACTCGACACCGTCGCCCGCCTCGGCCCCGACATGATGATCGTCGTCTACAACGACGAGGCGTACGGCGCCGAGGTGCACCACTTCGGTCCGGACGGGCACGATCTCGACACCGTCCGCTTCCCGGAGACCGACCTCGCGTCCATCGCCCGCGGCTTCGGCTTGGACGGCCTGACCGTGCGCCGACTCGACGACATGGACAGTGTCGCGACATGGGTTGCCGGCGATCGATCCCGTCCGCTGCTGATCGACGCCAAGATCGTCGACGACGGCGGGGCGTGGTGGCTCAAGGACGCGTTCCGTGGCCATTGACCGGGATCGGCCACGGCGTAGCGTCGGCTCGATGACAGCACGGCAGCGTACCCCTCGACGGGTGCCCCGGTGGTCCGACTTCACGCCGCTGATCTCGCTCGACAAGCCGGACCTGAACCCGACGCGACGCCGACTCGCCCAGGCTCTGACCATCGACGACCTGCGGTCGATCGCACGCCGCCGCTGCCCGCGCGCGGTCTTCGACTACACCGACGGTGCCGCCTCGGCCGAAATCAGCCTCACCCGGGCCCGGTCCCTGTTCGCCGACCTCCAGTTCAACCCGTCGGTGCTGCGTGACGTCGGCCAGGTCGACACCTCGACCGCCATCCTCGGAACGCGCTCCGAGCAGCCCTTCGCGTTCGCCCCGACCGGATTCACCCGGCTGATGCATCACGAGGGCGAGCGCGCGGTCGCGCGGGTCGCCGAGCGGTACGGCGTGCCCTATGCACTGTCCACGATGGGGACGACGTCGATCGAAGACGTCGCGGCCGCCGCGCCCAACGCGCGCAAATGGTTCCAGCTCTATGTGTGGCGGGACCGCGCCGCCGCCGAGGACCTGATCGCCCGGGCGCACGCGGCGGGGTTCGAGGCTTTGATCCTCACCGTCGACGTCCCGGTCGCCGGGCCACGGCTGCGCGACGCTCGCAACGGGTTCTCGATCCCACCCAAGCTCAAGGCGAGGACTGTCGGCAACGCGATCCTGCACCCGGGCTGGTGGGTGAACCTGCTGACGACCGATCCGCTGACGTTCGCGTCGCTGTCGAGCTGGGACTCCACGGTCGCCGAGATGATCGACGCTCTGTTCGACCCGACGATGACCGACGACGATCTGGTCTGGCTGCGCTCGGCGTGGGACGGTCCGCTCGTGGTCAAGGGCATCCAGACCGTGGACGACGCGAGGCGCGTCGTCGACGCCGGCGCCGACGCGGTGGTCGTGTCCAATCACGGCGGCCGGCAGCTCGACCGGGCGCCCGTCCCGCTGCGGTTGCTGCCAGACGCCGTGCAGGAATTGCAAGGACGCGCCGAGGTATGGCTCGACACCGGCATCATGAGCGGTGCCGACATCGTCGCGGCGCGGGCTCTCGGCGCCGACGCCGCCCTCGTCGGCCGGGCCTACCTGTACGGGCTCATGGCCGGCGGCGAGCGCGGCGTCGAGCGCGCCGCGGAGATCCTCACCAGCGAGGTGCACCGCACGATGCAGTTGCTTGGCGTACAGAAGATCGCCGAGCTCGGACCCCAGCACGTGACCCTGCCGTGATCGCCTTCTCGTGAGGACGCCGCAATGACCGACATCATCGAGGTCACCCCGACCTTCGAGCAGTACGCGTTCACGTTCGGTGGCGTGGCCCCGATGCGCAAGATTGCACCGGGCACCGTGCTGCGGTTGTGGTCCGACGACGCGTTCTGCGGCGCGCTGCGCAGCGTTACCGACCTGTCGAGCGAGAAGGTCGACCTGCGCTTCGTGAACCCGCAGACCGGCCCGTTCTACGTCGAGGGCGCCGAGCCCGGCGACACGCTCGCGCTGCACCTGGTCAGCCTGGAGCCCGCGCGCGACTGGGGCGCATCGGCGGCCATCCCGTTCTTCGGCGGACTCACCAGCACCGACCGCACGGCGATGCTGCAGGAGGCGTTGCCCGACACCACGTGGATCTATCACCTCGACTCGGCCGCGCGCACCGTGCAGTTCCAGGCGCGGCACAGCGAGCACCGCATCGACCTGCCCCTCGAGCCGATGCTCGGCACCGTGGGTGTCGCGCCGGCGTCCAGCGAGGTGCGCAGCTCGCTCGTGCCCGACCGCTTCGGCGGCAACATGGACACCCCGCAGATGCGCGCCGGCACCACCTGCTACCTCGGCGTCAACGTCGAGGGGGCGTTGTTCTCCATAGGGGACGGGCACTACCGCCAGGGTGAGGGCGAGTCGTGCGGCACAGCTGTCGAGGGAGCGATGACGACGACGCTGATCGTCGAGCTGATCAAGGGCTCGGCGCCGGGCTGGCCACGGCTCGAGGACGACGACCACATCATGACTGTCGGCTCCAGCCGCCCGCTCGAGGACGCCTGGCGGGTGTCGCAGGTCGAGCTGGTCACCTGGCTCACCGAGCTGCACGGCCTACACAAGATGGACGCCTACCAGCTGCTCTCGCAAATCTCCGAGGCGCCGCTCGCGAACGTCGTCGACGCGAACTACAGCGTCGTGGCCAAGGCTCGCAAAGCACTGCTACCCGCCGCCGCCGGCTTTGGGGGGGCCTTCGACGGGCTGCACCGCGACCTGCGCGCCCGCGCTGCCGAGTTCATCTGACCGGCGGCGCGTAATGTCCCATCTCCCGCTCCAATACCGTCCAGGAAGGGCGATCGGCATGGATCTGCAACTCACCGGGCGGCGTGCTCTGGTCACCGGCGGCACTCGCGGCATCGGCCGCTCGATCGTCGAACACTTCGTCGCCGAGGGCGCATCGGTCGCCTTCTGCGCCCGTCACGCCGACGCGGTGAAGCGCACCCAGGACGAGCTCGCCG
>JAOPWD010000302.1 GCA_025965875.1 Pseudonocardiales bacterium
TTTCAGCGCTCATGTTGTAACCCGTCGCCGTATTACTCAATACAAGTCCAGACGCTCAGCGGAGCGCACCGCCCGCGCGGTCGCCGCACAAAACGAGGGCTCGACCGACTCCTTTGTGAAGCCAACCGGAAATGAGGAATCATGCGACACCCACGTGTCATGATCGCTGCCATTGCGCTCGCCGCGGCTGCGACGATCGGCGGTATCGTCGCTGCTGCCTCTGGGACCAGTTCGAACTCGCACGCCGCCAGCGGCCCGTCGAGCAGCGCAGCTCCCGGCGTCGCGGGCGATTCCGCGACGGTACAGACAACGAGCGCAACCGTGCAGGGAACGACCGAGACGATTCTGGTCGACGCACAAGGGCTGCCGCTCTACATCTACAAGCCGGACACGGCTGTCACGTCGCACGTCACCGGCCAGCTCGCGGCTCTCTGGCCGCCGCTGGTAGCCGCGGTACCAACCGATCACGGCGTCAGCGGCCGACTCGCCTCGGTGGCCACCACCAACGGCAAGCAGGTGACCTACAACGGCCACTTCCTCTACACCTTCATCGAAGACCGGCCCGGCAAGGTCACTGGTCAAGGCGTACAGGACTTCTTCGTCGCGACACCCAGCCTGACGGCCGGCACATCCCCGAGTACATCGACCGGTACGCCAACGACCGGCTACGGCTACTGAAGTCCACGATCATGACGCGACAGCGACTGGTCACCGTCCGCGGTACCGGCTCCGCCGGCATCTTCCTGCCGCCCGGCCGCGATTGTCCCAGGAGCGATATCCACGAACGTACTGCGCGCGAACGCGGCCCTCGGATCGCGGTCGCAACCGAAGGCCACCGATATGGCGTCGTCGCGTTTCCCGTTGACCAACGTCTCAGACCAATCGACTCGCGCAGCTCCACGGCGTGGCTGCACCAACTGAATCGGCCGACCGGCGAGCCGCTCGACGCCCCTCGTTCCCTTCCGACCCGACGGAGAACACCATGCGCACGATCCCGCACCGCGTCCCGATCTCCCGATGCCACGTACGCGGCGCGAGTTCACTAAAGCGTTCGGCCACCGGCGGCGCTGCTGGCGCGACGTCGCCCCGCGCGAGCACCGGCACCGCGACGGATCGCGGCGAGATCCCGCCCTCCGTTGCGGCGCCGGTGCTCATCCATCAATCGTCGGAGATGCCGTTCGAAGACTTCGCCGAAGGGCGGTCGCCCAGCGTAGTTCTGCTCGACGGACCGCCCGGAACGGCGTTCATGTGGCACCACGTACTTCCCGTGCTACGCAGTCGCGGCCTTCAGCCCTGCACGGTCAAGCAGCCCGGCTGTCCGACCATCGTGGACCGGACCGGCGACCCGTTCACGGCCGCAACTGACATCGCGCGGTTGCTGGTCGACCAACAGCACTGGCCCGCCGTGATCGTCGGGCACGGCGGAGGCGCAGGCGTTGCGTTGGCCCTGGCGGCCACAGCACCCAACCACGTCCGCGCACTCGTCCTTGCCGGGCCGACGACTGGCCCTCAGACAGCCAGCATCGCCGACCGCCTGCTCGCGGCCCGGGTGCTGGGACCCGCCGTAACCTGCTTCGGATTCCGCCTGGCCGGCCTCGCGCTGCACCTTCCCGCGCTCCGGCGACGCGTCCTGAGCGCCGGAGCCGGCCTTAGCACCAACGACGCCAAGGATCTCGTTCGTGAGATCACGTTCGGGACCATGTGGCGCACCTTCGTCAAGGAACAGCGGCGCCTGGTCAGCGATGCCCGCCGACGAAATCAGCAACTGGCCGGCATCGACTGCCCGGTCCTCATCCTCTCCGGAGCACGTGACGGGACCCGCGCCCTCCGCTGCGGGCGGGCGCTGCGGCGACTGGTGCCCGGCTCGGAGGTCATCGCCACCGCCGCGGCCGGGCACCTGATACCGCTCGATGACCCTCACTCCGTCACCGACGCGGTCCTGCGAGCCTTGCGCCTCGAGTACCGCGCCTCACTGTCAGCCCGCCCGTACCCCAGCCAATCGCGCAAAACCCCAACGCAGAGAAATCGAGACCAGGCATGACCACAGTGCGCGCGGCCATCAGATCGACGGCGCCACGGGATGAACGACCAGTGCTCCCAACCGGACTCCTCGGGCGCACGAGTCGCCTCCTCGCGTTACCCGTTCGCCACGCCGCCCGGACGGCCGCCGCCGCCAGCCGACTCTCCAGCGCCACCAGCGAACAAATCGCGACCCGAAGCGCCGAGCAGGTATTCGCCACCCTCGGCGAGCTCAAAGGCGGAGCAACGAAACTGGGCCAGGCCATGTCGGTGTTCGAAGCGGCGTTGCCCGAACACATCGCCAGCCCCTACCGATCAACACTGACTCGGCTGGCCAACGCCACCCCCCCGATGCCCGCCACCGTGGCCCGCCGAGTCCTCGAAGGCGATCTCTCCGCCGCCTACGGCTCCGCGTGGCGCCAGCGGCTCATCGACTTCGACGAGACACCGGCCGCCACCGCGTCAATCGGGCAGGTGCATCGCGGCCGGTGGCGCGATGTTCAAGGCAACATCATCGACGTGGCCGTGAAGGTGCAGTACCCGGGCATCGCCAAAGCGCTGCACTCCGACCTACGCGCCGCCCGGGTGTTCGGCCGGATCATGGCCCGGGCCACCGGCCTGGACATCGCCGGGATGACCGAAGAACTCGCCACTCGCTTCGTCGACGAACTGGACTACATCCGCGAAGGCCGCGTCCAGAACGAGACCGCAGCCGCCTTCGCTCCGCCGCTACCCAGAGCCCTCGTCCTAGCCCACGCCGACGGCGCCCACGAACCACCCGGACGCACCAGCGTCGTCGTCCCCCACGTCTACGCCGCGATGCCCCGCGTGCTCGTCAGCACCTGGCTCGACGGCGCCCCACTCACCGCCCTCCTGGACGGCGACAAGACTCTGCTCCCGTCCGGCTGGCGAGAGCTGTCCGTCGCCGACGCCGCCAACCTGGCCGCACTACTCATCGGCCACGCCAGCTACGCCCCCGCCGCCTGCACAGGCTGGATGCACACCGATCCCCACCCCGGCAACTACCTGCTCCTGCCCGACGGGCGACTCGGCCTGCTCGACTTCGGATCGGTCGCCTCGCTGCCCGGCGGTCCACCACTCGCACTAGGGCACCTCGCCGCCGCCGTCCTGGCCGGAGACGGCCCGACCGCCGTCCGCTGGGCCCGACAAGCGGGCACGGTCGCCCCCGACGCGGACGTCAACCCTGGACTCCTGCTCGAACTTCTCGGCCCGATCGTCGCCCCCACCGGCGGAGACGACTTCACCTACTCACCGGCTTGGCTACGTGCCCTCATGGCTCACCTCAGCGATCGTCGATTCGCCGGAATCAGGCGGCACATGACCACTCCGCTCGAATACGCCCTCGTCTGGCGGGGAGTGCTATCCGTCGGCGGCCTCTACGCCCAACTCGGCGCGACCGTACCCAGCCGCGCATTCGAACTCGCATACTCACCCGGATTTCGAAAGGCCACCCCCACCGGTCAGCACAACGACTGACGTGGAGTGATCCCCTATCAAGCGGAGGGTGCGGCGTCCGACCGGACTGATCGCTGGCCCCCGCTCGTGACCTGAGAGCCCATCCCACACGGTGATGCGACCACTGCCGCGGCGCGGTGCGTTCGCCGGACAGGGTGGTGATCCAGACGTAGCCGGCATAACGGCCGTTCTTGTAGGGGAAGATCGAGCCCTCCCCCGGGCGCGCGCGGGCCTTCGAGGTGGTGGTTGCAGTGGTGATGCGGGTGGTCATGGTTGCCTCCGATCGGTGTCCTCGGTCGTGCGACCGCGACACCGCAGGGCAATGATGAGAACCCACGGGAAGCTGCGGACGCTATAACCAGAAGCGATGGTCCGGTCCTTCGCCTTCTGGTTGGCAAACCAAGATCATCGGTGCCCACGCTGGGGCACGGGGTCGAACCAACCGGGGACAACCGTTCGAAACAGGTTGCGCGAATTCCCTTATGGAATAGGGTGTAACGCGTCGGGCCCGGGGAGTCTTGGGCGACCGAGAACCGGCTGTCAGCTGGTTCAAGTCCCCCTCGGACACTCCCGTGTATCCGCGCCTGTGGGTGCCGAAAACGTCATCCGCAGCCGTGGAGGATTCTCTGGAAACCAGCCACTCCGCCGTTTGAGATGATCTTGGCTCGTGTGTCTTCGACTCCTCTTCCTACTCGTCTCCCCCCGGTTCGCGTGGCTGCGCCTGTCACGCCGAGATGGGTCGTGGAAGTCCGCCGAGATTCTGCTTCTGCGTCACCAGGTCACAGTCCTGCAGCGCCAAGTGCCGGGCCGGCCAAAGACGACCTGGGCGGACCGGGCGCTGCTCGCGGCGCTTGTCGAGCTCATCCCGAGGCGACGGCGAGCCGGCCCGCGTCTCATCATCAGGCCGGAGACCGTGCTGCGCCGGCGGCGTGACATCCTCCGCCGACGCTGGACCCGCAAATCGCAACACAAGAGGCCGGGCCGACCAGCCACTCACCACAACATCGCTGCGCTGGTCCCCCGGCTGGTTCGGGAGAACCCGGGCTGGGGCTACCGGCGTATCGACGGCGAACTCGCCGGACTCGGCATCCGGGTGGCGCTCGACCGTGTGGTAGATCCTGACCAACGCCGCGATCCCACCAGCACCCCGACGCGCCGGGCCAACCTCGGCGCATTTCCTGCACGCCCAAGCTGAGGCGATGCTGGCCACCGACTTCTTCACCGTCGACCTGCTCGACGGCACCACCGCCTGCGTCCTGGCAGTCATCGAGCACGCCACCCGCCGCATCCGGGTCCTCGGTGTGACCGCCCATCCGAGCAAGGCCTGGGTGACGCAGCAGGCCCGGAACCTGCTGATGGACCTCGACGAACGAGCAGGCGCGATCAAGTGCCTGCTGCGCGATCGGGATACCAAGTTCACCGCGGCCTTGGACGCGGTCCTCACCGCTTCCGGCATTCGGATCCTGCAAAGTCCCGTCCACGCCCCCGCGCGAACGCGATCATGGAACGTTGGATCGGTGGCTGCCGCCGCGAACTGCTCGACCCACGTTGACCTGGAACCAACGACATCTGCGGCGGGTCCTCCGCGACTCGAGACTCATCAGAACGAGGACCGCCCGCACCGATCCCTCAAACAGGCGGCACCCCTCAAGGCGATACCAGCACCCGTCAGCGACCTCAAAGCCCTCCGAGGCCGCCGGACACGACCGCATCGGCGGCGTCATCCACGACTGCCCGCTCGCCGCATGACCCGGATAGCGTTTTCGGCACCCGCCGGTGCGCAACGTCAGTTGCACTGCGCGAAATCCTGCCGAATCGAGCCGGCGTCGGCGCTCCCCCGGACGATGTAGTAGAGCTCCTCCGCATCGTGAGCGACCAGTTGCGTAACCGACCCCGGGGGAACCTCGCGTAGCCGAGACGTGCGGTGTTCCCCGCCGGCCGGTCCTGCGAGGTGAAAGCTGGTCCAGCCTCCGTTTCGCAGCTCGCGCGGGGCACACGGGCCGTGCTCGATCCGGACGACGTCTCCACCGGGGCCGGTCATGGTCTAGACCTTCCCGCAGCGACGTCTCCCGCCGCAGGGCGTGCGCTTGCGCCGTGCACCTCGAGCCACGAGCGGGCGATCTCTTCGCGGGTGGCGAACCAGACGCCGTCGAAGCCCTTTGCATA
>JAOPWD010000325.1 GCA_025965875.1 Pseudonocardiales bacterium
CGCAACCCAGCACCAACACGAGGGCGAGTCCAGCACCGGCCCACGGCAACCAGGGCGGTCCAGGAGGTCCAGGCCCGCGGCTGATACCGCACTCGCATCGCCGTGACCGCGCACGACTGACTCATTCGCCACCGGAGGGCACGGTCGGAGCCCGCTCAGACCGTGCCCTCCGCGCGGGCAACGGCGAGCACCGCTGACCCCACCGCGGCGTTGCGCTAAAGGGACTCGCCAAGGGTGGTGAGGATCGGCTCACCCGGGTCGCCGACGATGAACATCTGGTGCAAGATCGGTCGGGCGGATCGGTCAGGCGGCGTGCCGAGGACCCTTGCGCCGCATCACCCAGGCGCCGCAACCCAGCACCAACACGAGGGCGAGTCCAGCACCGGCCCACGGCAACCAGGGCGTTCCAGGCTTGGTCTGGCTGACCGGCACCACCACACGTGCGCCGACCGCGGCCGGGAAACGAATGGTCGCCGTCGCCGAATGATGCAACGTCCCACTCGCCAGCTTCACCGTGACCAGCCACGGTCCGCCCAGCAATCGCTTGTCGAAGCTCGCCGAGACCTGCTGGGTGTCACCCGGCCCGATGGTCACCGTGGCGTTGGTCCGTGACGGGTCGGTGCGCAGCCCGCCCGGCCCGTCCGACAGGTCGGCCGTCCCGGCAATGTCGACTGCCCGACCACCCGTGTTGTGCACCTGCGCAGTGATCCGCGGCTGTCCGGTCTTGTCACGCGTGGCAGTAATGCTGCCGATGCTGAAGTCGGACGGTTTCTGGTTGCCCGCGATATCGAGATAGATGCGCACTCCGACGCGGTTGATCTGCCGGATCCCGCTGGTCACGGGCGGCGAAGCGATCTGCGCCCAGATGACCGCGTACCGCTCGCCACTGGTTGTTCGTCGCGGTACCGCGATGCGGACGGTCACTTCTGTCGCGGCACCTGGCGCTATCGACGTCGCGGACGGAGTCAATATCGTCCAGGCCGTCAGGTCGTTGCGGGCCTTGTCGGCTCCGAAACGGAACTGGCCGCCAGAGACCGAGGCGGCCGCCACGTACACCGAGACGGCGGCACGCTCACCGGAGAAGTTCGTGATCCGCACATGCCGGGTGATCGTCGTGCCGGTCTTGAGTTGATCGACGATGTAGATGTGTGCCCGCGGATCGTCCTTGCCGCTGACCGGTGCGTCGAGCAGCTGAATGCCCAGGTGGTCGCCCGGTGCGGGCGCCGCCGACGCCGCCACAGGGACAACCTGGGCGGCGGGGGCGGCGATCGCGGCTGCAAGCAGCAGCGCGTGGACTGAACGCACTTTGCTAGATCACGCCACGGAGTGGGTGACCGTGCCGGTGTAGGTGCCGGCGACAGCTTCGGCCGGCACGGTGACGATGAGCGTCGGGTTCCAGGCAGAGCTGTTGTTGCCGACGCCGGCGGTCTTGCTGAAAGCGGTCCTCGACGTTGACAGCACCTGCGCGCTCCCTGCGGCGGCCTGGCCGGGGATGCCCACGCCCAGACCGGTCGTGGCAGTCGCGGGACCGGACCAGTACGCCACCGCACTGTTGGGCAGCGTCTCCGGGGTGGTTGCCGTACCCGTGGTGAACGACGTCGCAGTCACTGCGGTAGTCCACGCTCCGAGCAGTAGCCCGCGCGCGTCGGTGACGGTGACCGCGCCGAGTTGTGCGGTGATCGTGGCGGCCCCCACAGCGGCTGAGCCCAGAGCCGCCGTTGCCGGTGTCGTGATGCTCAGCGCACCCGCGCTCAGGATGAAGGTGACAGTGGTGTCGCCCGACGGTGCGGCCTGAGCGGCGGTGGGGACTACCAGAGCGGCCGCTGTGGCCGCGACGAGGACAGCCGACCCGACGACTAGACGTGCGCGGGAGGTTCTCATGGCTGTGCCTCTCGATGTGTGGTTCGTGTTAAATATTGTCTTCCTGGCGAGCCTCCTCTTTGTTCGGCTGATTAGCAATTGCCGGTGATAAATTCAGCGTTAAGTTGACCACCAAACCGTGTCGAAGCCAGCTAAACCGCGCTTCCCGCGCGGGCCGGCGGGCGTTCTGCCAGTCAAATCCCGAGGCGCAACGGGTAACCGCCGGACCTAGACTCATTGCATGACCGACGACTTCGAGGACGAGACGACCGTCCTGTCCGAAACCACCTCTGAGGACACCGCCTCGACGTCCTACGACATCCCGATGGCCGAGCATCTGCGGGCCGCAGTGGCCTCCCAGTGGGCACCCGCGCCCCCCATGCCGCACCCAGCCCGCCCTGGCGGCGCCGCGTACGCCGCGCGCCGCCGCGAGAGTCTCTCGGTGCAGTTCCCCGGCCAACTCGTCGTCGTCGCGTCGGGCACGCTGAAGACGCGGGCCAACGACACCGAATTCCCGTACCGCGCGTCCAGCTCCTTCACCTGGCTCACCGGCGAGACCGAACCAGACGCCGTTCTGGTGATGACGCCGACCGCGACCGGCCACGACAGCACGCTCTACCTCCGCGAGTACGCCCAGCCCGGCGAGGCCACCTACTTCACCAGCCGGACGCACGGCGCCGTGTGGGTCGGCAATGTGCCCAACCTGGCCGACACCACCGCCGTGCTCAAGCTGAGCACCCGGCCGCTGGACGCTCTCGCCCATGATCTCGAGCCGTTCCGCGACGCCGACGCGGCCGTACTGACCGGCTTCGACGCGAGCGTCGATGCACTGTTGCCGCGTGGCAGCGGCGAACGAGTGGGCCAGGTGCTCGACGAGCTGCGGCTGGTCAAGGACGAGTGGGAGATCGCCCGCTTGCAGGCAGCGTGCGACGCCACCGCCCGTGGCTTCGCTGACGTAGCCCGCGAACTGCCCAATGTGATCGGACGCACCGACATCCGGGGCGAACGATGGCTCGAGGGCACGTTCTGGCGGCGGGCCCGGCTCGAGGGCAACCAGGTCGGCTACGGCTCGATCGTCGGCGCCGGAAGCCATGGCACCGTGCTGCACTGGTGGCGCAACCACGGCACGATCGAGGCGGGTCAGCTACTGCTCGCAGACATGGGCGTCGAGACCGACGAGCTCTACACCGCCGACGTCACCCGCACCATGCCCGTCGACGGCACGTGGACACCTGACCAGCTGCGTGTCTACCGCGCCGTGCAGGAGGCACAGGCCGCCGGCCTGGCCGAGGTCAAACCAGGCGCCGACTTCCTCGCCCCGCACCGCGCGGCCATGTGGGTGCTGGCCGATCACCTGCACAGCTGGGGCATCCTGCCCGTCACCGCCGAGGTCTCGTGCGCCGACGATCCCGAGCAGCCGGGCGCCGGGCTGCACCGCCGCTACACGCTGCACGGCACCTCGCACATGCTCGGCATCGACGTGCACGACTGCGCGCTGGCCCGCAACGAGGTCTACCGCGACGGCACGCTGGCCACCGGGCACGTGCTGACCGTCGAGCCCGGGCTGTACTTCCAGGTGCACGATCTGTCGGTGCCCGCCGAGCTGCGCGGGCTGGCCGTCCGCATCGAGGACGACGTTGCCGTCACCGACGGCGAGCCGATCAACCTGTCGGGCGGGCTGCCGCGGGACCCCGACGAGGTGACCGCCTGGATGCGCGAGGTGCAGGGCACGCCCGCAGTGCCGTGACGGACGTGGTGTTGCCACCGGGGCGCGGCATCCCCGACGGACTGGTCGTCCCCGACGCCGAGCTCGTCGAACGGTTCAGCCGTTCGTCGGGGCCCGGCGGTCAGTCGGTGAACACCACTGACAGCCGGGTCGAGCTGCGGTGGGACGTTGGGGCGTCAGCGGCGCTGGGTGCGCTGCAGCGCGACCGGCTGCTCGAGCGGCTCGGCCCGCGGCTGACCGACGGAATCGTGTCCATCGTCGCGTCCGAACACCGCTCGCAATGGCAGAACCGCAGCGCCGCTCGCGCCCGGCTGAAGGCGATGCTGTCCGACGCCCTGGCGCCACCGCCCGCGGCACGCCGGGCCACCCGGCCGTCGAGGGCTGCCAAGCAGCGCCGGCTGGACGCCAAGCGACACCGCGGCGAACTCAAATCGAAGCGGGCGCGCCCACCGCTTGAATAGCCGCGCTTCAAATGGCGGCGCGCTGCTGCCCGTGCGAGTCTGTCTCGTCGATATTGATCAGCGAGGGGACGCGCACCGGTGGGCAACGACGAGAGCCAGGACCACGACCGAAGCACCGCGGGCCTGAGCCGCCGGCAGTTGCTCGGCCTGGGCGTTGCCGCCGCGGGGGCAGCCGCTACCGGCTCGCTGTTGAACACCGATTCGGCCGCCGCCAGCGCGCCCGCGGCCACCCCGACCTGGCCGGCGAACCCCGCCGGCTCGACCCTCGCTCGCACGCTGCAACACGGTCCGCCCGGCGTGCTCGGCTACCGCAAGGTCGTCGCCGGACCCGGCGAGCCGTCCCTCGTCCGCGGCGACCTGCTCGGCGGCGCGACCCGCGGGCCGGGCAGCCGAACGCCCCTGCTCACGCTGGGCCAGCTCACCGACATGCACCTCATCGACGCGCAGTCCCCCGCGCGGGTGGAGTTCCTCG
Organism: Pseudonocardiales bacterium; assembly: GCA_025965875.1. Lineage (GTDB taxonomy): Bacteria > Actinomycetota > Actinomycetes > Mycobacteriales > Jatrophihabitantaceae > QHCC01. Next base: position 4,520 of record JAOPWD010000325.1, read on the forward strand.
ACCGGCTCAACGACCCCGGCTCCCCGCTCGCTGCACAGCTGCCCTTCCAGTCGGCGTACCGCCCGCAGGAGATGCTGACCGCGCACGTGGCCGAGGCCATGGTGCAGGCGCTGAACGCGCTAGCCGGCGGCCCGGTCACCGGCCGCCCGCTGGACTTCGCGATCAGCACCGGCGACAACGCGGACAACACCCAGCGCAACGAACTGCGCTGGCACATCGACCTGCTCGACGGCCACCAGCCGATCCGTCCGGACTCGGGCAACTACGGCAAGTGGGAGGGCATCGGCGGCAAGGACGACTACGACACCTCCTACTACCACCCCGACGGCACGCCGTTCCTGGGCCAGCCCGACCAGGCCCGGGCCACGTACGGCTTCCCCGTCGTCCCGGGTCTGCACGACGCCTGCCGGGCGCCGTTCCAGGCCACCGGACTCACTGTGCCGTGGTACACCGTCTTCGGCAATCACGACGGCCTGGCGCAGGGCACCGTCCCGTCGCTCGGGGTCATCGGCCTGATCGCCACGGGTGCCCTCAAGGTCACCGGTCTGCCGCTCGGGCTCGATCTCGCCGGCCTGCTGGCGCAACTCGGCTCCGGCAACACCGCGGCTCTTGAGCTACTGCTCACCGCCGGGCCGGCCAAGCTCGTCACCGCCGATCAGAACCGGCGGATGCTGACGCACCAGCAGACGGTCGCCGAGCACTTCAACACCACCGGCGCGCCGATCGGGCACGGCTACACGCAGCACAACCTCGACACCGACACGGCGTACTACTCCTTCGACCCATCCGCCAGCGGCCCGGTGCACTGCATTTCGCTCGACACGTGCGACACGTACGGCTACGACACCGGCTCAATCGACCAGGCCCAGCTGACCTGGCTGACGAACGAGTTGCAGGCGAACAGCTCGCGCTACCTCGACGCCAGCGGCAACTGGGTCACCGGCACCGGCCAGGACAAGCTCATTGCCATCTTCAGCCACCACACGGTCGCGACCATGACCAACGTGATCGGGGTCAACCGGGTGACCGGTCCGACGGTGGCGAACCTGTTGCTGCAGTACCCGAACGTCGTGGTCTGGGTGAACGGGCACACGCACCGCAACACGGTGACTCCGCACTCGCGGCCCGCCGGCGTCGCGGTCGGCGGTGGGTTCTGGGAGGTCAACACCGCCGCGCACATCGACTGGCCGCAGCAGGCCCGCGTCGTCGAGATCGTCACCAACGGCGACGGGACACTGTCGATCTTCGGCACGCTCATCGACCACGCCGCGCCGCAGAGCTGGCCCGCGGCACCGACGACACCGCTGGCCCTGGCCGCACTGTCGCGCGAGCTCGGCATCAACGACTGGCAGCGCGACGCGGAGACGGCGAGCGTCGACGGCAAGCGCGGGGCGCGGGGCGACCGCAACGTGGAGCTCCTCGTCCGCGCCCCGTTCCCCGTTTGAGTGACGTTGTTTCATGATCAGAGACGGCGAAATTCGCCGTCTCTGATCATGGAGATACGTCACTCAACTGCGCGGGGGCGGTTACGCCTTCTGACGTGCTCGGTGGGCGCGCACTCGTACCTTGACGCCGCACCGCTCGTCGGCGCACCAGCGCCTGCGGCCGGTGTCGTCCAGGAAGATGCCCGCGCACGTCTCGTCGCCGCACGCCCGTAGCCGGACTCGCTCGGGGCCGACCAGCTGATCGACGGCCTGCCGGGCCAACCGGCCGAGCGCCTGCGCGATGTCGACCGGGCGCTGGGCGCGCAGGCCATCGGGCGTCAAACGCAGTTGCGGAGGACTGTCCGCGAGGAGGGCGGTTGCCACCGTGCGCACGTCCGCCGCTGCCGGCCTGCGTCCCGCAACAGCCGCGGCGGCCAATCCGTGGAGTGATTCGCGCAGGGCTTGAGCGTTGGCGACGTCGTCGGGGTCGATGCGCCCGGCCGGCACCAGGTCGTGTTCACCCAGCCATTGGCGTAGGGCGGCTGGGTCAGCCAGGAACTCGGTCGGCTCTGCCCCGCTGTATCTACCCAGACGCGTGGCGAGAAGGTCCAGCCATGCCGCGCCGTATCCAGTGCGAAAGTCCACACCTGCACTGTAACGCCTTGACTCGTTACAACACAGCCTGGCAGGGTGTAACGCATGAAGCCGTTACGCGTCGATTTCGCCGTGCCGGTCTTCATCCTGGTCTGGAGCAGCGGCTACGTCGTCGGTGCAATCGCAGCGTCCGCCGCACCGCCGTTGGCCGTCACGTTGTGGCGTTCGGTCTTTGCGACGCTGGTCTTCGCCGCCCTGGCCTGGCGCGCCGGTGACGCCTGGCCCCGCGGTCGCGCCGAACTCCTTCGGGTGTCGGCGGCCGGCATCCTGCTCTTCGGGGTGCAGTTCGGCGGTATCTACCTCGGCCTGGGCGCCGGGATGCCGGCTGGCACCACGGCGCTCATTGCCTGCTCGTCCCCACTGCTTGTCGCGGCGATCAGTGCGGCGCTGCGTTGGGACCGGCTCGGGCGTTGGCAATGGATCGGGGTGGTTCTCGGGGCGACGGGAGTGGTGGTCGCGCTGGCGGACCGCGTCGCCATGCCCTCCGGCTTGGCGGCTCCGGCGTGGACGTTGCTCGGTCTCGCCGGCCTGACCTTCGGGACGCTGCTGCAAAGCCGGTTGAGCAGAGCCACGGGTCGCTACGCGCTGCCGGCGGTGGAGCTCGCGGCGGCGACCGTCGTCCTGGCGGTGTGGGCACCCCTGCACGGCGACCTGGCCATTCCGCTGACCGCCCGCTCGATCAGTTCGTTCGCCTGGCTGGCAACAGTGGCCGGCGTCGGCGGACCGCTCCTGCTGTTCCACCTGATCCGCACCCACGGCGCCACCCGCGCCAGCAGCACCCTGTTCCTCGTCCCAGCGGTGGCTGCGATCGCCGCGTGGCCCATGCTGGGCACCCCTATCGTGCCGCTCACCGTCGTCGGCCTGGCCCTGTCGGCTGCCGGCCTGCGCCTGATCGCCGTGCGTCGGGTTGCGGAGGCGGCGGGGCAGCAGCCTGCACCGAGACGATCCGCCCTGGTTACTCGACGCGGCTGACGGCCACGTCAGCGGCACCGCGGACGGCGGCCACCCGTTCGGCCTCCGCTTCGATCTGCGTCCAGGTCGACGGCGGCAGCGGGGCGAACGCCTCGACCTTCAGGGTGAGCTTCTTACCCGACGACTTGGGCCGCCAGATGCCCGCCACCTCGCCGTCGACGAACAGTGCGCCGGGCCGGCCCAGCACCGGCCAGAGGACCTTGTACAGCGCCTTGTCCGGGACGATCAGCGCGCGGTCGCGCGCCTGCAGGTACGGGTCGAACGCGCCGAGCAGTCGCACCAGCTCCGGCGGTGGCGCCGCCTCGAACTCGTCGAGCTGTCCAGCGGGCAGCCACGCCGCGCGTCCGTCGACACTCACCTCTTCGAGGCCGTCGGGCCACACATCGGCGATGTCGGCGCGGCGCGCATCGAGGTAGCCCGCCACGTCACCCTGGGTGGCCGGGCCGAGGAGCGTGAGGTAGGCCGTGATCAGCCGCTTCAGTGCGCGCACATCGACCTGCTTCGCGACCTTCGAGCCGGTCCGCCGGTGCAGCACCGGCGGCGCCGTGCCCGGTTCGAGTTCCAGCCCCGCGGCCAGCGCCGCCGGACGCATCGCGGAGTCGGAGATGTGGACGGCGTTGCAGCCGCGGCAGTTGCGCCCCATGACGTCCGGGATGCGCTTCGTGACCGCCGTACTCGCGGCACCCTTGCCCGTCGGCTTGCGGACGACCGCGCGCATCGCGTCGATAGCGAGGTCGAACTGCTCCAGTGCCGCAATGCCCGCCCGGGCCACACTCGGCCCGGTCTCGTTCAGCCGACCGGTGGCGTCGGCCTCCGAGAGCGGATACAGCGCGCCCGCAAGCGCGTCCAGATCCGTGCGCCGGTGCACGTGCGGCGCGCCGCGCAGCGACCACACCAACGCGAGCGGCTCCTTCGGCCCGACGCCGTCAGCCGGCACCGGACTGGACAGCCGGGCATCGAAGGAGAGCCGCGCCAACTCAGGTGACGCGTCCTGCACGCCGATGTCGAGCACCGCGAGCTTGCCCACCGAGCGGCCGGTGCGGTGCAGTCCCTGCGCCGCCACCCGGTAGGCAATCACCTGCTCGCGCGAAAATCTGTTGGCAGTCATAGATAGGAGTCCTCAGCTGAAGTCGTAGGCCAGCTTCATGGTGTACTCCATCGCGGCCGCGGCGTAGCTGCCCGCGCCGAGCAGGCCAACCAATTCGCCGGTGCCCGACTCGGGCACGACGCGCACCTCGGTGGTGGCCACCCCGCCGCTGTGCTCGCCGCGCGCCTCGAGGACGAACGTCCCGGTGCGGCCGTCGAGCGTTCCGCTGACCTGCTCGTAGCCGACGTACGGGCCCACCATCGTCTCGGGCTTATCCGGGTCGCCGCCGACGTAGGACAGCAGCAGCGCGCAGGTGGACTCGCCTTCAATGTCGCCGGCATACGTCGTGGTGAACGTCGCCCGGGCGACGGCGTGGACGGGATCGGCCTGCACAACTCGCGATTCGTCCCAGCTCTTGCCGGTGACGGTGATCGTGGCGTGCTTCGAGTACTCGCTCATCAATGAGCTCCTTCGGATCGGGTACACCGATCGTCGCAACTAAACCTGACACCTAGCGGCATGATTTTCCGTCACAATCGACGCATGCGTTCCAGCCGCCTGCTGTCGATCCTGCTGCGGCTCAACGTGCGCGGCCGCGTCAGTGCCCAGCAGTTGGCCGACGAGCTCGAGGTGTCGCTGCGCACCGTCTACCGCGACATCGACGCGTTGAGTGCGGCCGGCATTCCGGTGTACGCGACCCGGGGCCGCACCGGCGGATTTCAGCTGCTGGATGGCTACCGCACCAAGCTGACCGGCATCAGCCCCGACGAGGCGGACGCGCTGTTCCTCGCCGGCCTGCCCGGCGCCGCCGCCGACCTCGGGCTCGGCAGCGTCCTGGCCGCGACCCAGCTCAAACTGCTCGCGGCGCTGCCGCCAGAACTGCGCGATCGAGCCGGGCGCATCCGCGATCGCTTCCACCTCGACGCACCCGGCTGGCTGCGCGAGGCCGACGCCCCGCAGCACTTGGTCACCGTCGCTGACGCAGTCTGGGCACAGCGCCGGGTCGAGGCGCGCTACGAGCGGGCCAACCGCGCCGTCGTCGACCGGGTCCTCGAACCGCTCGGCCTCGTGCTCAAGGCCGGCACCTGGTATCTGGTCGCGTCGGTCCGCGACGACAGCCGCGGGCCGCGGACCTACCGCGTGTCCCGAGTGCGGGCCGCCGCCGTGCTCGACGAGACCTTCGACCGGCCGGACGGTTTCGACCTCGAGACCCACTGGGCCGAGTACCAACGCGACTACGAGCAGCGGATCTTCAATGCCACGGCGACGATCCGGCTCTCGCCGGACGGCCGATCGCTGCTGTTCCTCATCGGCACCGCGGCCGCCCGTGCGGGACGCGAAGCCATGGGGCCACCGGACGGGGACGGCTGGGCGCGCACGACGGTTCCCATCGAATCGGTGCGCCACGCCCACCACGCCTTGATGCAGCTCGCTGCGGACGTCGAAGTGCTCGAACCAGTCGAACTCCGCGACCTCGTGGCGAGCAGTTCGCGGGTCATGGCACGGCGTTACGCCGAGTCGGCCGGCGGCGCAGACGGAGCAGACGGAGCAGACGGAGCAGACGGAGCAGACGGCGGCTCCGCCGGCTGAGCGCTACCGCCGGCCGCGTCGCCCCCGTCGGCCGCCTTCTTGATGAGCGAGGGCGGCGCCGGCGGCGCGAGCTCCCCGCCCTGCGCCGGCGCGTCAGTCGGAAATTCTTCGCGGACCCTGCGCAGGTGCTTGGACATCGACTTGAACAGGAAGTAACACGCCACGCAGAGCAGCAGAATGACGGCCAGCCCGATCGGCCCGGACTTCTTGTTCTCGCCGTCGGCCAGCAACGTCGTGGCCAGCACCGACACAGGGCTCATGCCGACGCCACCGCAACAACCACCTTGGACCGCATGGGGATGAGCAGCGTGCTACGGGTGCTCACGCCGTCACCCGCTCCCGGATGCCGGCGAACAGGTCGTCCTCGGGGATGGTGGAGTCGACGAGCGAGCGGGCCAGTTCGAAGTCCTCGGTCGGCCACGCCGCCCGCTGGATGTCGAGGGGCACGGAGAAGAACCATCCGTTCGGGTCGACCTGGGTCGCGTGCGCCAGCAGGGCCTGGTCGCGGCGCCCGAACCAGTCGCCGACGTCAACGCGCGTGGTGACCTTGGGCGGGCGGCGGTTGAAGGGGCCGTCGGCCTTCGCCCACTCCTTCAAGCGTTCCTCGAACGGCGACTCGATGCCGTGCTCGAGCAGGGCCTCGTGCAGCGCGGTGAACCGCTCGACGCTGAATCCGACGTCGTAGTAGAGCTTCAGCGGCTGCCAGGGTTCGCCCGCCTCGGCATAGGCGTCCGGGTCCGGTGCCGCCTCGAAGGCCGCGACGCTGATCTCGTGGCACCGGATGTGGTCCGGATGCGGGTAGCCGCCGTTCTCGTCGTAGGTCGTCATGACGTGCGGGCGGAACGCGCGGATCTCGGCGACGAGCCCGGCCACGGCCTCCTCGAGCGGGACGAGCGCGAAGCAGCCCTCGGGCAGCGGCGGCAGCGGGTCGCCCTCAGGCAGGCCGGAGTCCACGAAGCCCAGCCAATGCTGCTCGACGCCGAGGATCTCGCGGGCGTGGGCCATCTCCTTGCGGCGGATCTCGGTGATCTGCGCTTCGATCTCGGGACGGTTCTGCAGGGCCGGGTTCAGGATGCTGCCCCGTTCCCCACCCGTGCAGGTGACGACGAGCACCTCGACGCCCTCGTCGACGTAGCGGGCCATCGTTGCGGCACCCTTGCTGGATTCGTCGTCGGGATGCGCATGCACGGCCATCAGGCGCAGCGGTTCGGTGCTCACACGCCCCATTGTGGCTGATGCGCGGACCGCCCTACGCCCCGGTCAGGCGATTGACTTCGCTTAATAGCCGTGCGCGATGTTACGTTCGATGCTTCGTCCCGTCCGTCCGAGCACTGGAGCCATGCGTGTCCACCACCGACGACGCCACTGTCACCTGGCTCACCCAGGAGGCACACGACCGCCTGTCGCGCGAGCTGGATGAGCTGATCGCCAACCGCGCGGCCGTCTCGAAGGAGATCAACGACAGGCGCGAAGAGGGTGACCTCAAGGAGAACGGCGGCTACCACGCCGCCAAGGAGGAGCAGGGCAAGCAGGAGTTGCGCATCCTGCAATTGCAGGCCCTGCTGCGCGGCGCCACCGTCGGCAATGCGCCCGTCAGCGCCGGCATCGCCGGCCCGGGCATGGTCGTCGAGGTGCGCTTCGGTGCTTCCAGCGATGACGACGACGACGTCGAGACATTCCTCATCGGCTCCCGCGAAGAGACCGAGACCGCCGGCGTGCCGGTGTACTCATCCGCGTCGCCGCTGGGCAAGGCGCTGACCGGCACGCGCGAGGGCGAGACGGTGAGCTACGACACGCCGACCGGAAAGACCATGAAGGTCACGCTCGTCTCGGCGAAGCCGTTCACCGGCTGACGGCCGTATCGGGTGCGCAGCAGACCTGCTGTCGGTCATCTCAATGCTTAACGCAAGGATCTGTGCCATGTCCCGTCACCATGTCGCCGCGGTTGCTGCTGTGCTGCTCGCCCTGACGGCGTGCTCGTCCACCAGGACCGGCACCGGCTCGCGAGCGACGACGCCGCCAGCCGCGACCGACTCCCAGACCAGCGCACCGGGCTCGAGCACCGCAGCCACCAGCGCCACGGCCTCGGGCGCGCCGGCGTCAACCAGCGCGGCCGCGCAGCCGGCCCCGAGCAAGCCGGTGCGTACCGCGTCGGTGCACGTGCAGACGCGCACTTACGCGATCAAGGTGTGGGCGGAGACGACCGACACCGACTGTCCCGGCCATTCCTACGGTGCGCCGGTGATCGATTACCTCAAGGCGCACCCGTGCAACGGCCTCACCCGGTTGCTGGCCACGACCGAGGCCGGCGGGCACGCGGTCGGCTTCGCGCAGTCGACCATGGGCTTCACCGGGACGTCCCCGCAGGTCTACAAGACGGCCGGCGACTTCATCAAGCTGCTCAACCAGGACAACACCGGCAGCGTCAACGACCTGTTGAGGGAAGGCAGGCGGCTGCCCAGCGGCCCGACCGCGGTGCCCTCCGGGGAGGTGTTCAGCGTGCTGGGCCAGGACGCCGGCATCGCCATTGTCGACGCTTGGTACCTGGACGGGCCGACGAAGGGCAACGACCCCGCGTTGATCCAGATGGCGCACGACATCTTCCTCCAGTTCTAGCCGTCCAGTTCGCACCCTCCTGGCGATGTGCGGGATCGCGACGTAGCGTCGAAGCGTGACACCTCCCCTCATTGCCACCCTGGGTGAACTGCGCTCGAGCGGCCACGTCCACCGCGGCGTCAAGACCGAGATCCGGCAGAACCTGATCGAACGCCTCTCGGCCGGTGAGCCGTCCCTGCCGGGCATCGTCGGTTTCGACGAGACCGTGATCCCGGAAGTCGAGCGCGCATTGCTGGCCGGGCACGACATCGTGCTGCTCGGCGAGCGCGGCCAGGGCAAGACCCGCCTCATCCGCACCCTGGTCGGTCTGCTCGACGAATGGACGCCCGTCATCGCCGGGTGCGAGATCAACGACCACCCATACGCGCCGTCGTGTGTGCGCTGCCGGGCCCTCGTCAACACTGATGGCGAGTTGACGCCGGTGGCGTGGAAGCATCGCAGCGAGCGATACGGCGAGAAACTGGCCACGCCGGATACCTCCGTCGGCGATCTGATCGGTGACGTCGACCCGATCAAGGTGGCGCAGGGCCGCACGCTCGGCGACCCCGAGACGATCCACTACGGCCTGGTCCCGCGCACCAACCGCGGCATCATCGCCGTCAACGAACTGCCCGACCTGGCCGAGCGGATCCAGGTGGCGCTGCTCAACGTGCTGGAGGAACGCGACATCCAGGTGCGCGGCTACCAACTGCGGCTGCCGCTGGACCTGCTGCTCGTGGCAAGCGCCAACCCCGAGGACTACACCAACCGCGGCCGGATCATCACCCCGCTCAAGGACCGCTTCGGCGCCGAGGTCCGCACCCACTACCCGCTCGAACTGGCCGACGAACTCGCGCTGGTGGCCCAGGAGGCGGCCGTGCTGTGGACGGACACGGCGCACGCGGCACCGGTCGTGCCCGCGCATCTGCTCGAGGTGGTCGGTCGGTTCGCGCGCAACGTCCGCGACGCGCCACAGGTCGACCAGCGGTCGGGCGTATCAGCGCGGTTTGCGATCGCGGCGGTCGAGACACTGGCGGCCTCGGCCGTGCGGCGGGCCGCGATCACCGGCGAGTCACTGGCCGTCGCTCGCATCGCCGACCTGCCGTGCGTCATCCCGGCCTCGCGGGGCAAGGTCGAGTTCGACGACGCCGACGAGGGCCGTGAGTTCGAGGTGCTCGAGCACTTGCTGCGCCGGGCGATCGCCGAGACCTACCGCGCACGGCTGGCCGGGCTCGATCTGCGGCCGCTGCAGGACAAGTTCGACAACGGCCTGACCGTGGCCAGCGGTGACACCGTGAGCGCCGACGACCTGCTCGCCCAGCTCGGGCCCGTCCCGGTGCTGTCGGCGCTGTTGGAACGTCTTGAGCCGGACGGCATCGGCGAGGGCCCGGCGGCCGTCGGCATCGCCGCCGCCGTGCTGGAGTTCGCGATGGAGGGGCTGCACCTGAACAAGCGGCTGGCCAAGGACACCGATGGCGCGCGGACCGTTTATGGCTCCTGAGCGCCCCGATCGGGCAACCTCGGCACCGGTCAGCGGTGCCAACGTTGCACGATCGGAGGCGTCATGAGCGCGCGGTACGGGGCGTGGCACGGCGGACCTGATCCGCTGGAGCCGCCCTACGACATCCGCGAGGCGCTCGACGAGATCGGCGACGACGTACTGGCCGGCACCTCCCCACGGACGGCCCTGAACCGGCTGCTGCACCGCGGGTCCGACGACCGCGCTGGGCTGGACGCGCTGCGCCGGCAGGCCCGCAAGCGTGCCCGCGAGTTGCGCCGCGGCGGACAGCTCGACGGCACGCTGCAGCAGGTCCGTGAGTTGCTCGACGCGGCCGTCGACGAGGAGCGTCAGGCACTGTTTCCCGACCCCAACGACTCCGCGCGGATGGCCGAGGCCGAACTGGACTCGCTGCCGACCGACACCGCGCGGGCCGTCCGGCAGCTCGCCGACTACCAGTGGCGCTCGCCTGAGGCGCGGGCGAAGTACGAACAGATCCAGGAGCTGCTTCGCTCCGAGGTTCTCGACGCGCAATTCGCGGGCATGCGCGATGCACTGCAGAACGCCACCCCCGAGGACCTGGCCCGCATCCGCGAGATGATGGCGGCGCTCAACGACATGCTCGACGCCGACGCCCGGGGTGAGCACACCGCTGAACAGTTTGCGCAGTTCATGGAGAGGTACGGGGACTTCTTCCCCGAGCAGCCGGCGAACCTCGACGAGCTGATCGACTCGCTCGCCCGGCGGGCCGCGGCCGCGCAGCGTCTGATGGACTCGCTGACCCCCGAGCAGCGCGGCGAGCTCAGCGACCTGATGGCGCAGGCGCTCGGCGACGCGGGCCTGGCCGGCGAGATGAGCCGCCTGCAGCAGGGGCTGCGTTCTGCTCGCCCGGACCTGCAATGGGGCGGCCGGGAGCGGATGGACGGTGAGCAGCCGCTCGGGTACGCGGACGCCACCGGCGCGCTGGCCGAGCTGGCCGACCTCGACCAGCTCGAGGAGCTGCTCGGTCAGGACTACCCCGGCGCGAGCATGGACGACATCGACGAGGAGCTGATCGAGCGGGCGCTGGGACGCAATGCGGTCGATGACCTCGCCCGGCTGCGTCAGCTCGAACGCGAGCTGCGCAAGCAGGGCTACGTCGAGCGGGGCGGTGACGGGTTGAAGTTGACACCCCGGGCACTGCGCCGGCTCGGCGCGACGGCGCTGCGCCGGGTGTTCGACGTCTTGGACTCCCGGGGGCGCGGCAGCCACGACGTGCACGACGCCGGCGCGGCCGGCGAGGTCACCGGGGCCAGCCGCGAGTGGCGTTTCGGCGACGAGCAGCCCCTGGACGTTGTGCGCACCGTCCGCAATGCGGTGCTGCGCAGCTCGAGCAGTGGCATGCGGCTGGGGCTGGACGCCGAGGACTTCGAGGTCGTCGAGACCGAGCGGCGCTCGTCGGCGGCGATCGCACTGCTCGTCGACATGTCGTACTCGATGGAGCTGCGCGGCACCTGGGGCGAGGCCAAGACGACCGCGCTCGCGCTGCATGCGCTCGTCACCACCAAGTACCCGCAGGACGCCATCGAGATCATCGGCTTCAGCGACTACGCGCGGGTCATGACCACCGGGGCGCTCGTCGAACACGACTGGGACCGCGTGCAGGGCACCAACCTGCAGCACGGGCTGATGCTCGCCCGGCGGCACCTCGACAAGCACCGTGGCGCCGAGCCCGTCATCCTCGTCATCACCGACGGCGAGCCGACCGCGCACCTGGCCGCCGACGGCTTCGCCGACTTCGCCTGGCCGCCGACCCGCGAGACGCTGGCCGCGACGCTGGCCGAGGTCGAGCGCTGCACCCGCCGCGGCGCGACGATCAACGTCTTCATGCTCGACGACGACCCGCGGCTGGTGGAGTTCATGCAGGAACTCGGCCGGCGCAACGGCGGCCGGGTGTTCCTACCCAAGCCCGGCGCGCTCGGTGAGTACGTCGTCGCCGATTACCTGCGCTCCCGCCGCGGCCGCCACCGCCGCGCCGCCGGCTGACCCGTTGCCTGAGCTGTCTGCCGACTGCTGGCTGCACCCGGCCGTCAGCCTGGGCGCCTCCGCCATCGCCGGAACGGGTCTGTTCGCGACCACGACGCTCGCGGCCGGCACCGCGGTATCGCGGGTGGGTGGCCGGCTGGTCGGCACAGCCGAACTGCACGCGCTGATCGCCGCGGCGCAGCGGGACCCGGCGCGTGGGTATGTCGACAGCATCGTCGTGGACGGGGACCTCCACCTTGTACTGCCACCCCGTTCGACGAGCACGTTCGGCAATCACAGCTGCGACCCCAACCTGTGGTGGTCCGACGCGTACACCCTCGTCGCCAGGCGGGACATCGCCGCGGGTGCGGAACTCACGAGCGACTACGCAACAAGCACCGTGGATTCCGACTTCCTGCTGCGCTGCCACTGCGAGTCGACGCGGTGCCGGGGCATGGTCTGCGGCGACGACTGGCAGATTCCCGAGCTGCAAGCGCGCTACGACGGGCACTGGGTGCCGATGCTGCAACGCCGCATCAGGGCGACGTGGCCGTAACGAATCGCGTCCCGGACGGCCGATAGCCTCTGCTCATGCTCAAAATCATGTTCGCGCTGCACCTGCTGTTCGCCATCTTCGCGATCGGCCCGCTGGTGCACGCGGTCACCACCGCCGCCCGCGGCGTACGGCACGGCGACGCAGCAGCGACGGCCTACTCCGCCCGGATCGCCCGCATCTACGCGGGCGCCTCCGTACTCGTCGTCGTCTTCGGCTTCGGGCTCATGGCGTCCAAGGAGAACGGCCACGAGGTGGCAAAGATCAGCGAGACGTGGATCTGGCTGTCCGCCGTCCTCTGGCTGCTGGCCGTTGGCCTTGTCCAAGCCGTCGTCGTGCCGACGCTGAACAAGGCCACCGCGCTGATCAACAAGCAGGAATCGGCGGCGTCGCTGACCGGACGGGTCGCCGCGGCCGGCGGTGTGGTTGGCATCGTGTTCGCCGTGATCGTGTTCCTGATGGTGTACCAGCCCGGGAAATGAATGTCGCGGTTGTGGACGAGGGGCGCACGCGGGAGTTGCGGCGGGCGGTGCTGCGGCCCAACCTGGCGCCGGACGCGCCGCTGCCTGGCGACGAGCTGAGCGGCGGGGTGCACCTGGCCGCGCTCGACGACAACGACACGGTGGTCGGCACCTGTTTCGTCTACCCCGACCCGTGCCCGTGGCAGCCCGAGCGTGACGGGGCGTGGCACCTGCGGCAGATGGCGACCGCCGACGGGTTGCGCGGCCGCGGGATCGGTGGCGCGGTAGCCGAGGCGGCGATCGAGTACGTGACGGCTCAGGGCGCGCAGCTGCTGTGGTGCAATGCCCGCGAACCGGCCGTACCGTTCTACCGCCGGCACGGATTCGTCCCCCACGGCGCCGTCCACATCGACCACGAAGTTGCGCACCAGCACATGTGGCGAGAACTTTCCGCGTGACCGAGCCCGTCTGAATCAGGTGAGGACGCCGCGAACCGACCGGTGAGGTGACCAGTGCGCGACGAGGCCGGCTTCCGCACGTTCGTCGAGGCGAACGGCGCGACGCTGCTGCACGCTGCCCGCCTGCTCACCGGCGACCACCATCGCGGCGAGGATCTCGTCCAAGGAGCGCTCACCAAGGTGTACCTGAAGTGGGACCGCATCGACGCACCGTTGGCCTACGCCCGCAAGGCGCTGGTCACCGGCCACATCGACTCGACCCGGCGCAAGTGGTGGGGCGAACGGCCCACCGAGGTCCTGCCCGACGAGCCGGGACGGGCCGACGGCCTGGCCGCCTCCGACGAACGTGACGAACTGCGCCGCCTGCTGGGTGAGCTCAATCCACGCGAGCGCGCCGTAGTGGTGCTGCGCTACTACTGCGACCAGTCCGAGCACGAGACGGCAGCCGCGCTGGGGATGCCGGTCGGCACCGTCAAGAGCACCTGCGCACGGGCACTGGCCCGATTGCGTGTCGAAGCCGCCGCCTCGATGGGAGGCCCATCATGAGTCCGAACGAGTTCCAACTGCGCTCGGCCCTGCGCGACGGCGAGGGTGAACCCGTCAACCCCGACACCGTCATCGCCCGGGCCCGCGGGATGCAGCAGGCCCGCCACGACCGGCGGGTGCGCTACGGCTCGGTGGCTGCGGCGGTCGCGATCGTCGGCGGCATCGGCGTGCTCGGCGGCGTCGTGCTTGGTGGCGGCGACAACAAGACATCGTCCGCCGGTGGCGGCGGCGTCGGGTCAAGCGCCGACCAGGCACAGCAGGGGGGCCGGGCGGCATCGAGCGCCGGCCCCGCCAAAGCCGCCCCGAGAGCGCCGATCGCGCCCGGGCCAGCGCGCGACGCCACGGCTGTCCCGTGCCCGTCCTCGCCGCCGAACCTCCTGCTGCCCGGCGGCGGCGGGACCGGCCAGTTCGGCGCCCAAGGTCCGCTGTTCAGCAAGCCGGTCGAGTCGGTCAAGGTCTGCGCCTACGCGAGCAGCACGGTCGGTGTTGTGCCGTCGACGGTCCTCGCCGGCGAGAATGCCACCAACCTCACCAAGAGCATGGACGAGTCGGCCAAGACGCTGCCGGCTTCGATCAAATGCCCCGGTGTCCCGGCCCCCACAGACCGTGGCTCACTGGTGATCATCGGCCTGGACAAGGACGGGAACCAGCTCAAGCCGGTCGTGGTGACGCTTGGTTGCCCCACGCGAGCGACGAACGGAACCGCGCTGCGCTACAACTGGTCGCCGCCGGCCAACATCACCAACTTGATCATCCAAGGCGTCAAGTCCGCCCCCGGCGGCGGTCCGTTCAGCCTGCCCCCGTCGGGCAAGGTCACCGGCTCGCCGATCCAGTCCTGAACAAGCGGCCTAGAGCCCGCGCAGCCGGCGCGGGCCGGTGTCGCCACGGGCCGTCGGCGGCGCGATGCGCACGTGCGCCGAGGTGACCCGTGCGCCGTTCGACGAGGCAACCGCCCGCAGGGTGCACTCGGCGATTTCGGGCAGTGCGTCGCCGAGCGTCGACAGCCGCAGGGCCAGGTCGGCCAGCGCGCTCAGATCGGCGTGCGGCGCCCCGGCATAGCCGCTCAGAAGCGGCGCGGCGCGCGGTGCCGCGATCAACTCCGCGGCGTCGGCGGTACTCAGCGGCACCGCGGCGTAGGCACGGTCGCCCAACAGGTCGGTAGCGACCCCGCCGACCCCGAAGGACACCAGCGCGCCGAACGAGTGGTCGTCGTGGACGCTGAACACGACCTCGACCCCGGGCACGTCGACGGACGACACCGCGATGCGCACGCATGCGAGCAACTGGGCGGCCTCGGCGGAGCTCAGGACGCGCCCGTCCGGGACGTCGGCAAACACTGCGGTAACCAGATCGCGGGCCGCGGCCAGATCGGCGCCCACCACCTCGGGCACCGGACTCGGCGGGCGCTGCCGCCAGGCCGAGTAGCGCACCGCGCGAGCCAGTGCGCGCACCGCCCGTTCCGGCGACGGGTAGGACGGCACCGAGCCCGGCGCGGGCGAGGAGTCCCCGACCGCCGCCAGCGCACCAGGTACCCCGTCGAAGCCGAGGAACGTCGACAGCACCGGCTTGGTGCTCCCGGCAGCCGCCGTCCGCACCGCGAGCGCTACCTCGTCGTTCGACGTGCGCTGCAGCGGCGGCACGAAGACCACCACCACCGCATCGACGTCCGGGGCCGCAGCGGCTTCGGCGAGTGCCTCCTCGAACGCCTCGGGCGTGCCATCGACCCCCACGTCGGCCAGCCGGGCCAGCGCCAGACCCTCGGCCGCACATGCGTTGCTGACCAGCACTCCGAGCGCGGTGGAATTGCCCACCACTGCGACCCGGTTGCCCGGTGGCAGCGGCTGCGAGGTCAGCAGCAGCGCGACGTCGAACAGGTCGCCCAACGTGTCGACGCGGATCACGCCGGAGGCCTCGAACAGCGCCTGCGCGCTGATGTCCGGTACGTCGACCGACGTGTGCGCCAGACCCGCGACGGCAGAGCCGTAACCGCTCTTCACGGCGACGATCGGCTTGCTGCGCCCGAACCGCCGGGCCAGCCGCGCGAACTTGCGCGGGTTGCCGAAGCTCTCGAGGTAGAGCAGCGCGATGTCGGTGGCCTCGTCGGTTTCCCAGTACTGCAGCAGGTCGTTGCCTGACACGTCGGCGCGGTTGCCGGCGGACACGAACGTAGACACCCCCAGGCCACGACGGGCCGCCTCGCCCAGCGTGGCGACGCCCAACGCGCCGGACTGGGAGAAGAACCCGGCCCGCCCGGCCAGCGGGGGCAGCGGCGCGAGCGAGGCGTTCAGGCGCACTTGCGGCTCGGTGTTGACGACGCCCAGACAGTTTGGCCCGACGACCCGCATGCCGTTGGCGCGGGCGGCACTGACCAGCGCCCGTTGCGCTTCGCGGCCTTGCTCGCGCTCGCCGTCGTCGCCGCGCTCGCCGAACCCGCCGGAGATGACGACCAGGCCACGCACCCCGCGGGCGGCGCATTGCTCGACGACGTCAGCCACCGACGCGGCGGGCACGGCGATCACGACGAGGTCGACATCCTCGGGTAGGTCGCGCACGGACGGGTACGCCTGCACGCCCCCGACCAGGTCGGCCTCGCCGTTCACCGGGTACACCGGGCCGTTGAACCCCATCCGCTGCAGGTTGCTGAACACCGCATGGCCGATCTTGCCGTCGTCGTTGCTGGCCCCGACGACGGCGACCGACTTCGGGGCCAGCACGCGTCGCATCGAGCGCGCCTCGGCGCGCTGTTCGCGCTCGCGCATGACCGCCTCGGTCAGCGCGGTCTCGTCGACGGCGAACTCCAGCGTCACCTCGCCGTAGTCCAGGTGTCGGGTCGCGGCATAGCCGGCGTCGCGGAACACCCGGATCATCGCGGTGTTCTCCGCCAGGACGATGGCCTGGAATCTCTTGAGGCCGATCTCGCGGGCCGCCGCCGCGAGGTGTTCGAGCAGCACCGAACCGATGCCCCGGCCCTGGTGTGCGTCGGCGACCACGAACGCGATCTCGGCTCCGTCGGTGTCCGGCTCGCGTTCGTAGCGGCCGACCGCGATGATCTTGCCGCCCAGTTGCGCGATCAGTGCGACCCGGTCGTGGTGGTCAACATTGGTGAAGCGGTACAGGTCGCGCTCCGGGATGCGCGGGTACGCCGAGAAGTAGCGCAGGTACCGGGTATGGGTGGACAGGCCGGCATGGAACTCGACGAGTGCATCGGCGTCGGACGGCCGGATCGGGCGCAGATGCACGGTGCCGCCGTCGGCGACCACGACGTCGGCCTCCCAATGCGGCGGCGGTTCGGACTCCGGCGCCTGATCAGTCACGCGGGTCGTCCGGGTCCAGGCCGAGCAGTGGGAAGGCCGCGCGGCGGGTAGCCCCGATCGAGCGGTCCAGCCAACTGTCGCCGCCCGGTGCCCACGGGGTAGGGCGTGGGGTATGCCCCTCGCCCATCGTGCGCGGCAACTCGGCCCGCACGCCCCGCTTGCGCAGGTGTTCGCCCCATGCGGCCGGAACCACGGTCTCCGGCGGGACGGGCTCACCGCTCGCCTCGGCCAGCAGGTGGGTCCAGGTGCGCGGCACGCAGCGGATCACGCCGTAACCGCCGCCGCCCAGGGCCACCCACTTGCCGTTCGCAGCCTCGTGCGCGAGTGCGTGCAGCGCCGCGATCGCGGTGCGCTGGCCGTCGACGGACAGCTCGAGGTTGGCCAGTGGGTCCTCGTGGTGGGTGTCGCAGCCGTCCTGCGTGACAAGCACGTCGGGCCCGAACGCGCGCACCGCGCCGGGCACGACAGCATTGAATGCGCGCAGCCACCCGGCGTCGTCGGTGCCCGGCGGCAACGCGACGTTGACGCTCGTGCCCTCCGCGTCGCCGACGCCCAGCTCGATCGGCAGGCCGGTGCCCGGGAACAGCGTCCGCGGGTCCTGGTGCAGGCTGATCGTCAACACCCGCGGGTCGTCGTAGAACGCGGCCTGGACGCCGTCCCCGTGGTGGACGTCGATGTCGACGTACGCGATCTTGCGGGCCCCCGCCGCCAGCAGCGTGCGGATCGCGATCACGACGTCGTTGAAGACGCAGAACCCGGACGCGAAGCCCGGCATCGCGTGGTGCAGCCCGCCGGCGATATTCACCGCGTGCTCGCTGTGGCCGTCCCAGACGTGCTGCGCCGCGATGGCCGAACCACCGGCAATGAGCGCGGAGGCGGCGTACATCCCGGGGAACACCGGGTCGTCGTCGGTGCCGAGACCGAAGCCGGCGAACGAGGGGTCTTCGCTCGCGACGCGCACCGCGGCCAGGTAGTCGGGGGTGTGGGCGGTGAGCAATTGCGCCTCGTCGGCCGGACGCGGCGCCAGCACCTCCAGCCGGTCGAGCACGCCCAGCTCACGGGCCAGCCGGATGGTCAGGTCGAGACGGATGGGGTTGAGCGGGTGCTCGCCGAAGTCGTAGCCGAGGTAGCCCTCGTCCCACACCGCCGCCGCCGAACAGGCCATGGGTTTGACGGTAGTGGTCGCCGCGACCCGGCGGGCCGCGGTGCCAGGATGGTGACCATGCTGCGCCCCGACTACCCCATCACCACCGAACGCCTGCTGCTCCGACCCGTCCTCGAATCGGACGCCGCCGCGATGCACGCGTACAAGTCCCGCGAGGACGTGTGTCGGTACCTGCCGCACGACGTGCTGAGCCTCGAGCAGGTGATCGAGCGGACCACCACGCTGTACGCCACCACGACCCTCGAGGACGAAGGGCAGTCGCTGACCCTCGCCGTGGCTGACCGCATGTCCGGCGAATTGATCGGCGACGTGATCCTGTTCTGGCGCAGCCGCGAACACCGTGCCGGTGAGGTCGGCTACGCCTTCGACCCGGCGTTCCACGGTCGCGGGTATGCCGTCGAGGCAACCGGCGCGATGCTGGCACTGGGGTTCGACGGCCTCGGCCTGCACCGGATCGTCGGCCGGCTGGACGCCCGCAACACCGCATCAGCGCGCGTGCTCGAGAAACTCGGCATGCGACGCGAGGCGCACTTCGTCAGCAATGAGTACCTGAAGGGCGAGTGGACCGACGAACTCGTCTACGCCCTGCTCGATGAGGAATGGCGGGCCCGGTAGCCCACCGCGTCAGGCGTAGGGATCCGTGAGCTCCCGCAACCGGGTGACCCGCTGCCAGCATGCGCTGATGCTGCGCCCGGACTACCCCATGGCGACCGAGCGCCTGGGGTCGGCGCAACCGGTCGGCCCGCCGCGATCAAGCCAGGGCCTGAGCCAGGTCGGCCAGCAGGTCCTCGACGTTCTCGATGCCTACCGACAGCCGCACCAGGTTGTCGGGGACCTCGAGCGGCGAGCCCGCGACGCTGGCGTGCGTCATCCGGCCGGGATGTTCGATCAGCGACTCGACGCCGCCGAGCGACTCGCCCAGGATGAACAGCCGCACCAGTTCGCAGACCTTGAGCGCGGCCTCCTCGCCGCCGCGCAGCGTGAACGACACCATGCCGCCGAAGTTGGTCATCTGCCGCGCGGCGATGTCATGGCCCGGGTGCTCGAGCAGGCCCGGGAAGAAGACCTGTTCGACGGCGGGATGGTCGAGCAGGAAGGCGGCGACGCGCTCGGCGTTCTCGCAGTGCCGGTCCATCCGGACGCCGAGCGTCTTGATCCCACGCAGCACCAGCCACGAGTCGAACGGGCCGGGCACCGCCCCCATCGCGTTCTGGTGGAACATCAGCTCCTGGCCCAACTCGGCGTCGCGGCAGACGAGCGCGCCGCCGACCACGTCGGAGTGCCCGCCCAGATACTTCGTCGTCGAGTGCACGACGACGTCGGCGCCGAGCGCGAGCGGTTGCTGCAGGTAGGGCGTGGCGAACGTGTTGTCGACTACGAGCAGCGCGTGCGCGGCATGGGCGATCGCGGCCAGCGCGGCGATATCGGCGATGCCGAGCAGCGGGTTGGTCGGGGTCTCGCACCAGATCACCTTGGTGTTCTCCCGCACCGCGGCGTGAACAGCAGTCAGGTCCGAGAGTGGCACCGGGGTGTACTCGAGGCCCCACTTGGTGAGCACCCGCGCGACGAGCCGGTACGTCCCGCCGTACGCATCGCCGGGCAGGATCACGTGGTCGCCCGGACGGCACACGGCGCGCAGCAGACTGTCCTCGGCCGCCAGGCCACTGGCGAATGCGAGCCCGCGCGTGCCCGCCTCGATCGCCGCCAGCGACTCCTCCAGCGCGGTGCGAGTGGGGTTCGCACTGCGGCTGTACTCGAAGCCGCCGCGTAGGCCACCGACGCCGTCTTGCTTGTAGGTGGAGGTCTGGTAGATCGGCACGGTGACCGCTCCGGTGAGCGGATCGGGGTCTTGCCCTGCGTGGATGGCCAGCGTGTCGAAACCGAGCCGCGGCGGTGCGTCACTCATCCGGCCACGCTACCGGTGTGCGGCCACGGCCCGCCGAGCCACCGAACCGTGACCAGGACGCCGCCACTCGGGCGCAACCGTGATCGCGGCACCACCGTCGACGATCCCCCGAGGCACCGCCGCATCCCTAGGCAGGGCGGGTCAGCTCGCCGGGGTCCAGGTACAGCAGCGGCACCTGCCACAGCCTGGTCCCGGGTTGGATCAACCACAGGCGCGCCGCAGTCAGCCACACGAGCCGCAGCGCGCTGCTGATCAGCAGGACCGCGATGGGCAGTTCGAGAAGGACGGCAATACCCACTGATTGCCAGAACTCCCCTGGCCCGGCGGTGGTGACGTCGAACCAGGCGTCGCAGAGCAGCAGCAGGCCGGACGTGAACACGGCGAGAACGAGCAACTGTCGGCGCAGCACGCCGAGCACTGCAGTGAGGGCGAACATCGCCAGCAGCAACGTGTCGAAGCCGACCCAGGTCACCGACCAGTTGCGGGCCACATGGCGGTCCGGCAGCGTCAGCCCGAGGTACACGGTCCACGGGATGAGCGCCACCGCCGATCCGATCACCACCGTCAGGCGCCAGCGACGCATTCGCGGCACGGTCCTCGGCGGTGGCAGCAGTTCGTCAGGCGGCCTGGCCAGCCGCCGGATCAGGTCCTGACGGTCGTGCGGCGACAGTGCGTTGATCTGGGCGTCGCTCAACACCGGTCCGGTCATGTCACGTGGCGGCGAGGTAGCCGAGGAGGTCCTGGCGGGTGATCACCCCGGCCGGCTTGCCGTCGACGTGGACGAGCAGGGCGCCCTCGTCGGTGAGCGCCGCGATCGCCGCCGCCACCGGCTCGCCCGAGCCGATGATCGGCAGCGGCGGGGACATGTGCGGCTCGAGGGCGTCGGCGAGCGTGGCGTCGCCGTGGAACAGCGCGTCCAGCAAGGCCCGTTCCGACACTGACCCGACGACCTCGCCCGCGGTCACCGGCGGCTCGGCCCGCACCACCGGAAGCTGGGACACGCCGTACTCGCGCAGGATGTCGATCGCCTCGCGCACCGTTTCGTTGGGGTGGGCGTGGACGAGCGACGGTGTGGAGCCGCTCTTGCCGAGCAGGACATCGCCGACAGTGGTGGCGCCG
>JAOPWD010000027.1 GCA_025965875.1 Pseudonocardiales bacterium
AACAGCGCGGCCTGCGTCGCGTTGCCGACCACCCACACCAAGGCGTCCCACCCGGCGATCGGGAAGGGGTCGTTCGAGGCGTCGTACTGGACCAGGCCGACGAGCCGGCTCAATTGCTCGAGGCTCAGGTCGGCAAGTCGTTCTTGGTCCGTCAGTGTCTGCTCGATAGTCATGATCAGGACCCTTTCCGTTGTGGCGCTCACTCGCTGAAGAACAGGGTGTTGGGTGCCTCGACGAGGATGCGGTGCCGGTCTGCCTCGTCCGGTGCCCAGTCCGGTAAGAGGTTGAGCAGCTCGCCGGTATCGCGTTGTCCGTCGGGCAGGTGCGGCCAATCCGATCCCCAGATGAGGCGATCCGGTCGCGCGGCAACGAGGGCACGCCCCATCGGTTCGACGGACGTCAGCGGCTTCTTCTTCGCGATCCGGTAGGGACCAGACAGCTTGATCCAGCAGTTCCCGTACGCCAGCACACCCAATAGCCGCTCGAAGTCGGCGCGCGTGAGCCCGTCGGCCTCGAGCATGTAACCCATATGGTCTATGACGAAGTTGTCCTCGAGGTCAGCGAGAAACGGGAGCAGGTCTCGCACGATCGTTCCCGGTGTGTAGAACTGGATGTGCCACCCGCGCGGCGTCGTCCGCGCCGCCATCCGCCGGACATACGCGATGATCTCGTCGGTCGGCCACGCGGCCCGACTGAACAGGTCGAGGCGGATCGCGCGAACTCCGAGCGCGTGGTAGCGATCGAGGTCCGCGTCGCTGACGCCCTCCTCGACCTGCACCACGCCACGGCACCTCGAGCCGATCTGGCCCAACACATTCAGCAGCAGGCTGTTGTCGGTGCGGTAGTACGTCGGCTGCACCAGCACCATGCGGGCGAGGCCAAGTACCTCTGTCAGGGCGAGATATTGCTCGAGGGTGGCGTCGGGGAATGTGTACAACGGATCGGGTACGTGCGGATACCCGGTCTCGAACACGTGGAAGTGGGAGTCGCAGCTGCCGGCCGGGACTGCGAAGGCAGGCTTGGTGTTGGACTCGGCCGGCCGCATGGGCGTGGTTTCCAGAATGTGCGAACTCATGCCGTTCCTGGGTCGCCGGATCGGTTGTTCCCGTGCCACCAGTTGCTGTACTTCGCTACCCGCACCTCGGCTCCGGAATAGAGCAGGTCGGTATCCATCCCGGTCAGCTGGAGCGAACAGACGCCCAGCGGCACGAGCGTGTCGAGCACCGCAAGGTCGGCGACGCCGCCGAGCATCAACAGCTTGCCGTGCCGTCGGCAGGCTTCGGCGACGGTCTCGACGGCCTTGTGCAGGTCCGGATGGTCGAACTTCCCAGGCACGCCCAGCTCGGCGGCAAGGTCATTTGCGCCGATGGCGAGCATGTCAACACCGTCCAGGCGTGCGATCTCGTCCGAGTTCGCGATGCCCTCAGGTGTCTCGAGCAAGATCTGCACGATGGTGGCGTCGTCCAAGGCCGGGTTCGACGTCCGCGCAGGGCTAGGCCGCATGCCGAGCTGGGGCACCATCGCCAACTGCGAGCGTTGCCCATGCGGCGCAAAGCGGCACGCTCTGGCTACGACTTGCGCCTCGGCCACGGTCTCGATCCGCGGCGCGACGATGCCGTGTGCGCCACAGTCGAGCAGCCGGCCGATGGCTCCGTACTCTCGCTCGGGCACTCGCACGAAGGGCGTCATGCCCAGGTCTGCGGCGGTGGCACACAGCTGGGCGGCGATGTCGAACGGCATGGTCGAGTGCTCGAGATCGATGAGGATGGCGTGGTGGCCGGTCGCGGATGCGACGCGGACGGCATCAGAGGTGCGGCTGCTGCGAATGCCCATCATCAAGGTGAGTTCGCCGGCGCGCAGCCGATCAAGAAAGGGATTGCGTCGCGGCTCGGATGGCCCGGTCATGCGGCAGGTTCCGTCCGCGGGCTCGCTGCACCGAAGAACACATCCATCAGATGCGGGTTATCGGCGATGTCCTGAGCCGATCCGGCCAAGGCAACGCTGCCGGCGCTCATCACCGTGGCGTGATGCGCCAGCGAGAGGCCGAACCGAACGTTCTGTTCCACCATAAGGATCGTGGTGCCGGCCCCGTTCATGACCAGGATGCTGTCTCGGATGATCGCCAGGCTGATCGGATCGAGGCCGAGGGTGGGCTCGTCGAGCAGCACGATTTTCGGGTCGAGCATCATTGCCCGCGCGAATTCGACCATGCGGCGCTGGCCGCCCGACAAGGATCCGGCCAGTACGTGTGGTCGTTCTGCGAGCAGCGGAAATATCTCGGCCAATTCTTCGTAGCGGCCGTCCATCTGCTTGCGACCCCGGCGGCGGATGATGTACGCGCCCATCAGCACGTTCTCTCGTACGGTCAATTTCGTGAAGAGCCCGTGCCGCTGTGGGACCTGCACGACCCCCGCACGCAGGATCGCGGCGGGCGGTTCGCCGCCCAGTTGAACTCCATCGACGGCGATCGAGCCGGCGCGAGGCGCCAGGATCCCGCTGATCGTCTTCAGGACGGTCGACTTGCCTGCGCCGTTGGGGCCGACGATGCAGTTGATCGTGCCCTGCTCGACCTTCAGGTCGACACCGCGCAGGATGTCGAGGCCCCCGTAGCCGGCCCAAAGTCCGTCGATGTGGATCATGCGTGCACCTCGGCCGGCGCTAGGGCCACGTCGTCGCCGAGGTAGGCGTCGACGACGGCACGATCCGCGCTGACCTCGGCCACCGAACCATTCGCGATGATCTTGCCGTTGGCCATGACGTAGACGTGTTGGCACAGGCTGGATAGGAACGCGAGGTCGTGCTCGACCAGCAGGATGCCGACGCCCTGACTGTGCAGAGACCGGATCAGGTCCGCGAGCCGCTGCGATAGGGCCGGGCTGATTCCGGCGGCGGGCTCGTCCAGCATGATGAGCGCAGGGTCGAGCCACAGCGCCTGCGCGAGTTCGACGAGCTTGCGTTGTCCATAGCTCAGGTCCGCCGGGCTCGTGTCGGCGAAATTCGCCAGGCCGAGACTTTCCAGGACGGCGATCGCGCGCTGACGCTCAGGGGAGGTCACGCGCTTGCGCCAGAGGCGAGTGAAGGAGAGCCGTCGTTCTGGAAGGACGATGTTCTCGATCACCGTCAAACTCGGGAACAGCCGCGGAAGTTGGTAGGTGCGGGCCAACCCGGCGTGCGCTCTGGTCGCCCGACCCGAGCGATCAATGCGTTTGCCGCCCAGCGCAATGTGGCCTGACCGGGCGGCGACTGTGCCGTCGATGAGATTGAACAGTGTGGTCTTGCCGGACCCGTTCGGTCCGATGAGTCCGGTGATACTGCCTCGTTCGACGGCCAGGTCGACACCGTCGACGGCATGGAGACCTCCGAAGGTCTTCACGACGTCGTGCACTTCGAGCACACGTCCACCGCCGTCGACGTCGCTCCCGCGAGGCGACACCGATATCGAGGCGCTCGAACGCTGCGCCGGCCCGGCACCTTCGTCTGGGCTGGGTCTGCTTCGGCGCGCCATGGCCCGCTGCCAAAGTGAGGTGGCCGTGGGCAGCACACCGCGCGGCAGGAACAGGACGACGGCAAGGAGCAGCCCACCGAAGATGAGCAGCCGGATTGCGCCGGAGTTGGCGCCGCCGATACCGGTGCTGGTGAAGTTCGCCAGCGGTTCGAGGATGAACGCGCCCACGACCGGACCCCAGACCGTGCCGCGGCCCCCGAGCAGAGCCGCCAGAACCATGAGAACGCTGGCGACGATGTCGAACACTGCGCCCGTATTCAGGAACGTCACGTAATACGCGTAGATCCCGCCCGCGATGCCGATGAACGTTCCGCCCAGGACGAAGGCGATCATCTTGTACACCGCGGTCCGCAGCCCCAGGCCGGTCGCCTTGTCTTCGTCGTCCTGGATGGCAAACAGCCCGAGGCCCAATTTGCTGCGGCGAACCAAGGCCGATACCGCGACGGTCAAGACGAGCAGCCCGAGCAGGGGGTAGTAGAAGGGCCAGTTCTGGTAGTCCAAGCTCCAGGTGGGCAGTGGCAGGGCGAGTCCCGGGCTGCCTCCGGTCAGGCTGGACCACGTAGTCGTCACCAAGGCGAGTAGCTGGAGGACAGCGAACGTGACGATGACGAAGTACATGCCGCGCGTTCGACGGGTCACCAGGCTCAGTAATGCTGCGGCGATTGCGCAGACGAGCCCACCGACGAGGCAGCCGAGGAAAGGAGAGACGCCGTGCTTCGCCGCGAGGATTCCGGTCGTGTAGGCACCAAGTCCGATGAAGACGCTGTTGCCCAACGAGATGTATCCGGCGTACCCGCCCATGATGTTCCATCCGCTGGCGCCGATCGCCAACATGAACGTCAAGATGAGCAGGTTCTGGTAGTAGAGGTCGTTCGAGACGATGGGATATGCGATCAGGACCGCCAGGGCGGCGACCACGAGTGTCCTGCGCAGGATCGTCACCCTCATGCGGACACCACCGCAACCCTCGCCGTGGCCCGCATCGCGATGAGCAGCTTGCTTCCGGTTCTCATGTAGCCAGGTCCTGACGGGTCGCGCGCGTGAACAGTCCCTGCGGACGAATCGTCAGCACGATGAGGATCATCAGCGTCGGCACGGCAGTTGCCCACCGCACCGAGACGTAGGTCGTTGTCATGGCTTCGGCCACGCCGAGGAGCAAGCCGGCGGCGAAGGCGCCGGCGAGACTGCCGAGGCCACCCAGAATGACGACGCTCAGCGTGAGACCGATCCACACGTCCTGCGAGTCGGGAACGAACTGGAAGAGGAAGCTCAGCGCAGCGCCTCCGAAGGCCGTCGATGCGACAGAGATCGCGAAGATCCACGCGCCGACACGCACCGGTTCAACTCCGACAAGTCTTGCGCCTTCGGGGTTTTCCGACGCCGCAGTGATCGCATACCCGAGCCAGCTTCGTTTGATGACCAACTGCAACACCACGGTGACGCCGATCGCCAGCAGACACGCGTACAACTGCGCCTGCGGAACCACCAAAGACCCGATCCGAAAGGACCGATTGAAGTACGGCGGGGTCGTTGCGCGCGTATTGGGGCCCCACGCGAGGGCGATGAGCCCTTCGGCGATCATGGCCAGCGCGAACGTGGCGACGATCGTCAACCCGTGGTCGATGCGTTGCACGCGCTCGATCACGAGCTTGTACAGCGCGACTCCCAGCAGCCCCATCGGTGCGGTGATCAGGAATGCGCCGAGGATCGGGTCGATGCCGAAATGAACCCACAGGCTGTAGCAGAGATATGCCGACAGCACGAGCAACGCACCCTGTGTCATGTTGACGATCTTCATGACCCCGAACGTGAGCGTGAGCCCAGTTGCCATCAACGCGTAGACGCCACCGATGAGCGCACCGAAGATGAGCGTCTGGAGGAGCTCGGTCATCAGCTTGCCCAGGCCGGCTTCAAGTTCAGGACCTCCTGTGTGGTCGCGGCGGACTTCGGCGCGACTATCTGCAGTGTGCCGTTCTGCCACTGCGCCAGGAGCATCGTCCCTTGGGGTACGCCCGTCGAATCCCACTTCAGCGGCCCCACGATGGTGTCGACCGTGTGGCTGTGCAGCCAGTCGGCTAGCGCCTTCTGGTCGATGCGGCCGACTGCCTTGACCGCGGCAGCCAGGACCTGACCTGCGGTGTAGGAGTTCGCCGCGTCCTCGCTGGGGGCGTGGCCGAACATCTTTGTGTATGCGGCGACGAACTCCGCGTTGCCCGGGTACTTCGCCTGCGGACTCCACGCCACGGAGGTGAAGACTGCCTGCGCGTTCTTGGTTCCGATAGCGCTGGGGTAGGTCTCGTCGCTGGGCGACTTGGTCTGGAACAGCATCTTGGGACTGAACGACACCTTCTCCAAGGACCGCACGAACTGCACGCCGTCAGTGGCGACCGCACCGTGGATCACCAACTCGGGCGACGCGTGGGACACGGCGGCAGCGATGGTGTCGAAGTTGGACTCCTCCGGGGCGTAGGTCTCGTTGTAGACCGTGCGGATACCAAGCGCCTCCAGCTTCGTCTTGAAGATCGCGACCGCCGGGCTGGCGCTGGGATCATCCTGGGTGACGTACGCGGCGGTCTTCGGCCGCTGATCAGCGGGCAACGACGTGACCCATTCGACGAACTGGTTCGGCAGGTCGGTGGTCGTGGCCGGCTGAGCGAAGAACAGATTCTTGAACCCCCGCGTGAACAGCGTCGCGGCGCCGCCGGACGGCTCGATGTAGAGCATTCCCTGTCGCGCGGCAATCGCTGAATCCGGCGCGTTGAGCAGTGAGGAGAACGTGCCGAGGAGCAGATCGACCTTGTCCTGGGTGATCAACCGGGTGTAGTTCGAGCCGGACTGGGCCGGTTGGAACCCGTCGTCGAGGACCTTCAGCGTCACCTGTCGACCGATCAGGCCGCCGCTCGCGTTCACCTGCGACGCCCACAGGCGGTAGCCCTCATATCCCGATTTGGACACGTCAGCCACCGGACCGGTGAGCGGAAGCGACATGCCGATCTTCAAGGGTCCGGACGTGTTGCCGGACGAGCCCGAATTGGACGACGAACAGGCGGCGAGAACCATTGTTGCCAGCGTGGCAACTCCGACTGCGGCGATCCCCCGCCTCCCGGCGACCCACTTGCTCGGCCTCTGTCGCGGACGGGCATCTTGTTCACTCATTGCACAACTCCTCGCTGACCAAGTGTTCACGGCGTGCTGGTGGGCGGTCGAGTTACGCAGGCGGCACTCATGAGCCGCTCACGTCCAACCCCGGGTACGGCTCACGGTCCAATCCGGGCACAGTCAGGGCAGCGGGATCGTTCCCGTTCCCGGCAAGTTGCCTGCTGGCGTAGTCCGTGACCGCGCCGGACAGCAACTGTCGCGGGTCCTCCATGACCACGCGCAGCCGAGTCGTGAGCGCGAGCCAATCATCGGGTCCGTCGATGGCCGGCTTGGCGTGGACGGTCCGGGATTCGGCGTGGACGCGGACGTCCTCATCGGGGTTCGGGTGGAAGCGGGGATAGCTGTCGAACATCTGCGCACCGAGCTCCGAGGTCGCCTGCAGTGAGGCAAACATCCGCCGGTAGTCCCCCTCCAGAGCCGCAGTCGGCTCGAGATCAGTGCCATCGAACAGTGGGAAGACCGGTGCGTGCGGCGCGATGAGCAGGCGGTGCGCAGGCAGCCGGCCGCGGGAAGCCGTATTGATTACGCCCGCGACGCTGTTGGACTCCCTCGTGACGCCGGCGGTCGGCCGGCCGGCCCGGCCGGCGATGATCACCATCGCGCGCTCCCACGGCAGCTCGAGATCGTCGAACCAACTGATGAGGCGGTGCGCGACATCCATGCCGGTGAGAAAGAACGTCGCGATCATGATGCGGTTGAACGGCACCGGGAGTTCGTCGGCCGGCCCCTCGAGGTAATCCTCTTGGAGCGTCGAGGTGTTCAGGTAGCCGGGATCATCCAGCGAGCGCTGCAGGAAGCGCTCGGTGAGCCGGCAGCTGTAGTCGACCATCGCGGCGATGGTCGCCTCGCGGCCATGGAACGCGCGGACGGCGATGCGATCGCGCCATAGTTCGGTCGAGTTGGCCGCCCGCGCCGCTTTGGTGGCAGAGAGCAGGCGCTCGGCGTCCTGGCGCCAGCCGTTTGCCTCGCCCAGCTCCCGTAGTCGCACGAGCGTCGCGAGCGCCGGACCCAAATGGGAGACGGCCGCGAGCTCCTTGAATCCTCTCGTCGACACGCGGAAACCCTCGACGACTGGCGGCTGCCCGCCGCCCAGGTACAACGCGATGTCGGTTCCGGTTGCGACGATCAGTGGATCGTCGGTGTTCTGCCGCGCGGACGCCGCGGCGAGATGAGCACCGATGCTGGTCGGCGAGGCGGTGTAGGTCATGAAGAGCTCGACCAGCTCCGCGCTTTCGAAGGTAGCCATCACTGTCCTGCGCTGGGCGTCGTCGACAGCGAGTACAGGACGGTGTCGTTGGCGAATCGCAGCTGGGCGGAGAGCGAGTTCGACACCAGGATCTCCAGGTCCCCGTCGTAGTCGAGCACGGCGACGTCCGTGCCGCCCGACGTCGGGAACTGCGCTGCGAGGTGCAGTGAGCCGTCGCGCCACTCGTAGATCTGCGAATCGAGGACGGGATGCGGATCCGCCGGGGTGCCCAGGATGAAGTTGATCCGGATGACCAACAGGTCCTCCCCGCGTCGGACCACGGCGAGTTCGCGGGCCCCGAGGCCGTCGAGCACCTGAATGTCGGTGAACCGTTCACCGTTCCAGTGCATGAGCCGAGGAGGCTCCAACAGACTGGCGACGACCAAGTAGGAAGCACCGTCGCGGTCGAACGTCGCGAACGCTCGCCCGCCGCGCGCAGCAAGCGTCTGATGCGGGCACAGTCGCTCACCGTCCCACCGATACAGCAGGCTGGCGTCCAGATGCTCAGCGTGAGCGACGAAGAATTGCTCGCCGATGAAGAACGGGTGCCAGTTGTAGGCCCACTGCGACTTGATCCGCTGGAACTCGACGAATGACGAGCCATCCCATTCGTAGACGAAGGAATCGCGGTTCTGCGTGGCCAGATCCGGTCGGCGCACCCCCTGGGCCAGGCCGAGGAAGTGGCGTTCGCCGATCTGCCAGTGCTTCCACTGCTTGGCGGCGAACGTCTGGACGCTCTGGAACAGCACGAAGCCGGTGCCGTCCCACTCAAAGATCGCTGAATCGGTGGTGAAGTCGTACGGCCCGCGACCGGACCTGATGCTGGCAACGGCGAGGAACGACCTGCCCTGGATGGTGAAGAACTCAGCGTCCTCGCCACCTGGGGCCGGAAGTGTCGACCACGGGACGTAGCGCCCTTTCGTGCGCTGCAACAACAGCAGGCTCGTGTCGCTGTCGCCGCCGTTCATGCTCGGTTCCTGGCCCGGAATGTCGAGGGCGAGCTGCGCAATGGCCAGCAACTGATGCCCACCGACAGTGAAAGGAGCCACCGCGCGGGCTCCGGACGTGGAGATGCGTTGCTTCTCGACGAGTGACACCGGCATGGCGTCGAGTACAGCCACCGCGAGAGGCAGTAGCAAGTAATCTGAAGTTACTATCGATGACACGCAGCGTTAATGGATGTGACGGATGCTCGACGTTCGCAAGCTGCTCATGCTGCGGTCCATCGCGGCCGAGGGCTCAATCGCGGCCGCGGCGCGAGCACTGAATTACACCCGCTCCGCGGTATCGCAACAGCTCACGGCGCTCGAGAGTGAAGCCGGAATCGCGCTGGTCGACCGCGTGGGCAATCGAGTAACACTCACCTCGGCCGGCCGAGCGCTTGTCGAGCACACCGAACGCATCCTGGTCGAACTGCGCGCCGCGGAAGCGATGCTGGGCAGCGACACCTTGGCAGTCAGCGGCCTGTTGCGCGTGGGTGTTCCGTTTCACGAAGGGCCGCGGATCATGAGCCGGGCGTTGACCGACGTACGCCATCGGTTCCCCGAGATGCAGATCCGACTCGTGGCTACGACCGACGAGGCCGGAGCGGACGAAGTGCGTCGCGATCAGCTCGACATGGTGATCGTGTCGCGCCTCGGCGCCCCCCACCCGCGCACAACGCCGGGTCTGCGGGAGTGGGTTCTGGGCCACGACCCGCTTCTCCTGTGTGTGCCTGGGGCACACCGCCTGGCGGGTGCCCGCAACTGCACCATGGCCCAGTTGCGGGAAGAGGCGTGGATCGTGTGCCTGGACAGTGCGCTCGGCCAGCTCACCATGAGCTTGTGCACCACCGCCGGTTTCGAGCCGGTGCTCGCGGCGACAGTGAACGACATCGGCACTGCGATCGGCTTGGTCGGGATCGGCTGGGGCATCACCATTGCGCCCGAGCTGACGCCGGCCGGTTCGGAGCTGCCGGTGGCGCGCATTCCGATCGAGGGTGTCGACACCATGCGGCACAGCGTCTTGATCGTCCGCGACGGCGAGCAGACATCTCCGCGCATTGCCGCTGCGATCGCTGCCGTCCGCTCGGTCAGCGCGGAGCACGGAACCTCGGATGGGGTCTGAGCAGTGCGCCTCTGGACGACCTACGGATTGCCCGGCGTCGACCCGATGCCGCGCGACACTCCGCGGGCGGCCGCGAGGACGGCCGGGACGTGGCGTCGTGCGTGTGCGCCCTTAGCCGGAACGACGATGGACAGCGCGGCCACGACAACGTCGCGCTCGTCTCGGATCGGGGCGGCGACCGACGTGGAGACGGTCTCTATCTGACGGACGCTGATCGCGTAGCCGTTACGGCGGGTGTCGGCCAGTGCGCGGCGCAACCGGGCCGGGTCGGTGACCGTGTACTCGGTGTAGCGCTTGAGCGGCGCGGCCAGGACAGCATCGATCTCGCTGATCGGCGCGTGCGCAAGCAGCACCAGCCCGACGGCCGTCGCGTGCAGCGGCAGTCGGCTGCCCGGCCGGGTGACCACATGGACGGCATCGCGGCCGGTGATCCGTTCGACGTACACGACCTCCCGCCCGTCCAGCACGGCGACTTGGACGTTCTGGTGAGTTGCCTCGTACAAATCCTCGAGGAAGGGCAGCGCCGCCTCACGAAGCCCGAGGCTGCGCGGGGCCAGCGCGCCGACCTCCCACAGGCGCAATCCGATGCGGTAGCGCCCGTCATCGCCGCGCTCGAGTGCCCCCCATCGGGTCAGCTCGGCGAGTTGGCGGTGGGTGGTGGTCAACGCGAGCCCAGCGAGTCGGCTGATCTCCGACAGCGCCAGCACCGGCCGCTCGGCGGTGAAGGCAGCCAGGATGGCCAGCACCCGCTGCGTACCGCTGCGGGGCAGTTCACGCTGCCGCACCACTTCTATCCCGCCTTCCGTCCAGCGGAAGTGTAGGCGCTGCGCGGGTGGCAATTGGGCACGCTTTCGTCATGCGCACCCAGGTGGGAATCGTCGGCGCTGGTCCGGCGGGACTGCTGCTCTCGCAACTCCTGCACCTGCAGGGCATCGAGTCGGTCGTGCTCGAGCGGCGCGATCGCCGCTACGTCGAACACCGCGTGCGGGCCGGCGTGCTCGAGTACGGCACGGCTGAGACGTTGCGCGAGGCGGGCGTCGGCAAGCGGATGGACTCCGACGGCCTGCTGCACGCGGGAGTGGTGTTGCGGTTCGGACTGCGCAGCCACCGGATCGACTTCGTCGAACACACCGGCCGCAGCATCACCGTGTACGGGCAGCAGGAGGTGGTGAAGGACCTCATCGCAGCACGCGTGGACGCCGGGGGCGACGTGCGGTTCGAGGTCGACGACGTCACCCTGCACGACCTGGACACCGACCACCCACGGATCGAGTTCGTCGAGGACAGCGCGTCGGATTCGTTGCAGTGCGACTTCGTGATCGGAGCTGATGGCTTCCACGGCGTGAGTCGCGGCTACCTGCCGGACCTGGTCCACTACGAACGGGCCTACCCGTTCGCGTGGTTGGGCATCCTGGCCGAGGCACCTCCGTCGTCGGAGGAGCTCATCTACGCGCGGCACGCCAACGGATTCGCGCTGCACAGCATGCGCTCGCCGACCGTCACCCGGATGTACCTGCAGGTGGCGCCCGAGGAAAACATCGACGAGTGGCCCGACGAGCGGATTTGGGCCGAACTGCACACCCGGCTGTCCGACGGGTCCGGCTTCACCCTGACGGAAGGACCCTTGCTGGACAAGGGGATCACGCCGATGCGCAGCTTCGTCGCCACCCCGATGCAGCACGGTCGGCTGCTTCTCGCCGGAGATGCTGCGCACATCGTGCCGCCGACCGGCGCCAAAGGCATGAACCTCGCGATCGCCGACGTCCGAGTCCTCTCGCGAGCACTGGGTGGCTATTACGCCGACGGGCGGACACGTCTGCTCGAGCGATACACCGAGACCGCGCTGCGCCGCGTGTGGCGCGCCACCCACTTCTCGTGGTGGATGACGTCGATGCTGCACGTGGATCCGGGCGGGGATGCTTTTGGCGACCAACTCGCCTTGGCCCAACTGGAGTACGTCACGACGTCACCCGCGATGGCGACGTCACTCGCCGAGAACTACACGGGACTTCCGTACGAGCACGGCTGGTCCTACCGATGAACGAACCGGTCCGGCCCATTGCCTACCGTCCGGACGTCAAAGGCACGCATCCGCCACTCGGCTTCGCGGGCTACCGGAGCACCGCGCTGCGGCATCCGAGCAAGCCGCTGATTCTGCTGCCACAGCGGCTCACCGAGGTCACCGGCCCGCTGTTCGGCGCTGAGCGGGTGCAGCCCGGTGACGACGACCTGACGCAGTTCGACGGCGGCGAAGCCGTCGGCCAGCGGATCGTCGTGCACGGCCGACTGCTCGACTCCGACGGGTGCGCTGTGCCCAATGCGCTGATCGAGGTGTGGCAGGCCAACGCCGGCGGCCGCTACCGGCACGTCAACGACCAGTGGCCCTCGCCGCTCGACCCGCACTTTGCCGGGCTGGGCCGCACCGTCACCGACGGTGACGGGCACTACCGGTTCACGACCATCAAGCCCGGCGCCTACCCATGGAAGAACCATCCCAACGCATGGCGCCCGGCGCACATTCACTTCTCGGTGTTCGGGCAGGCGTTCACCCAGCGGCTCGTCACCCAGATGTACTTCCCCGACGACCCGCTGTTCTTCCAGGACCCCATCTTCAACTCCGTCCCTGACGAGAAGGCGCGGGCCCGGCTCGTCTCGTCCTACGACCACGACGTGACGACCGACCACTGGGCGCTCGGTTTTCGATTCGACGTCGTGCTGCGCGGCCGCGCCCAGACGCCCTTCGAGAGCGAGCCGGACGATGACTGACGTCGGCCCCACACCGTCGCAGACCGTCGGGCCCTACCTGTCATTGGTGCTCCCCTGGCCGGACGGCCCGGACGTCGTGGCGCCCGCTACCCCCGGCGCTGTCACGATCAGCGGGCGACTCACCGACGGCGCCGGGGAGCCCGTGCCGGACGGCCTGATCGAGATCTGGCAGGCCGATCCGGACGGCCGCTTCGACCATCCCGACGATCCACGCGGCGCGCACTCCTACCCCGGCTTTCGCGGCTTCGGACGCTGCCCCACCGACGAGCACGGACAGTTCGCGTTCCGCACCCTCAAGCCAGGTGCGCTCCCCGACGGCGGCGGGGGGGCCGAAGCTCCGCACCTGAACGTCTCGGTGTTCGCGCGGGGGCTACTCCACCGCGTCGTCACCCGTATCTATTTCCCGGACGAGACCGCAGCCAACGCTGTCGATCCGGCGATGCGTGAGCTGAGCGCCGACGCCGCCGAGCTGCTGACGGCGACCGAGCGTCCCGACGGCAGCCTGCGTTTCGACATCCGGTTGCAGGGTGACGACGAGACACCCTTCTTCGAGATCTGACACGGTGGGTCGATGAGCGGTCTCTGGGAGCCGATTTTCGGCAGATCGACGATCGCGGCGACGACGAGCGACCGCGCCTGGGTCATCGCGATCTGCGACGCCGAGGCGGCACTCGGCACCGCGTGCGCCGAGTCCGGCCTGCTCGACGCGGCTAGCGCGCAACGGATCACGGACGCCTGCCGACAGGTGGCCGAGACCGCGGACCCGGCCGAGCTGGGTCGGCACGCTGCCGCAGACGGCAACCCGGTCATCCCGCTCGTGCGCGCGATCCGTTCCGTCGTAGGAGCAACGTCAGCTCCGTCAGTGCACCTCGGCGCCACCAGCCAGGACATCCTCGACACCGCGGCGATGCTCGTCGTCCGACGGGCGCTGCCCGTGATCCTGGAATCGATGAACGCCGCCGGCGAGGCCTGCGCCATGCTCGCCCGCGAGCACCGCGACACGGTCATGATCGGACGGACGTTGCTGCAGCAGGCCGTCCCCACCACGTTCGGCGCGGTGGCAGCTGGGTGGGGCGAGGGGCTGGACCGGACGACGCTCGGGCTACGGGCCGCGCTGGCCGGACTCGCGGTGCAGCTCGGCGGCGCCGCCGGAACACTCGGCGGCTGGCATCCGCACGGTCCCGCGGTGCGGGCCGCGTTTGCTGCCGAACTCGGGCTGGTCGACCCGGGCACGGTCTGGCACACCGAGCGCAGCCGCATCGCCGAACTCGGCTCCGCACTCGGCGCGACGTGCGGTGTCGTCGGCAAGATCGCAACCGATGTCGTTCTTCTCGCGCAGACCGAACTCGGTGAGGTGCGGGAGGCTGCGAGCGGTGGCTCCTCGACGATGGCGCACAAGCACAATCCGATCGCGGCGGTGACCGCGCGAGCCGGTGCGGCGCAGGCACCCGGAGTCTTCGCCACGTTGCTGGCGGCCATGCCTGCCGAGTTGCAACGCGCTGCCGGCCCGTGGCACGCGGAGTGGCCGGCGCTGACTGCGCTGCTCGACACGACCGGCGGTTGCGCGGACCGGCTCGCGACGTCGCTGGCGGGACTCGAGGTCGACACGGGTGCGATGGCTCGGAACGTGCCACGCGACAACATCGACGTCGGGCACGCCGGCGATCTCGTCGACCACTACCTGGCGGGACGGTCCTGATGACCATCGAAGTGCACCACGAGATCACCGGCCCGCAGGGCGCGCCCGTCCTCGTGCTGCTCAACTCGGTCGGCGCCACGACGGCAATGTGGGCGCCTCAACTCGGCGCCCTGAGCGAGCAGTTCCGCGTCGTCTCAGTCGACACCCGCGGGCACGGCCGCTCCCCCGCCGCTACCCCGGGCGAGCAGTGCCGCATCGATGACCTCGGCCGCGACGTCGTGGCGCTGCTCGATCGACTGGACATACCTCGCGCCCATTTCGCCGGGCTGTCGCTGGGCGGCATGACCGCGATGTGGATAGCCGCGCATCACCCCGAACGAGTTGCTCGCCTGGCGCTGCTGAGCACATCGGCCCACCTGACCCCAGCACAATTCTGGCTCGATCGGGCCGCCGCCGTACGCCGCGGCGGGCTGGCATCGATCGCCGACGCGGTCGTCGCGCGCTGGATAACGCCCGGCCTCGTCCAGCGCGACCCCGACCTGCTGGCCAACCTGGTCACGATGCTGACCAGCAGCGACGACGAGACTTACGCCCAATGCTGCGAGGCCATCGCCGCGATGGACCTGCGTGCCGACCTGGCCCGGATCAGCGCACCCACGCTCGTCATCGCCGGCGCGGACGACCCGGCTACCCCGCCCGAGCACAGCCGCCGCATCGCCGACGGCATCGCCGGAGCGCGGCTCGACGTGCTCGACGATGCGGCCCACATCCCAACGTTCGAACAATCCGGCGCCATCACCAAACTGCTGCTGGAACACTTCGGCGGCCCCGCGACCGTGGCCGCGGGCTACGCCACGCGCCGCGCCGTTCTCGGCGACGCCCATGTCGACCGGACGATCGTGAACACCACCGAGCTCACCGCACCGTTCCAGGACTTCCTCACCCGCTACGCGTGGGGCGAGGTGTGGAGCCGGCCCGGTCTGTCGCGCCGCGACCGGTCCATCATCACGCTCTCGGCGCTCGTCACCCTCGGCGCAGAGCACGAGATCGCAATGCACGTCCGCGGTGCGATCGCCAACGGACTCACCCCCGCCGAGATCACCGAGGTCCTGCTGCACACCGCCATCTACAGCGGCCTGCCGCGCGCCAACCGCGCATTCACAATCGCCCAACAAGCACTGGCCGAGCCGCACACTGCCGATGAGTAGGCATTGCTAGCAGTCTGCGTGGTTACACCATCGCCAAGGACTC
Source organism: Pseudonocardiales bacterium (assembly GCA_025965875.1). Classification (GTDB taxonomy): domain Bacteria; phylum Actinomycetota; class Actinomycetes; order Mycobacteriales; family Jatrophihabitantaceae; genus QHCC01. Next base: position 15,673 of record JAOPWD010000027.1, read on the forward strand.
ATTTGCACCCCTGATCGCTGCCCGCGCGAACGGCCGCTGCCACGCGGCCGGCACGGCGAGCCAGCGCCGCTCCCAGCACGGAGCGAACTGCCGCTGGTAGCTGAGCAGGGAGCGGCTCGGGTACGCCCAGTCGGCAAGTAAGCCGCGCTCTAGCGGTGCCCTGCCCAGGCTCGCCTGGATGAGCCCGGCAGCACGATACTGCTCGAGGCACGTCGCGAGCAGGTAGCTCTTCGGCCCTTCGCGGCCGCCCAACACGTCGTCCAACACCCGGGCTGAACTGCCGAGATAGGGCCGCCAGGTGCACGAGGCCAGAGCAGTCCCGTTGCGGTCGACGACGTCCCAGAAATCCGTGACGTCGTCGGCATGCTGCTTGTGGTGTGTTTGGTCATGGTGCCGCACGGTCAGCCCGGCTGCCCGTTCCCGTTCCACCACCTGTCGAAGTGCGGCGCGCCGAGGATCCGTCACGTCGAATGTGGTGAGATCGATGACCGCCTCTTCGCGGATCTTGCTCATTGCAAACGCTCGTCGTCGGAAGGGCTGGGGGTCGCTGATCGCGAGAAACACCGGCCACAGCCCACGCTGCGAGACCACGTCGAGGTATTCCGACAGCGCCGAGTCTGCGAGCCCATCGGGCGCGACGACGTCTCCAGGCGTGACCGCCCACCGCCCGCGTCGGACGTAGGCGGCTGCGCCGAACCCATCGGCGAGTTCGACGATCGTGAGGCCCTTCGTCGCGATGGTCGGCGCGAGTCCGGTGCGTCCGAACCGGGCGGCCAACCGGGCGTGAGAGCCGAGCGGATCGGCCACGCCGACCGCGGGACGGTGCTCGCGGGATGCTGCGTCGACCTGGCTGATCCGCCTGGAACCGCTGGGTGCTGCAGATATGCGGTGCTGCCGCTTCGTTACGTGTCGGACGTTCACCATTGGACTACCTTCGCTCTGGCTATACATCCAAGGTCGTATCCGTAACGATGCGCGAGCGATGACATGGCTGTGATGTGGTGGTGGAAATTTCCTAAGCTGAACGCCGACTAAACGTCACATCGTGGCCAAATGTGCGGGTCATCGCCGCCCCGACCACGTCAGGGCGCTCCTGGTGCCGCCGCCGGGATACCAGCACCCGGGTACGACGTGTTGCTTGTTTGCGGTGCCACCCATACCTGCCACGCACCGGGGCCTCGGATAGCCGGCCCTTGCGATCCAGCGAGTGCTGTCCTGGGCGGAGCGGTCACCCCGCCATAGTTCGCGGCCCCGATCGCCACGATGGCCGTAACAAGGACCGCGGCGACGAGTGACACCGGATGCATCGCGATCCCTCGGGCCTGCGCGACCGTGGACGAGACCCGCGTGTCAACGCGCGGTGCACCTGCCGCCCAGCGCCGAAGGTAGCTGCCGATTGCCGCCAGCACGAACAGCGGCGTTCCGACGACGATGAACATGTCCGCGACGTTGTAGAAATGCCGACCGATATGGATGAAGTCGACGGCTCCGCGCCGGCTTCCTGGAGCTGTCACGTAATGCATCCCGAGACGGTCGAGCAGATTCGTGGTCCATCCGCCGATCATCAGGGCGCCCGAGATGAGCACGGGCAGCGAACGTCGTACTCGCAGCAGCAGGAAGATCGCCACGCTCAGCAACACGATGTCGAGCAGGTCCAGGAGCGCGCCCGTACCGGCGTCGGCGTACCAGCGACTGACCGTCGATCCGACGATCGCATCTCCTCCGGAATTGACGCGAGCGGTCGCGGCATGTCGCCACGCCCACCACTTTGCGCTTTGGTCAATGACGATGATCGTGGCAAGGAGGGGGAAGACGATCTTCCGCTGCCCGAATGAGAACGTCACTCAACCAGCGTCACTGGGGCAGCGGCTGTAATCCTCAGTGCCAGTGAGCATCCTTGGGTCCGGCCAGTGCTACCTACTCATACTGGCCAGCCGGTAGCGGGCGATAAATCCGCGAGCATCGACAGAACTCCGGCGAGCTGTCAGCCGACTCCACCCGGTTCCGCGAGTGGAATACGGGCCCGCACGGCCGTTCCGCCCCCCATCGGACTCGTGACTTTGAGTGTTCCCCCGAATGCCTCGATCCGATCGATGAGACCGACAAGTCCGGAACCGTGTGTCGGATCGGCACCGCCGATCCCGTCATCGTGCACAGAAACGTGCAGAACAGAGTCGTCCGTTCGCGCAACGACGGTCGCGGCAGCTGCGCCCGCATGCTTGGTGCAGTTCGCCAATGCCTCTGTGGCGACGTAGTAAGCCGCGATCTCGATCGCCTGCGGGATCGGCGCCGCGATATCCACGTCGACGTTCACGGGAATTGCCGAACGACGGCCCAGCGCCCGCAGGGCCGGACCCAAGCCACCCTCGGAAAGAATCGCCGGGTGAATCCCTCGAGAGATCTCCCGCAGATCGTTCATCGCGCCGGAGAGTCCGTCAGCAAGTCTGGACAGTTGATCGCGGACTTGAGGAAGCTCGTGCGGTATTTCTGTTTCGAGGAGGCGCAGGTCGAGCCCCAAGGAGGTGAGCCTCTGCTGGGTCCCGTCGTGCAGGTCCCGCTCGATTTTTCGCCGGGTCTGATCGCTGGTGGTCACGATCCTCGCTCGCGAGGCAGCCAGTTCGGTGCGGGCCTGAGTGTTGGCAATCGCAGTCGCGACCAGGTCGGTGAAGTTCGCAACTCGTGTCGCCGCATCCTGCGGCAACCGTTGGCCACCGAGTGCGGTGGCCGTCAAATCGCCCCACGGGTTGCCGTTGACAATGATCTGCGCGCCGGCACTTGACTGGCCGGGCTCGTCGTTCGGCGCTGAAGGTTGCCCGTCATCGTCCGCACCGAAACGAGCCATGACCGTGCGCGACCCGTCTGGTTCGATGCGAACCAACGTCGCGTTCGTCGCGTGCAACAGACGGGCCAACTCTTCGGTTACCGCATTGAAGATCGCGGCTGGCGGCTGACCTTGAGCGACCAGCGTGGCGACGCGCCGCAAGGCCCCCTGCTCCTGCGCAAGTTGACTCAAGTCGTCCCGGCTCATTTCCAATGACCGGGCCATCTCGTTGAATGACTTCTCCAACCCGCCGATCTCCCCCACGCCGGTCTCTGGCATTCGCGCGGACAAGTCTCCATCGGCGAGGGTGCGCGCCAGTTTCGCGGCTCTGCGGATAGGCCTGACCATCGCCCTCGACAGGTAGGCAGCAAAGAGAGCGACGAGCAGCACAGACGCGACGAGGCCGCCCACGACCGCGACGATGGCTATCCTGCTGGCGTCCAATACCCGCTCTTGACGTGCCGAGACCAGCGCGCGCTCGGTTGCATCAAGGCTGGCGAACGAGGCCAGGATGCCGTCGATTCGCCGCTCGCCCTCGTTCAGACGCGCGAGACTTCGCACGGATGGATCGTGCCTACGCGCGTCCGCCACCAGCGGTATCGAGTAGTCGTTGATGTATGCGGTCGTGGCATTGACAGCGCTTCGCGAATATTGCGCGGGCAGTGGCAGCCTCGCCAGTTGCTCGAGCCGCACGCTCAATTGCGGGATGCTGGCCTGGGCGGCCTGCCATGGCGCGAGGTAGCTGTTGTCGCCAGTGAGCAGGTAGCCCCGCTCCCCGGTTTCGACTTGGAGGACCAGCCTCTCCAATTGCCGTTCGATGGCCAGGATCTGTTCAGAGTCGCTTGCCGCCTGGATCGACCTGCTCATCACGTTGATTCGCTCTATGAGCACGGTGAACGACGCGGCGATGACGACGGCAACGAGCAGGCTCGCGAGCAGCATGCGACGTGCCAGACCTCGGACCACCTCGGCCTCCGATCCAGGCAATCTCCGTGTTACGCCGGCCCCACACCGATTAGATCAGGCGAGTCGTGATCCCAGCATCGCCAGGAATCGTGCTCAGCGACGAGACGTTGGTGCCGTCATGGACACCCCTAGCGATCAGAGACCCGCACAGCCGCCGGATCCTTCCGCGGCCAGGTCGACGCGCGTGATCCTCGCCGACGACGACGTACTTCTGCGCGAGGGCATAGCCACTCTGCTCGCCCGCTCGGACTTTGAGGTGGCCGCGCAAGCTGATAGCGCTGTCGGCCTGCTGGAGTTGGTAGCCGAACACCTGCCGGGGCTGGTCCTCCTTGATATCCGCATGCCTCCCACCAACACGATCGAGGGCTTGGTCGCGGCGCGACAGATCCGAGATGCCTTTCCCGACGTCGCGATTGTCGTGCTGTCGGCGCACGTCGAGGTCGAGCACGCCATGGAGCTGTTGGCCGGGGGCAGCAAGGTGGGTTACCTCCTCAAGTCTCGGGTGACCGACGTCAGCGAATTCGTGGACACGTTGAATCGCGTGGTGAGAGGGCAGGTCGTCGTGGACCCGGCGCTGGTCCAGGAACTCGTCGCGGCCCGTCGACAGGACAACCCTCTGGAGATGCTGAGTCCGCGCGAGCAGGAGGTGCTTGCGCTCATGGCCGAGGGGCGATCCAACGCCGGGATCGCGCGGCAGATCTGGGTCACCGAAGGGACCGTCGAAAAGCACGTGCGCAGCATCCTGACGAAGCTTGGATTGGCCGAAGGTCAAGACGATCACCGCAGGGTGCTGGCCGTCATCGCGTTCCTGGATTCCCACTAGGACCCCTTGGCCGCGCTACTCGCTCCTGGCATTGCGACGCAGCAAGTCACGAATCGCGTCGCCCGACAGGTCGGACTTGGCCAGGAACCCAGCCACCGGACTCGCCTCGATGAGGTCGGCGAAGTCCTCCTCGTCATGCATCGACACGAGGATGATCTCCGGCCGCTCCGCCGCGGAAGGGCCTGCGTGGTAGCTACCCAGCTTCTTCGCGACGTCGAAGCCGCTCTCCTCGCCGAGGTCGATATCCAAGAGGACCAGGTCGGGGCTCAGTGCGTCCACCAGATCGATCGCATCGGAACCGTTGGACGCCGTCCCAACGACAACGAGCCCCTCCCGTTCCAGCAGAAGACGCGCCGCATCGGTGAAGCGGCGGCTGTCATCGACAATGATGCAACGCACATGCATGTCTTACAGCATGGCAAGGCGACGGCGCAGCGACATTGCTGCTAGCCGGAGTTAGTAATGAGGGCTAGATGGGCATCGGCCACGGCGTTTGGCAGTGCAACGATCGCCTAGTGGCCACGCGCGCGGACGGTGTGGGATGAGGTCGGCGTCACCGGGAGCTACGTGCTGGACGAGCACATCCTGCCCGCGTGAAGTAGCTGATCGGTTCAGGTTCCTTGGCGCCGTGCGTCCAACCCGAGGGCTTGGCACGCCCGGAGCGTTTTGGGCGAGGCGCCGACAATGCTCAACGACATGGCCGCGAAGTTCATCGTTACGCACGAAGCCAGAAACGAAGTCTTGCTGACTGCGTCTACAAAATCCAGCTCAGAAATGTCGATGATGACGCTGCCGGGATCACGTTCCAGCACAGTCGCCATCACATCCGCCAAGACGTCGGCGTTGGCGGCATCGAGTTCACCGGCCACGGTCATGCGTCGGGAGGCGGGATCAAACCCGAAGCGGAACTCCGGACCGATGGCCTCGGCGGAGTGCTGCCCTTCGCTGGTGCTCACAGAACCAACACCCAACGGACACCTTCTGTCCCGGACACGCTGGCAAGTCAACGGGCCTAAGCGTACTGCCCGTTGATCGGTTCGGCTATCCGAACTCAGGCCAGGCCCCCGCCCTCCTTGACCTGCTCCAAGTGTGGGGCAGCATTCACCAGCCCGTAGCGGATAGCCACCGATGCGGCTTCCATCCGCGAGTGCACGCCCAGCTTCGTCAATACGGCCTGCACGTGACTACGGATTGTGGTGGTCGAAACTCCCAGGCGACGGGCTATCGCCGGCGTGCCCGCGCCGCCGGCGAGCAACTCAAGGCATTCGAGCTCGCGGGGAGTCAGATAGGTAGCGAGCTGTCGTAGGTGCTGTGATGCGCCCGGCCCCGCGGGTTGAGCCGACGAGAAACTGCCCTCGACAACGACTTCGCCGGAGCTGACTCGCTGCAGCGCATTGAGCAAGGCGGGAACTCCGCGGCTCTTGTGCAGATAGCCGACTGCACCTGCCGCCAGCGCTCGCCGCACGGGTTCGGGTTCGTCTTCGGCTGTGAGCAAGACGACCTTGGTCGCCGGGCTCATGCCGCCGATCGCCCCGATCAGGTCGATCCCATCGCCGTCAGGAAAGCGAGGCTCGAAGACGCATAGATCCGGCCGGAACTCTCGGACCAAGTCAAGCAACGCTGCACGCCTCGAGGTCGCAGCCAGAACGTGATGACCCAACTGCATCAACACCATGGTCAACGCATCGAGAAAGACGACTTGATCGTCGCCCAACACGATGTCGAGCGACCCGCTAAAGCCCCCCACAGCGACCCCCCGATCGCGTGTCGCCGCACGGCCACCCGACGCCGTCAGAGGGAACTGCCCCCATTGGCCTCGAACGCTCTGCATCTGCGAACCGCGGCCTACCCGTCCCCAGACCGCACGAACCTAAGGCTGTTTCTTAGTTCGGCCGAATATTAACCCAGCAGAATCTTACTGTGCAACTATGCATGACTTAGGAATGACTGGGAGATGAACGGGCCGCGGCCCCGACGTCGACCATGACATGGGGACGCAGATCAGCCGCCTTGCGGCAGCACGAGCCGAACGCTGCAACCGCCCAGGCTCCCCGTGCCGATCTGAAGATGGCCGCCCCACGAATCGACCAGTTCGGCGGTGATCCTGAGTCCGAGCGACGACGGCGTCGCACGCCTGGGGTCGAAGCCCGGCCCGTCGTCGTCGACGTCGACGATCGCGAACCCTTCGGCCTCGGACACGGCGACGGCCAATTGCCCATCCGGGCCGGCCGCCACCAGCGCGTTACAGAAGAAGTTGCGTAGTGCGCGCCAAAAAGCCAGCCGATTGACCCGCGCCGATACCTCGTCGGCATCCACGCTGACGCGAGTGCTCGACGAGAGCCGGATCGGGCGGACGATGTCGGCTACGAGCAGATCGAGTCGGATCACGTCGGCCCCGCGTGGGTCACGTCCGTCGCCGTCCGGCGCCTGGTCGTAGGCGCGGATCAGCTCCCCGAGCCAGTGCGTCTCCGCAAGTATCTGCCCGACCCGGCCGCGGCTTACCGGACCGATGTCCTTGGAGCTGGTCAACACCGAAGCCAGCAACATGATCGTGCTGAGCTCATGACGGATGTCGTGACCGACCTGGCGGCGATACTGGGCTTCGCCGACTGCAACCGGTGGAATCAGCGACGCTAGGGGCAGTGCCGAAGGCACAGCTGTCCTGGCCCTGACCCCACCGCCGTCGTGAAGCTGTCGTGCGATTTCCCCCATCGAGACCCCCCTCGAGTCGTGCAATCCGCGTGGCCGCTGCTTGTTTCAGCCGTCGCAGCCACAGGCCGATCCGACGCCGGGAGAGGGACGACGTGGCGGCCTTTACGGATGGTTTACGCGAACAATCGCGAGGGACGCTAGCCGAGACGCGATGGTCACGCCAGTGACCTAAAACGGTCACCGGGCGACCACTTACGTAAAGGGGACGAGACAATTTCGCGGCTTGCTGAATTCGCGGTCCGGTGTTCCACTGACCGAACACGTCCTCCCGCACGGCGCACGCGATCAAGCGCTCGGCTCATGGAGCACGCATGCCCGCACACCAGACTCCCCAAGGTTCTCGACGTGTGGGGTCCCTTGGCAACGGGCGCACGCGCGCGCTACTCGCCGTCGGTTGCGTCCTCGCCGTTGCCGCGGCTGTCTGCTTTGCCCTTTTCCGGTCAGGGCGCGCATCGAGCAGTCCGAGCGGGCCTCCTGCCGCCGCCGCTACATCCGTGCCGGCGCAGGTCACGTCACCGCGCCTGTCGACGGCGGCAGCACGAGCCACCACGACCCGCGGCTCGGTCTCGGCGCCGCGGCGCACGAGTCCCGCCGCACCGAGCAGTCCGTCAAAGGCGGTGGCCGCACCCGCCGTCCAACCCGGCGCGACCAACGCACAGCCACCGGCGCAGGGCGGCTACTTCCGCCTGCAACCGGTGGGCACGTGGTCCACCCTGCCGAACAACGCGTCGTGCGCGAACCGAGTGCGTTACTCGACGTGGGAACCGCGTCCCGACAACGGCGTTCCCAACCACGTCATGCCCGACGCCGGCGCGGTGCCCCGCGCCCGTGCGGCGCGACCGGTCGCGACCGGTGGTGCCGCCGATCCACGTTGGGACAGCTGGCTCCTGCAACGGGTAGACGGCCGGTTCACCGGCACGACCGACGAGATCTTCCAGTGGGCGGCGTGCAAATGGGGTCTGCCCGACGACCTGTTGCGCGCGATAGCCGTGCGGGAATCCACGTGGTACGAGTATGAGATCTATCCGTCCGGCCGGCCGATTCTCAACTGGGGTATGGGCGACATGATGCCCGCGGGTACATCGGGCGCATCGGTGTATTGCAAAGGCATCGCGGCGTACGGCCGCGACTTCCAGCGCGACTTCGGCACGAACATCTGTCCGCGGACCTTCTCGATCGCCGGCGTCATGTCGTGGGAGGCGCCTTCGTGGGGGCAGATGCCCGCCAACCAGAACGGCACGTTCCCGTTCACCGTCCGCTCGACAGCGTTCGCCCTCGACTACCTCGCTTCGCAACTGCGCGGCTGCTTCAACGGCTGGGAGTACTGGCTCAAGGACAGTGGCTCGTACGCGGCAGGTGACCTGTGGGGTTGTGTCGGTGCCTGGTATTCGGGCGACTGGCTCAGCTCGGACGCGAACGGCTACATCTCGCGCGTGAGAACCGAACTGGCGAACTTCACCTGGCTGGAAAACGACTGGCCGACCACCAAGCCGAGCTGCGACAAGATCTACGGCTGCCCGGTAGGCAGCCACTGAGCGACCTGCACCCGCCGGCCCGGACGCATACGCCACGAACAGCTCTGGGACAAAGACCCGTCAAAGCGATGAGACGGCCTAGTGCAGGTTGACGATGCGACCGTGATCAACCCCGAGCTACGTTTTCGCACGCACTTCCGCACAAAGTCGAAACGACGACCGGGGGGTCGACAAGATGGCGGTTACCGATGGGCTGCGCATTGCCGTCGTGGGATGCGGGTACTGGGGGTCCAAGCACGCCCGCGTGCTCCACTCCACCGACGGTGTGGATCAAGTGGTGCTCGTCGACGCCTACGAGGTGCGGCTGCGCAACCTGGCTCGTAGCTACCCGAACGCGCTGTGCTTCGCCTCGTTGGAAGCGGCGCTGCCGCACATCGACGCGGTCGTCGTAGCGACCCCGCCGACCAGTCACGTCCCGATCGCGCTGGAGGCTATCGCGGCCGGCAAGCACGTCCTGGTCGAGAAGCCACTCGCGCCGACCTCCGCCGAGGCGCGCAAGCTGATCACCGCGGCTGCGCAGGCCGGAGTCGTGCTGATGACCGGCCACACGTTCGAGTACAACCCCGCGGTGTGGAAGCTCCGTGAACTGGTGCACAGCGAGGTACTCGGCGACGTCTACTACCTCGACTCGGCACGTCTGAACCTCGGCCTCTATCAGAACGACGTCAACGTCATCCTCGACCTGGCACCGCACGACGTGTCGATCATCAACTATGTGTTGGGTGAGCCTCCGGTGGCCGTGCAGGCCTGGGCATCCCGGCACGCGCATCCCCGTTTCGAGGACGTCGCCTACCTGCGGTTGCTCTATGCCGATCCACGGCTTTCGGCCAACATCCACGTGAGCTGGCTCGATCCCTGCAAGGTTCGGCGCGTCACGGCCGTGGGCAGCGCGAAGATGGCGGTCTACGACGACCTCGCCGCAGACGAGCGGATCCGCGTCCTCGACAAGGGGGTGTCGCCGTCCCTGAACACGGACGACCTCACCCAACCGCCGATGTCGTACCGCTACGGCGATATCACCTCGCCGTACGTCGCATCCGACGAGCCGCTGGGCGTACAGGACGCACACTTCGCACTGTGCATCCTGACCGAGAGCACCCCTAACACCGACGGCGTGAGCGGTCTTGCCGTCGTCGAGGTTCTTGAGGCCGCACAACTGTCCCTTCAGCTGGACCGACCGGTTCGACTAGAAGAGCTGTCACCCGACCGGGCGCCCGCCCTCGTCGGCGGTAGTGGGATTTTCCGTTCCCCCGCGCGCCCGTGGCTACGCGATCACGCGCCACAGGAGGAACCCCAGAACGCGTGGCATCGCGGTCACGCGGCCACGGTCACCACGTGAGGGAGAGGAAGGCCATGGACGTGCCCTTCATCAACCTCAGCGCCATGACTGGCGACGTCAGGACGAAGGTCTCCGACGCGTGGTTGGCCCTGCTCGACTCGAACCGGTTCATCGGTGGAGAGGCCGTCGACCGGTTCGAGTCGCAGTGGGCCGCATATTGCGGCACGACGCAAGCCGTCGGGGTGGCCAACGGAACCGACGCGATCCACTTGACGCTACGTGCGATGGGGATTGGCCAGGGCGCCGAGGTCGTCGTGCCGGCGAACAGCTTCGTCGCAACGGCGGAGGCCGTCGTCCTCGCCGGCGCCACACCGCGCTTCGCCGACGTGGATCCGGCAACTCTGCTGCTCACCGCGGACGATCTCGAGGCCGCCGCGACGAGCCGGACCAGGGCGGTCATCGTCGTTCACCTGTATGGCCAGATGGCCGACATGGACTCGCTCTCCCGGGCGGCAGAACGACTCGGGATAGCGATCATCGAGGATGCCGCGCAGGCACACGGCGCGGCGTGGCGCGGGCGGCGCGCAGGATCGGCAGGCCGAGCCGGTTGCTTCAGCTTCTACCCGGGCAAGAATCTCGGCGCGTTCGGCGATGCCGGCGCGGTCGTCACCTCGGATGCGGACCTGGCCGCGCGGTTGCGCGCCCTGCGAGACCACGGCCGCACGAGTGGGTCGCACTATCAGCACGAGTACCTGGGCACGAACAGTCGCCTTGACGCGGTTCAGGCAGTCGTCCTCAGCGCGAAGTTGGAGCGCCTCGACGAGTGGAATGACGCACGCCGAGCGATTGCGGCGCGCTATCGCGCGGCGATCGCCGAGACCGCCATCGAATTCGTCGAGGAGGCACCGGGCGCGCGCGGCGTCTACCACCTCGCCGTGGCTCGCGTGCCGCAGCGTGACCGGGTACGGCATTGGCTCCGGAAGCAGGGCATCGAGACCGGAATTCACTATCCGACGCCGATCCACCGGCTCCCTCCATACGAGCACCTCTCGGCCCGGCCCCTTCCGGTGGCCGAACAAGCAGCGGAGCAGGTGCTGTCACTGCCGATGTTTCCGCATATGACGCCGGCGCAGATTTCGCGTGTGTGCCGCGCCATCGCGTCGCTCGACGAACTCCTGATGGTCCCGGAGGCAATCGGTGTCTGACGTCGTGGTGCAGGGCGGCGTGCAGATCGATGCGACCGCAATCCTTGGCTATCCATCGACGCGCGAAAGCGGGCATGCCGCAGGGCTCGTGGTGGGTCCGGACGCTCGGGTGCGCAGCGGTAGCACGATCTACCTGGGTTCCCGGATCGGTGCTCGCTTCCAGACCGGGCACAACGTCGTCGTCCGCGAGGAATGCATGATCGGCGACGACGTCTCGGTGTGGAGCAACACGGTCATCGACTACGGCTGCCACATCGGTGACCGCGTGA
>JAOPWD010000346.1 GCA_025965875.1 Pseudonocardiales bacterium
GCACGACCTTCCGGGCCACGGGCGAGGGCTACGGCGCGCCCGCGTCGTTCGCCGGCGACCAGCCCAAGCTCGTGATCGACTCGCTGGCGGACTTCAAGTTCCCGGGCTGGGACGACATCCGGCCTGCCTCAGAGCAGGCGGTGAGCGCGCTCTACCGCGGCATGACGGGCACCCTCGGCGAGGATGTGCCGACCACGGTCTCGGCGCTGGCCACCGCGGCGACCGTCCGCGCGGGCGCCGGCGTGCAGAACGCCGCCGTGTACCCCGCAGGCAACTTCTCGGGCGCGTTGAAGGACCTGGCCGACGTGCTGCGCGCCGAGGTGGGCCTGCAGGTGGCCACTGTGGACGTCGGCGGCTGGGACACCCACACCAACGAGGTCCATGATCTCGACGCGCTGCTGACCGCGGCCGCTCAGTCGCTCGCGGCGTTCATGACCGACCTGGGCCCGACCCGCCGCTCGCGGGTGACGGTCGTTGTCATGACCGAGTTCGGCCGCCGGGTGGCGATGAACGATAGTGGTGGGGCTGATCATGGCCACGGCAGCCTGATCTGGCTGCTGGGCGGCGGCATCGTCGGCGGCCAGGTCCACGGCAACTGGACGCCGCTCAGCGCGGCCACGCTGGCCGACGGCGACGTCCCCGGCGTCAACAACATGTTCGACGTCCTGGGCGAGGTGGTGCAGAAGCGCCTCGGCGTCGGGGCGCTCAGCAGCGTCTTCCCCAACCATGTCGTCAACCCGATCGGGGTAGCGACGCCCGGCTGAGCGCGCCCCACCTGTCTCGACGAAGCTGTACAAAGGATGTACAGGCTCGACTGACTTAGGCAGAGGGGTACAGCATGAGCTTCCTGGACCGAGCGAAGGAACGCGCCGAGGAGCTGGCGAAGAAGGCCAAGCCAATGGCCGAGACCGCCAGGGAGAAGGCCAAGCCGATGGCCGAGAAGGCCAAAGAGCAAGCCGGGAGGGTCGCCGAGAAGGCCAAGGACTCGGCGTCCAGCTTCCGGCAGGGCCTGCAGAATGACCACGAGCCCAGCAAACCCAAGCCTGCGGAGGACCCCGGCACGTCCGGTCCGCCGGCTGGCTAACGGGATCGCCGGACCAGCGTCCGGCCACCTTGCGGTCGACGTTATTTAACGCTAAATTTACATCAGGCGGGGTCGCTCTTGCCGAGGTCTGCTCGGCGTGGCTTTGAGGACCCCTGGGATGACTCGTATCTGGCCCAGCATCCCGCAAGCCATGGCCAATGCCCGCCGCACCGCGCACGCGCCGCTGGGCTGGGACCCGGTCAACCACGTGCTCTCTCGGTTGGCGTTCGGCCCGACGGTGGCCACCCGCCACTACGTGTCCGTGAACGGCGTCAGCGCCTGGTATCGCCAACAAGTCGCTGCCGGTGCCGCATACTCCGGTTATCGCGGCAGCCCGGCAGTCGCCGTGTGCGGCCCGCTGCTGTCAAAGACGTCGGTCCAGGTCGTGGCGCTGAAGAACAGTGGCGCCGTGCACGAGTGGGACTCGACCGGGCAGCTCTGCCGGGTCACGCTGGGACTGCAGGCGTGGAGCGCCGCGCAGATGTACGAGACGCTCGTCGACTTCTTTTCCAACCACCTCAACGTCACCAGCAGCCACGACGTGTGGACCACCCGGCACACCTACGACCGCGACGTCATCCGCAAACACGCGTTCGGCTCGTTCACCGAGATGCTGCTCGCGTCGGCCAGGCACCCGTCGATGTTGACGTATCTCAACCTGGCGCAGTCCACCAAGCAGTCCGTCAACGAGAACTACGGCCGTGAGCTGCTGGAGCTGCACACCGTCGGGATGATCTACAGCGAGGACGACGTCACCAACGCGGCCAAGATCCTGACCGGGCGCACGATCGGCACTGACTACCGCTATGTCTACGACGCGAACAAGCACTGGGTGGGCGGCGTGTCGGTTCTGGGCTTCACGCACGCGAACGACACGGCGGCAGGTGGTGAGGCCGCCGCTGACGCCTTGATCCGCTACCTGGCAACTCATCCGGCCACCGCACAGCACCTCGCGCAGAAGATGTGCCTGCGCTACGTCTCCGACAATCCGTCCGCCGCACTCGTTTCGGCGCTGGCGCAGGCGTATCTGGACTCCGGAACCCGCATCGAGCCGATGTTGCACACGATGCTGCGATCGGATGAGTTCTGGCAGAGCCGCGGCCAGAAGGTCCGCCGGCCGACCGAGAACCTGATCGCGACGATCCGCGCCCTCGGCACCCGGCCTGCGAGTATGGACAAGGCACTGCGCACGATGGAGTGGAGCGCGCGCGCGATGGGCCACGCGCCGCTGGAGTGGACCGCGCCCACCGGCTACCCGGACGTCGCCGCGGCGTGGCGCTCGTCGAGCACACTCGTCACCGAGTGGACGATGCACATCGCGCTGGCCGACAGTTGGTGGGACGGCTTCGCGCGCCTGAACAAGACCTCGCTGTACGGGCGCACGCCGCACACCAGCGGCGAGGCGATCACGTTGCTGACCCGACGGCTTGTCGGAATGACGTACTCGGCCACGCACAATGCGGCGCTGCAACACATGCTCGGGGAACCGGCGTCCACTCCGATGGCCAAGTCCCGGCTGCAGGCGCTGATCGGGCCGATGATCGCCGTCATCCTCGACAGCCCGCACCACGCGCTGCGCTGAGCGGCCATTTCCGTTCCATCTGACCAATACATGCGAGGGAGACCAGTGAGCAGAACAGCACCACATGCGCCCGACGGCCTGGCGCTTGTGCGATACGCAGCCCAGACCGAGTCGGCGCTGTGCGCGCAGGACGAGGCGTGGGCCGCCAGCGGGTGGACCCGGCGGCGGTTCCTCAGCGGCCTGGGCATGGCGGGCGTAGCGGCGCTCGGCAGCCAACTGGTCACGACCCGGGTCGCGTACGGGGCCAGCACCGCGGGTACGCGCAACACGCTCATAACGGTGTTTCTCCGTGGGGCTGCGGATGGCCTGCGCATCCTCGTGCCCGCGTCGGCGGCGCTGGGGGTGGACTACCTGCACGGCGTCCGCGCAGCGCTGGTCCCGCCCAGCACCGGTCTCATCAGCCTGCCGGGGACGGGAGGCTGGGCGCTCAACGCGGCCATGCGGCCGCTGTACGACCTGCTGTGGAACACCGGCGAGCTGGCCTTCGTGCCGGCAGTCGCCTCACCGAGCGTGTCGCGCAGCCACTTCCAGAGTCAGCAGATGCTGGAGCGGGGTGGTTCGGCCGCGGCGTCCACCGGTTGGCTCGACCGCGTGCTGGTCGAACTCGGGCCCGGCACCACCTTCCGGGCCGTCGCGGCCGGCTCCGCAGCACCTGCCGCGCTGGCGGGTAACCAGCCGGCACTCGTCCTCGACTCGCTGGCGGGCTTTACATTTCCCGGGTGGGCGGGGATTCGGCCGCAGGCTGAGGCGGCGATCCGGACGCTGTACCGCGGCCAGGCCGGCACGCTGGGCCAGGATGTCCCGACGACGCTGACCGCGCTGAGCACGGCCGCGAAGGCGCGCGCGGCCCTCGGCGTGCGCAATGGTGCCGTCTATCCCGGCGGTAATTTCTCGGCGGCGCTCAAGGATGTGGCCGCCTTGCTCCGCGCGGAGGTCGGCCTGCAAGTGGCGACCGTCGACGTCGGCGGCTGGGACACGCACACCCAAGAGGCGGTCAATCTCGACGCACACCTGACCTCCGCTGCCGGGTCGCTGGCGGCGTTCATGAAGGATCTTGGGCCGACACGGCGCCAACGCGTGACCGTGCTCGTCGTGACGGAGTTCGGCCGGCGGGTCGCGATCAACGGCAGCGGCGGCACCGACCACGGCCACGGCAGCGTGGCCTGGTTGCTCGGCGGCGGCGTCGTGGGCAAGGCGGTCCACGGCTCCTGGCAGCAACTCTCCGACGGCGTGCTCGACCATGGCGACGTGCCCGCGCTCAACAGCCCGTTCGACGTGATGGGCGAACTGGCGCAGAAACGCCTGGGCGTCGGCTCACTGGCCACCATCTTCCCGGGACATTCGTTCGCTGCGCTTGGCGTGGCCAGAACCGTCTGACGCTTTGGATCAGGTCAGCTCGAGGCCGGGGTAGAGCGGGTGGGCATCGAGTAGTTCGTTCGCGGCCGAGTGGGTCTTGTCGGCGACGCCGGGGGCGAGCGTGTACTTGGCCTTGGACGCCCCACCCGACGGCGCGGGGTTCGGCGAGGTCGACGTGAGCACGTCCACGATCAACTCGGCGACCCGGTCGAACTCGGCTGCGCCGAAGCCACGCGACGTGAGCGCGGGGGTGCCCATCCGCACACCCGAGGTGTACCAGGCACCGTTCGGGTCGCGCGGGATCGCGTTGCGGTTGGTGACGATGCCCGAGTCGAGCAGCGCCGACTCGGCCTGGCGTCCGGTAAGGCCGAAGGACGTCACATCCAGCAGCACGAGGTGGTTCTCGGTGCCGTCGGTGACCAGCTTCACGCCGCGCCGCATCAGCCCGTCGGCCAGGGTGACCGCGTTCGTCGCGACGTTCTGCGCGTACGTGGCGAACGCGGGCTGGCGGGCCTCGGCCAGCGCGACCGCCTTGGCCGCCATCACGTGCCCGAGCGGGCCGCCGAGCACCATCGGGCAGCCACGGTCGACGGCGTCGGCGTACTCGGGCTGGCACAGCACGAGTCCACCGCGCGGACCGCGCAGCGACTTGTGGGTGGTCGTGGTCGTGACGTGCGCGTAGGGCACCGGGTCGTACTCGCCGGTGAAGACCTTGCCGGCGACGAGGCCGGCGAAATGCGCCATGTCGACCATCAGCGTGGCGCCGACCTCGTCGGCGATCTCGCGCATCTTGGCGAAGTTCACCTTGCGCGGGTAGGCCGAGTAGCCCGCGATCAAGATGAGCGGCTTGAACTCGCGTGCCTTGGCGCGCACATCGTCGTAGTCGAGCAGGCCGGTGTCGGCGTTGGTGCCGTAGGAGGACTGGTGGAACATCTTGCCGCTGATGTTGGGGCGGAAACCATGGGTCAGGTGCCCACCGGCGTCGAGCGACATGCCCAGCGCCCGCTGGTTGCCCAACGCCTTGCGCAGGTTTTCCCAGTCGTCGTCGGACAGGTCGTTGACGTGCTTGGCGCCCGCCTCGGCCAGGGCCGGCGACTCGATGCGCTGGGCCAGGATGGCCCAGAACGCGACGAGGTTGGCGTCGATGCCCGAGTGCGGCTGGACGTAGGCGTGCGGCGCTCCGAACAGGGCCATGGCGTGGTCGGCCGCAGCCTGCTCGACGGTGTCGATGTTCTGGCACGCCGCGTAGAAGCGGTGCCCGATCGTGCCCTCGGCGTACTTGTCCGAGAGCCAGGTGCCCATTGTCAGCAGCACCGCAGGCGATGCGTAGTTCTCGCTGGCGATCAGCTTGAGTGAGGCGCGCTGGTCGGCGAGCTCGCTGCGGATGGCGTCGGCGACCGTGGGTTCGATCGCGGAAATGACTTCGAGCGCACTGCGGTAGGCAGTGGATACCGCGGCTGCATCGAACGGCTCTGACATGGCGCGCCTCCAGATGGTCGAATTGAGGGCACCCAGGCGCGCGGCATTCCGGTTGAACGGAGCCGCTCCGCTGGAGGTGCAGTGGATATGCCCACCTTACGAACACGCCAGTCACGACTCGACACGAGGATAGCGGCGAGGTGAATGTCACGGAAGCACCGCGCGCGGCAACTACTAGGTCGTCCTACTATCTAGGTATGGCTATCGGCAACCCCGACTTCGAGCTGTACCGACTCACCGACGAGCAGGCGATGCTGCGCCAGGCCGTCCGCGAGCTGGCCGACGACAAGATCGCACCGCGCGCAGCGGAGATCGACGAGAAGGCCGAGTTCCCACACGACGTCTACGACGCGCTCGTCCGCGCAGGGTTCCACGCCGTGCACATTGCCGAGGAGTATGGCGGCGCAGGCGCCGACGCCATCTCGGCGTGCATCGTCATCGAAGAGGTGGCGCGGGCCTGCGCGTCGTCCTCGCTCATCCCGGCGGTGAACAAGCTCGGCACGATGCCGGTCATCCTGTCCGGGTCCGAGCAGCTCAAGAAGCAGGTGCTCGGCGAGGTCGCGTCGGGCGACGCGATGTTCAGCTACGCACTCTCCGAGCGCGAGGCGGGCTCGGACGCGGCGGCGATGCGTACCCGCGCGGTCCGCGACGGTGACAACTGGGTGCTCAACGGTGCGAAGGCGTGGATCACCAACGCCGGCGTCTCGACCTACTACACCGTCATGGCCGTCACCGATCCGGAGAAGGGCGCCAAGGGCATCTCGGCTTTCGTCGTGCACAAGGACGACCCGGGATTCTCCGTCGGAGCCAAGGAGCGCAAGCTCGGCATCAAGGGCTCGCCCACGTGCGAGATCTACTTCGAGGACTGCACCATCCCGGGCGATCGCATCATCGGCGCGCCGGGCACCGGCTTCAAGACTGCCCTTGTCACCCTCGA
>JAOPWD010000356.1 GCA_025965875.1 Pseudonocardiales bacterium
CGCGTGTACCGGGGCGGTGGTAGAAGCGGACACAGTGAATCTCCAGACACTCGTTGTCTTCTCACTACATCCAAGTCAGGGCTGCGTTGCGATGTTCCACGACGAGGTCCGATGGGTCGAACCAGACCATCTCCCCCGACATGGTCGACCCTCGCCGTCATCGCCACCGGCGGTCACGACTCGCCTGCAGTGCCGTGGCCGTCTCTGCCGGAGGGCCAGGAGCGGGTATCGCCGGCACCTCGGAGCGGGCGTTCTAGCATCGGTGGGTGCTTGCGTCCTCGCTCGCCGCCCGCACGGCAGGGCCGGTAGGAGAGTTGTTGGCGTCGGATGAGGTGTTCCGGGTGTTCATCAGCTGGGCATGTCGGCGAAGCGGCTGTAGCGGCCTTGGAAGGCGACGGCGATGGTCGCGGTCGGGCCGTTGCGGTGCTTGGCGATGATCAGGTCGGCCTCGCCGGCGCGCTCGGTCTCGGGCTCGTACAGGTCCGGGCGGTGGACGAGCAGCACCATGTCGGAGTCCTGCTCGATCGAGCCGGACTCGCGCAGGTCGGACAGCAGCGGTCGCTTGTCGGTGCGCTGCTCGGGACCACGGTTGAGCTGGGACAGCGCCACCACCGGCACGTCGAGTTCCTTGGCCAGCAGCTTCATCGAGCGGGAGAACTCACTGACCTCCTGCTGGCGTGACTCGACCCGCTTGCCGCTCGTCATTAGCTGCAGATAGTCGATCACGATGAGCTGGACGTCCTGGCGCTGCCGCAGCCGGCGGGCCTTGGAGCGGATCTCCATCATCGTCAGGTTCGGCGAGTCGTCGATGTAGAGCGGTGCCTCGGCCAGCTCGCTCGACCGGCGCGCCAGCCGGGTCCAGTCCTGGTCGCTCATGTGCCCCGAGCGCATGTTCTGCAGCGCCACCCCCGCCTCGGCGGAGAAGAGCCGCATCATGATCTCGAGCTTGCCCATCTCGAGAGAGAAGATGACCGTCGGCTTGCCGTGCTTGACCGCGGCATTGCGCGCAATGTCCAAGGCGAGCGTCGAGTTGTGGGTCGGGATCATCGTGCGACCCGCGAGATACATGTGGTCGTCGTTGCCGACCTGTACGCAGCGCACCGGCACCGACTCGACCGGCCGCACGTCGGTGATGTACCTCGACCGAGTCCCGGACCGAGTAGCAGATACCTGCCGGACTGCCTTGCGGTCGAGACCGAAGACGCGGTCGGCCGGTGTGAACGCCACGGTGTAGCAGGTTGAAGAGGCAGGGGTACGCCCACGAACGGCCTTCGACCGAAGCGCCGCGCGATAGCCGAGGCTGACGACGAGTTCGCGAACGTCCTGTGCGAGCCGAAGACTGGTCACGCCGAACTCGGCCGAGCCGCCAGCTGTGGCAAAGCCGTCGGTATCGAGGAGGCCGGCCAGCAGCGCGCGCCGCTGTGCCTCGCTCGCCCGCAAATACTCCGCTGGAATGTGCTTGTCGCCGAGCACGCCAATGGTGCGCAGCACTGCCTGGACGGTGCCGCGCTTCGCATGGCACGACGTGCAGCGGCGCCAGCCGTAGACGCGAATCCCACAGTCCGGGCAGGTGGGCATTTCTGGCGGCCCTGACACCGCGCTGACCCGACCGCCGCACGACTGCCCGCACGTGCGGACTTGCGGCAGGGCCGGATGGAACTCCCGCCCGCAGACCTCACACGCACGTACAGAGCGCTCCGTCTGAGCGAACTGAAGCCGGTAACGTAACGCGCCGGCCACCGGCTTCACGGCGATGCCCTCGGCACGAATTCTGTCGAGGATCTGGTCGTCCGCGCAGGTCAGGGTGGCCGACGAACTGGCACCGTCGCCCAGCCAGGCTCCGAGCAGATACGGCGGCAGCGGTAACGGCCGCTCCGGCAGCTCGAGGGGCGCAGTGCACGCCACCGCGTGATTGAGCCTGCGGTCAGCGGTCGCACACCGGAGTGTGGTGGCGATCTGAGCGGTCGTGACGACAGCGGATCGCTGCGCGCGACGCCAGCCGCTGATCGGCCGGTGCACTCGTTCGGCCACCGCAGCGCTCAGCGCCCGGCGCGAATAGACGGGCGTACTCCAGGTGTAGGCGCGCACCGATCCGCGGACCGGTCGCGGGGCCCGGCCCACTGATCCGATCCGCCATGCCTCCTTTTGGACGGCCGTCCGGAAATCCTCGCCCAGCTCGGACACGAACTCGGTGATGGTGATGGTTTCGTCGGGTTCGGCGGCGTAGGAGGCGGCCAGCCGGGCAGCACGGTCGCGGCACATCGCGGTGAGCGTCCAGCGCAGTCCCGAGCGTGAGCCGCTTGTGCGTCGGCTTGCCCGTGTAGTCGTGCGCCACTGGTGCTCGGCGTCGGCGGTGATCACGGTGCCGTCGGAGAACTCCACCTCGAAGCAGGGCCGCCCGTGCATGACGTCGGTTGCGGCGACCACGCAGGTGGGCTTGCCGTCGGCGCCCAGGAGGAAGTCGCCCACCTGAACAGCGCCCATGGTCGTCCAGCCAGTGGGAGTGGGCAGTGGGGTGTCGAGGGCCAGCGCCTTGCCGCTGCCTGGCCGGCCGGCGACGGTGATCATCTGGCCGGGGTGCAGGCCGTTGGTGATCTCGTCGAGCTGGTGGAAGCCGGTGGGAATGCCGGTGCCGATGCCGCCGGTGGCGGAGATCTTGTCGATCTCGTCGAGGGTGGTCTGCAGCAGCGACTCGATGTGGACATAGTCCTCGCTGGTGCGCCGCTCGGTGATCTCGTACACCTCGGCCTGGGCGCGGTCGACGACGTCGTCGACGCTGCCCAGGATGTTGGCCGAGCCGGAGGCGGTGTCGTAGCCCATCTGCACGATGCGGGTGCCCGCGGTGACCAGGCGGCGCAGGGTGGCCCGCTCGGCCACGATCTGGGCGTAGTAGCCGGCGTTGGCCGCGGTCGGCACGGTGTTGACGAGCGTGTGCAGGTAGTTGGCGCCGCCTGCCCGGACCAGCTGCCCGGCGCGGGTCAGTTCGGCCGACACGGTGATCGGGTCGGCGGGCTCGCCGCGGCCGTACAGATCAAGGATGGCGTCGAAGACGAGTTGATGCGCGGGGCGGTAGAAGTCGCCCGGCCGCACCACCTCGACGGCGTCGGCGATGGCGTCCTTGGACAGCATCATCGCGCCCAGTACCGACTGCTCGGCCTCGACCGCCTGAGGTGGCGTGCGGTCGTATTCCGCCGGCCCCGAAGCCACGCGCGACTCGTTAGCGAGCGTCACGGATCCCCACCATCCCCCCCGACGTCTGTAAGTTTCGCACGCACAGACGATTACCGGACGGTACCGACAGTTTCCACGTCGGCGCGTCCTGCAGGGTTCTGGTGCGGTGTCATGAGGCTAGGACCACCTGAGCGGCCAGAGCAATCCGGGCTGTGCACACACCTGTTAACAAACCTGTGGGAATCGCCGTCCAAGCTGTAGACAAGCGGTGGGCGACCATGTGGATATCACCACCGACTTACGTGAACTCCCCGTGATTGCTGGGACATGTCGTCCACCGCCTGTGGATAAAAGAAAAGTTGGAGGGTGAAGCGCAGATGTCGGCGAGGTTACCGACGTCTTGCCGAAAATGACGAGCCCGGCGGCTGTCCACAGGGACGGCCGCCGGGCTCGGCGTGGTGCTCCAGACGATGCTTCAGACCGGATTGACGGTCAATGGAACGGACGCGACGACGTCAGGGTGCAGGTCGATGGTGATGTCGTGCGCGCCGAGGGTCTTGATGTGCCCAGGCAGCTGGATGCGCTTCTTGTCCAGCAACGGGCCGCCGGCCCGCTTCACCGCATCGGCGACGTCGGCCGTGGTGACGGAGCCGAACAGCTTGCCGTCCTTGCCGGCCCGCGCGCTGAGCGTCACGGCCAGCTTCTCCAGGTCTGCCTTGATCTCGCGGGCGTGGCCGATGTCGCGGACCTCGCGAGCGTCGCGCGCCCGCTTGATCTGGACGATCTGCTTCTCGGCGCCTTTGCTCCAGAGGATGGCCGCGCCACGGGGGACGAGGAAGTTACGGCCGTAGCCGTCGGCCACCTCGACGATGTCGCCGGCCAGGCCGAGGCCCGCGACCTCACGCGTGAGGATGAGCTTCACGATTTCTCCTCCGATCAGCGTGCGGTCGAGGTGTAGGGGAGCAGTGCCATCTCGCGAGCGTTCTTGATCGCCTTGGCGATCTGACGCTGCTGCTGCGAGCTGACACCGGTGACGCGCCGGGCGCGGATCTTGCCGCGGTCGGAGATGAACTTGCGTAGCAGGTTCGTGTCTTTGTAGTCGATGTATTCGATCTTGGCCGCGAGGAGCGGATTGCTCTTCTTCTTCGGCTTGCGAATCGGTGGCTTGGCCATCGTGGATATCTCCTGGTAACTGTTCGGGTTTAGAAGGGGGGCTCGTCGGACAACGCAGCGCTGCCGGTGGCCGGCGCCGAACCCCATGGGTCGTCGGCCGGTGCTCCACCGCCGCCGCCCGCATCGGAGCCGGACGAGCCGAAGCCGCCGCCGCTGGTCGAGCCGCGCTGGGTGCGGTTGACCTTGGCACTGGCGTACTTCAGCGACGGGCCGATCTCGTCGACCTGCAGTTCGATGACGGTGCGCTTCTCGCCCTCACGCGTCTCGTAGCTGCGCTGCTGCAGACGTCCCTGTGCGATGACGCGCATGCCACGGGTGAGCGACTCAGCGGCGTTCTCGGCCGCCTGGCGCCACAGCGAGCAGCGCAGGAACAGCGCCTCGCCGTCCTTCCACTCGTTAGTGTTGCGGTCGAAGGAGCGCGGCGTCGAGGCGATCGTGAACGACGCGACGGCCGCTCCTGACGGGGTGAAACGCAGCTCCGGGTCAGCGGTGAGGTTGCCGACCACCGTGATGATCGTGTCGCCTGCCATGGCCGCCTACCGCTCGTCCGGCCGCAGGACCTTGGTCCGCAGCACCGACTCGTTGAGGTTCAGCTGGCGGTCGAGTTCCTGCACTGATGCGGGCTCGGCCTGCAGGTCGATCACTGCGTAGATGCCTTCGGCGTTCTTGTCGATCTCGTAGGCCAGCCGACGCTTGCCCCAGATGTCGACCTTCTCCACCGAGCCGCCGTCCTTCTTGACGACGTTGAGGAAGGCGTCGAGCGAGGGAGCGATTGTGCGCTCCTCGAGGCTGGGGTCGAGGATGACCATGACTTCGTAATGGCGCATAAGGGTGCCGTGCCTCCTGTGGACTGATCGGCCACGGACTCTCCGTGGCAGGAGGAGTTCGCACTGACGGAACGTGACGTTCGATCCGGCACACCATTCAGCGCGGATCACGGCAGGCGAACCCGCCCAGCTTACCGGGCGCCGCTGCTCAACCCGAAATCGTCCCCAGGAGCCACGGCACAGCGGGTGGGTCAGATGTCGCGGCGCAGCATGTAGAGGCGGGCGTAGGTGGCCGTGACCAGCGACAGCGCGATGATCGCGATGATCGCCAGCAGGACGGGCAGTTGGGCGGCCGGCGCCTTGTTCGCCGCAAGCGTGGTGATGACCTGCTTCACCTTGGCCTTGGCGGCGGCAGCGTCACTCGGATTCGAGCCGCTGGCGCCGGCCACCGGCGGCTGCGGCAGGTTGACGCCGATCTGTGACGAGGAACCGCCGTCGGGCACGACGCCTTCGAAGCCGCCGGTGCCGACGCGGCCCATGGCCTGCTCAGGCACGGTGAGCGGTGGCGGCGTGTAGTGGATTCCGCCACCCGGAGTGGTCGTCTGGCCGCCGTTCCCAGCCGGGGGTGGGTTGCCACCGACACCGGGCAGGGTCGGTAGCACTGGCAGGTTGGGAGCCGGGATGCCCACGTTGATCGGCGGGACGGTGACCTTGACCGGGCCGACGCTGACGGCGACCTGGGGCGCCCCCACGGCGATCTTGCACTGGGCCGTGTCGTTCGTGACATGAATGACACCGTTCCACTTGAGCGCGGCGCCGGACTTGAGCGAGTTGCTGTTGAGCGGAATGTTGATGGCACCGCTGAGGACCGGCAGCGCGGCGACGGAGTCCGCGGTCCAAGTCAGGGTGTGGTTGCCACCCGACAGGTTGGCGGCATTGCCGTACACGGTCGTCTTGCCGCCGGCGACCTTGAACGTCTGCGCGTGAGTCGTGCCGGCGTCGACCGTGGCGGTGACGTTAAGGCCGACAAGCTGGCCCCCGAGCACGCCGAGCAAGTTGTTGACCACCGGCAGATTCACGCCGACGAGCGAAGAATTGAAGTTGATCTTGTCACCGGGCTTGATCCACACCTCGGTGCCGCCGGTGGAGATGGTGCAGTTGCCATCGACCACACCGAGAGCAGTGAACGTCGCTGGATCGGCGCCGGGGTGGTAGCTCGGGTTGGGCGTCGGGGCGGCACCGGCCGGGTTGGCCGTAGCCATGATGGCGGCGCCTGCGGTAGCGACGATTCCGACGCTCAGGGCGCCGGCCAGCCAGCGCAGCCCCAGCCGACGCGGGGGGCTCTGCTGGTGACGTCCTGGCATGATTTCTCCCGGCTTGCACTGTATGTACCTGACGCCAGCTTAACGCACCGACGCCTGACTAACGAGACTGAACAGT
>JAOPWD010000363.1 GCA_025965875.1 Pseudonocardiales bacterium
CACGTCTCGCGGTACCAGCCGCCTTCCGGGTGCGCGATCATGCCGAGCGCGCTCGGGTCGGTCAGGGCCGGATCGGACGGGGTAAACCCGCCGGAACGCTCGCTCACCGGGCTGAGCCTAGTGACGGCGGGCAGCCGTCCCGTCGGTGCCGCCACCCTTGATCAACACAGAGTTCTGGATGGCCATCGACCAGAACTTGCACTTGATCATGGGGTTCCGGACGTCCGAACAGCTCGGCCGCAGCGCCAGGGATCGGGGGGTGGGCGCAGCGCCCTCAGCGAACGAATAGACTCGCAATGTTCAGCTCGTGAAGCCGTTCACAAGGTCGTTTGACAGAGTCGACGACGCCACCGCAGCGACGAGACGGGGAGTGTGCGATGACTGCGCCCGACACCGCCATCCGTCCCGAGAATGCCCCGGTCGGCGACCCGCGCTACACCGCCGACGTCATCGTCGTCGGCGCCGGCCCGTCGGGCAGCAGCGCCGCCTACTGGCTGGCCACGGCAGGCCTGGACGTCGCGCTGGTGGAGAAGACGACGTTCCCGCGCGAGAAGGTCTGCGGCGACGGGCTGACGCCGCGCGGCACACGTGCGCTGATCGACATGGGCATCGACGTCAGTCAGGAGGCGGGCTGGCTGCACAACCGCGGCCTGCGCGTCATCGGCGGCGGCCAGCGGCTGCACCTGGACTGGCCCGAGCTCACCACGTTTCCGGCCTATGGACTGGTCCGCCCGCGCGCCGACCTCGACGCCCTGCTGGCCAACCAGGCAGTCAAGGCCGGGGCCCGGCTGCACGAACAGACGACGGTCACCGAGCCCATCCTCGACCGAGCCGGCCGCGTCGTCGGCGTCAAGGGCCGCTCCGCCGACAAGGCGCCCGTCGAGTACCGCGCGCCGCTCGTGCTCACCTGCGAGGGCGTGTCCGGCAAGCTCGCGCAGAAACTCGGCGTGCACCGCAACGAGCGCCGGCCGCTGGGCGTGGCCGTGCGCCGCTACTACACCAGCCCCAAGACCCACGACGACTACCTCGAGTCCTGGCTGGAGCTGTGGGACGGCAAGCCCAACGAGTCCGACCTGCTGCCCGGCTACGGCTGGATCTTCGGCATGGGCGACGGCACGGTCAACGCCGGGCTGGGCGTCCTGAGCACGAGCGCCGGATTCCAGAAGACCGACTACCGCGCAATGCTCAAGTCCTGGCTGGACAACACCCCCGATGAGTGGGGACTGCGCGAAGAAAACGCCACCTGCCCGACCCGCGGTGCCGCGCTGCCGATGGGGTTCAACCGCACCCCCCACTACCTGCGCGGGCTGCTGCTCGTCGGGGACTCCGGCGGTTCGGTCAACCCGTTCAACGGCGAGGGCATCCCGTACGCGATGGAGTCGGGCAAGTTCGCGGCCGAGGCGGTCGTCCAGGCTCTCGCGCGTCCCGAAGGCCCCAGCCGTGAGCGCGCACTGCAGGCCTACCCCAGGCGGATGCAGCAGGAGTGGGGCGCGTACTACCGACTCGGCGCCGCCTTCGTGAAGCTCATCGGCAATCCGCAGGTCATGCAGGCCTGCACCCGGCACGGCCTGCCGCACCCGGCCCTGATGCGTTTCGTGCTCAAGTTGCTGGCCAACCTGACCGATCCGCACGGCGGCGACGTCTCCGACCGCGTCATCCATGTCCTGACCCGGCTCACCCCGGCAGTTCGTTAGCCATGCGTCACCGTCTAGCCTTTGCACCGCGCAACCCATACCGCCAGAGAGGGGAGTAAGGCCAACAATGCTCGCGCCTTACCTGCCGATCGTGCTGCTGTTCGGGCTCGCGTTCGCGTTCGCGTTCTTCTCTGTGGCCATCGCGCCGTTCACCGGCCCGCGCCGCTACAACAAGGCCAAGCTGGAGTTCTACGAGTGCGGCATCGAGCCGACGCCGCAGCCGCAGGGGCCCAACCGCTTTCCGATCAAGTACTTCCTGACGGCGATGCTGTTCATCGTCTTCGACATCGAAATCATCTTCCTGTACCCCTACGCCGTCGCGAACAAGGCGCTCGGCCTGTTCGGGCTCGTCGAGATCGTCATCTTCATCGTCACCGTGTTCGTCGCGTACGCCTATGTGTGGCGGCGCGGCGGGCTGGACTGGGACTAGGCCATGGGATTAGAAGAAAAGCTCCCCGACGGGATCCTGCTCGTCAGCGTGGAGAAGCTGGTCAACTGGACGCGCAAGTCGTCGCTGTGGCCCGTGCAGTTCGGCCTGGCCTGCTGCGCGATCGAGATGATGTCCTTCGGCGGCCCGCGCTTCGACTCGGCCCGCTTTGGCATGGAGGTATTCCGGGCCTCGCCACGGCAGGCCGACCTCATGATCGTGGCCGGGCGGCTGAGCCAGAAGATGGCTCCGGTGCTGCGCCAGGTCTACGACCAGATGCCCGAGCCGAAGTGGGTGCTCGCCATGGGCGTCTGCGCGAGTTCCGGCGGAATGTTCAACAACTACGCCATCGTGCAGGGCGTAGACCACGTTGTCCCCGTCGACATGTACCTGCCCGGCTGTCCGCCGCGGCCGGAAATGCTCATCGACGCCGTCCTGAAGCTGCACCACAAGATCATGAACGAGCCCCTCGGCCCGAAGCGCGCAGCCAAGCTCGCCGACCAGAAGGTCGAACTCGTCCCGTCCAGCATTAAGTACGCCAAATGACAGGCCCCAACGACCGGCCGGTGCCGGCCGACAGCGCACCCGAGCAGTCCGCGGCCCACATCGAGGCGGTCACTGTTCCCATTGACGCGCCCCTCAGTGACCGGGGCGGCCTTTTCGGCGTCGAGGGTTCTGGTGACACCAGCGGCTTCAGCGGCCTGGTCCGCGAGCCGTGGCAGGCGCCGGAGTCCGACCGGCCCTACGGCGGCTATTTCGACGAACTCGTCGACAACCTGCGCGCGGCCTACGGCAGCTACGACCTGGCCGTCACCAAGACGGTGGTCGACCGCGGCGAGCTGACCCTCTACGTCGCGCGCGAGCACCTCATCGGTATCGCCAGCACGCTGCGGGACAACCCGTCGCTGCGCTTCGAACTGTGCTCGAGCGTGTCCGGCGTCGACTACCTGGGCTCGGCCGCACGCCTGCACTCGGTCTACCACCTGACGTCCATGACCTACCGGCGCCGAGTGCGCCTCGAGGTCGCGGTCACCGTCGAGGACCCGCACGTCCCGTCCGTCACTGCTCTGTGGCCGACCGCTGACTGGCAGGAGCGCGAGACCTGGGACATGTTCGGCATCATCTACGACGGGCATCCGGCGCTCACGCGGATCCTGATGCCCGACGATTGGGACGGCTTCCCGCAGCGCAAGGACTACCCGCTGGGCGGCGTCCACGTGCAGTACAAGGGCGCCACGATCCCGCCGCCGGACGAGCGGAGGTACTACAAATGAGCTGGACGAACCGATCCAGAGCTTCACTGCCGTTCTGCCGTTGCGCTGTTGCGTTACGACGCACCGCTGTGGTTGCGAGGGTCGGATGACTGACGAAACGTATGCACCATCGCGCGCTACTACTGAGGGCCGCGTCTACAACCTGACCGGCGGGGACTGGGACCAGGTCATCGGCGGCGACCCGATCGGTGACGAGCGGATCGTGCTCAATATGGGCCCGCAACACCCATCCACTCACGGCGTGCTGCGCCTGGTAGTCGAGCTCGAGGGCGAGACTGTCACCGATCTGCGCACTGTCGTCGGCTACCTGCACACCGGCATCGAGAAGAACACCGAGTACCGGACGTGGACGCAGGCGGTTACGTTCCTGACCCGCGCCGACTACCTCGCGCCGCTGTTCAACGAGTCGGTCTACTGCCTTGGGGTCGAGAAGCTGCTCGGCGTCGAGGTGCCGACCCGCGCCCAGCTGATCCGGATCATCCTCATGGAGATCAACCGGGTCTCGTCGCACTGGGTGGCGCTGGCCACCGGCGGCATGGAGATGGGCGCGCTCACTGCCATGACCAACGGCCTGCGCGCCCGCGAGCGGTGCCTCGACATGTTCGAGTTGATCACCGGCCTGCGGATGAACCATGGCTTCGTCCGTCCCGGCGGGGTCGCCCAGGATCTCCCGGTTGGCA
>JAOPWD010000364.1 GCA_025965875.1 Pseudonocardiales bacterium
GCGACGACGCCGTCGAGCAGGTCGTGACGGATCTGCTCGCGGCGAGACCCGATGATGCCTTGCTGCGGACCGCCGAGCGCACCCGCGGCAATCCGTTCCTGCTGGTTGAACTCGTCCGCGGCCTGGCGGAGGAACGGATCGTCACCGTCGTGTCCGGGCGGGCGACTCTCACCGAGGATCGGATGCCGACACGGACCAGGGGCGACATGCGCAAGCGCCTGGCGCGGCTGCCGGCGATTGCCGAGCGTGTGGCGGTCGCCGCCTCCTCGCTCGGACGACGGTTCACCGTCGCCGATCTTGCGACCTTGAGCGATCTAAGCGTCGGGGACCTCTCCCTTGTTGTTCGCGAGCTCATCGATGCCGGCATCCTGGCCGAGAGCGACGATCGGCTGGCGTTCGAGCACGACCTGGTCCGCGATGCGGTCCGCACGAGCGTGCCGGCTGCGGTGCGACGCGAGCTCGATCGGCGCGGCGCCGACGTGTTGCTTGCGCGCGGCGCATTGCCGGTCGAGGTCGCGACACAGCTCGCCCGTAGCGCCGAGCCCGGCGACGAGGTGGCGATCGCGACTCTGGCCGCAGCCGCCGAGCAACTGGGAACGACGGATCCCGCGGCGTCGGCCGGTCTCGCTGAGCGCGCGCTGCAGTTGACGGCTGCCGACGATCCGCGACGTGGTCCGCTCGTCGCGCGGCGGGCGATCTCACTATTCGCCGCCGGCCTCGGCGAGCAGGCCAAGCAATTCGCCGACACCTCTCTGCGTCACGCGTTGCCGGCCGAGCAGGAGGCGCAGGTTCGGCTCAGCATCGCGAGCATGTTCGTGATCTCTCCCGATGTGCGCGCCGACAATGCGCGAGCTGCGCTCGCTCTTCCTGAGCTTCCGAACGATCTCCGCGCGTGGCTCGAGGCGCTCGTGCTGCACAACCTGGTGGTGGCCGGCCGCACCGAGCTAGCGGCCGATGCCGAGCCGGCGATCCGTGCGGCCGTAGAGAAGAGCACCAGCCGTGAGGCGCAGTTCGCCGTCGATCTCGCACAGGCCGGGCTCGCGTACCAGCAGTGCCGGTTCGGGAACGCCCTAGAGCATCTCGACGCCGCAGTACGACTCGGCACGACGGAGGACGTGCGTACCCGGCTGGCGCATTACTTCCGTTGCTGGCCGGTGGCAGCACTCGACCGCTTCGACGAGGCCACTGCCGTGGCCGACGCGGGAATCGCGGGCGCACAACGCGACCGGCAAAACTGGGCACTGCGGAGCTTCGAGACCTGGCGCGGACTGCAAGCACTGCAGGCCGGTCGGCTTTCCGGTGCGGCGGTCGCGCTCGAGGGCCGGTTCGAGCCCGGCGACGCGCCGCTGATCGTCGGGATCATCGACGCAGCCGGCGTCGGCGCCCTCGGGCGTCTCAAGATCCATCTCGGCGACGAGCGTGGCGCGCGCGTCGTGGCGCAGATGTGCCGCATCATGCTGGCTGCGACTGCACCGAGCGTGCGCCGGCACGCCGCATGGTTCCTCGCGTCGCATGCCATGGCGCACGGTGACGCAATCGAGGCCCATCGCATGCTGCGCGCGCTCGGGGACAGTGAGCGGCTGGATCTGTTCCCCCTGTTCCCGCACGACGTCGCACTCGACGCTGAGATGGCGCGGATCGCACTGGCGGCCGGGGACGACGAATTGGTTACGGCCGTCGTCGCCGCAGCGGAACGACGCAGCGAACTCAACCCGGGCGTGCGGTCGATCCAGGCGGCGGCGGCGCACGTGCGCGGCCTCGTCAAGCAGTCTCGAGCGGAGCTGGCCGAAGCGGTCCTCATGTTCGCCGAGGCCGGGCGACCGCTCGCGCACGTATCCGCACTTGACGATCTGGGCAACCAGCGGTTGCGGGACGGTTCACCCGACGCAGCCATCGAGGCGTTCGACAGATCGCTGATCCTCGCTCTCGACATCGGCGCGGGTTGGGACGCGGCACGGGCCCGTAGCCGGCTGCGGGATCTCGGCGTGCGCAGGCGGGTCGTCGGCGCCGACACACCCCGGACCGGATGGGCCGCATTGACCCCGGCCGAAGCGGCCGTCGCCGAGCTCGCGACCGAAGGCCGGACGAACCGCGAGATCGCCGACCAACTGTTCGTGTCGCCGCACACCGTGAGCGCCCATCTGCGTCACGTGTTCGAGAAGATGGGTCTGCGGTCGCGAGTGGAACTAACCCGCGCCGCCACCGAACGAAATACACATCGCACGATCTGACGATGTGCCCCCGCGTGCACCGGGCCAGGCTGAGGCTGCAATGCCATTAGCCCCCCGGAGGAGGACACCATGAAGCCGAACATCGTGCTCGTGCACGGCGCATGGGCGGACGGCTCGTGCTGGAGCGACGTGATCCAGCGCCTCCAAGCGAACGGGTACCACGTCATCGCCCCACAGTTCCCGATGTCGTCACTCGCAGCCGACGTAGCCCGGTTGCGTCAGGTGCTGCAGTTCCAGACCGGACCGACGCTCGTCGTCGGGCATTCCTACGGCGGCCAGATCATGACCGCGCTCGGCACGGACGCCCCTAACGTCGTCGGCCTCGTCTACGTCGCCGCATTCGGGCTGGACGAGGGCGAGTCCCTTGGTGGATTGCTGTCGCAGGGCCCGGTGACGCCCGCGTTGGTGCACATGTTCACCGACGAGCAGGGCTTCGTATGGTTGTCCGAGGACGACTTCGTCAACCACTTCGCCGCCGACGTCGAGCCCGCGAAGGCGCACGTGATGCACGCCGTACAACAGGCACTGACGGCGACAGCATTCAACGACGTCATGGCCGTACCGGCCTGGAAGTCAACGCCGAGCTGGTACCTCGTCGCGAAGGACGACGAGGCGATCCCACCGGACGCGGAACGGCAGTTCGCGGCCCGGATGGGCGCTACCACGATCGAGGTGCCCGCCAGCCACGTCGCGATGGTGTCGCACCCGGCCGAGGTCGCGGGCCTGATCACCACTGCCGCCGACGCCGTCGCCGCGTGATCGGAGTTACGTCGTGCCGATGATCGACATCTATGCCACCCGCGGCACATTCGCCGACCCACACGGGCTGGCGCGCGATGCCGCCGCGGCAGTGATGGCCGTCGAACAGGTTCCCGACATCCCGATGTTCCGCCAGAACACCGCCGCCTTCGTCCACGAGCTGGATCCGAGCTGCCTGTCCGATGTCGACGGTGCGAACGACCACATCCGCGTCCAGGTCCTCACGAACGCGGGCGCACTCGACCGCGACAAACAGCTCGTCGTCGTGGCCAAGCTCACCGCGCTCGTAGTCGAAGCCGGCGGCAAACCTCAACTGAAGGACCGCACCTGGGTGCTGCTGACCGAGGCCCCCGACGGCGGCTGGGGACTATGGGGCCACGCACACACCAATGCCGAGCTCGTACAGGCAGCGCGCGACCAGTTGTCGGGCCAATCCACGGGCGGTTGACGCGCCGATTCCTCACCGCGCTGCGGGGTGGCGTCGGCGCAACCATCCATCCCTCACCCAGAAACCGGCGAGCCATGACCACCGATAACCCAGTCCAGCCGCCAAGTGTCTTCGCGATCGAGGTCTACACCAGCCCACCCCGGACCTTCGTCAGCGCCAGCACGCCGGAAGGACCCGGCGATGAACCGACCTGGTCACCCTCGTCAGCAACGCTGGTCTACGGCGAACACGACGCGGTCCTCATCGACACACCGCCCACCCACGGCCAGGTCGACGCGCTGGCCGACTGGATCGAATCGAAAGGCCGGCCGCTGTCGCGCATCTACATCACCCACGGCCACGGCGACCACTGGCTCGGTCTGGCCCGACTCATCGAGCGCTTCCCCGGCGCACACGGGGTGGCGACGGCGGAGGTGCTGGCCCGGGCGCAGTTCGAGGCCACCGATCCCGGCCTGTCCGCGTACTGGACCTCGATCTTCCCCGGCGAGGTTCCGACCGACGAGCAGAAGGTGCTACCGCAGCTGCTGGACGGCGACATCATCAACCTGGAAGGCCACGAACTGCAGGTGATCCACATTGGTCGAGCCGACACCGCCGACTCGACCGTGTTGTTCGCGCCTTCGGTGGCCGCCGTCGTGACCGGTGATCTGGCCTACAACGAGGTACACATGATGACCGCCGAGGCCGGCCAGGCAGAACGCGATCAGTGGATCGCCAACCTGGACACGGTCGCCGCCCTGCA
Organism: Pseudonocardiales bacterium; assembly: GCA_025965875.1. Taxonomy (GTDB): domain Bacteria; phylum Actinomycetota; class Actinomycetes; order Mycobacteriales; family Jatrophihabitantaceae; genus QHCC01. The sequence goes on from JAOPWD010000364.1 coordinate 4,181, forward strand.
CCCCACAATCGTGGTCGCCGGGCACAAGAAGGTCGACCGCGACAACGACCCGAAGATCATCGCCGAATCCCAGCAATACCTGCGGGACTTCTCCGAGCTCGTCGCCGAGGAGGACACCGCGGCCGCGATCGTGGCCCGGATGGTCGAGCGCTACCCCGACTGGGCGAACGTCCGCACGCTGTGGCACTCCGCACGCTCGGCTGTTGCTCGGAAGGTCAGCTAGATGAGCGAGGGGCCGAGCCAGTTCACGATCAGCCAACGGTCGAGCGGGTACTGGCGGGTCACGTTCAGCAACCGACCGCTGAGCCTGCTCGACCCCGACACGATCTTTGGAGCTGCAGCGGCTGACGGATCTGATCGAGGCCGAGGACACGCTGCGGGTCGTCGTGTTCGACAGTGCGCGCGCTTCGCCCCGTCCTTTCAAGATCATCACGCAGGGCCGGAGATTGAGCGCGCCGCCCGAAGCCTGGACGAAGATTGCGTCGGGCGGCGGGATATC
>JAOPWD010000385.1 GCA_025965875.1 Pseudonocardiales bacterium
CGGGCGAACTCGATCTCCGCCGGTGTGGCGCCAGGCTGCTGGTCGGCGGTCGGCCAGTGGGAGCTCATCGTCTCCCACAGTTTGCGCCCGTACAGCGCCAGGACCGTCGCCCCCACCCGGTCGGACCACCATTGGAACAGCTCGTCGCTCGGCACGCTCCAGCCGAGGTCGTCGCCGGGCGCGGCGATATAGCCGTCCAGGCTCAGGTTCATGCCATAGGTCAGTTTCCGCATGGCGTCAGCCTCCCGTGAGTCGGTATTCGGTGTACAGGTGACCCACACCAGTTCGCATGAATCGAACTGGTGTTCTACACTGGTGGGATGGGCTGGCAGAACCCACCGATTCCGTGGCACGAGCTGGAAAGGCGGCTGTCCGGACGTCCCGCACCTACCAATCGGCCGGCCGGTGACGGCGGCGACTCGCCGGCCTGGTCGCGCAAGCGCCCGGCCTACCAACCCGCCCCGGTAGCGCGCCCAGCCAGCCCGGTGGGTTTTGCCGAACTGCACGCCCACTCGTCGTTCAGCTTCCTCGACGGCGCGAGCTCGCCCGAGGAGCTGGTCGAGGAGGCGGTCCGGCTCGGGCTCTCGGCACTCACCCTCACCGATCACGACGGGATGTACGGCATCGTGCGCTTCTCCGAGGCGGCGCAGACCCTGGGCCTGCCCACCGCGTTCGGCGCGGAGCTATCCCTGGACGTCACGATGCCAGCCACCAAGGCCGAGCGGATGATCGCCGCCCGGGTGGGCACGCCCGACCCGCCGGGCACGCATCTGCTCGCCCTGGCCCGTGACCCGATCGGCTATGCCAGCCTCTGCCGCGTCATCAGCAAGGCCCAACTGCGCGGCGGGGCGAAGGGCAGGCCCGTCTATGACCTGGATGAATTGGCCGAGATCTCCAATGGACACTGGCTGGTGCTCACCGGCTGCCGCAAGGGTGCGGTGCGCCAGGCGCTCGAGGACGGCCGCGGCACGTTCGCCCTCGACCCGGCCCGGCGAGCGCTGGCCGAGCTGGTCGCGCGCTTCGGCCACGACAACGTCGCCGTCGAGCTGACCTACGAACTCGACCCGCTCGCCGACGAGCGCTACAACGCCCTGAACCAGCTGGCCGACGAGGCCGGCCTGCCGATCGTGGCCACTACCGCGGCGCACTACCACGCACCGGTGCGCCGTCCGCTGGCCACGGCGATGGCGGCGGTGCGGGCGCGCAGCAGCCTGGAGGAGATCGACGGCTGGCTGCCCGCGTGGGCCGGCCATCACCTGCGCTCCGGCGACGAGCTGGCCGAGCGGTTCGCCCGCTGGCCGGGGGCGGTCGAGAACGCCGAACGGCTGGGCAAGGAACTTGCCTTCCCGCTCACCCTGATCGCCCCGGACCTGCCGCCGTTCCCGGTGCCACCCGGGCACACCGAGATGACCTACCTGCGCGAGCTCGCCTACGCGGGTGCGGCCGAGCGCTTCCGCGGCAAGGCACATGAACACAAGGCGTACCGGCAGATCGAGCACGAACTGGCGATCATCGAGGAGCTGCATTTCCCCGGCTACTTCCTGGTCGTCTGGGACATCGCCCGGTTCTGCCGGTCAAAGAAGATTCTCTGCCAGGGCCGCGGGTCGGCCGCCAACTCGGCGGTCTGCTACGCGCTGCAGATCACCGCCGTCGACCCCGTCTACTACGACTTGATGTTCGAACGCTTCCTGGCACCGGAACGCGGCGAGCCGCCCGACATCGACATCGACATCGAGTCCGACCGGCGTGAGGAGGCCATTCAGTACGTCTACGAACTGCACGGTCGCGAACACGCGGCGCAGGTCGCGAACGTCATCACCTACCGGCCCAAGTCCGCGGTCCGTGACATCGCTCGCGCACTCGGCTACTCGCAGGGACAACAGGACGCCTGGAGCAAGGAGATCGAGCGCGGCTACTACTGGTCGACCGATCGGGAATCGGATGGGCGCACGACCGAGGACGACCTGTCCGAGGTGCCGCCACTGGTCGTCTCCCTCGCGGCTGAGCTGCAGAACACGCCGCGCCACCTGGGGATTCACTCCGGCGGGATGGTGATGTGCGACCGTCCGGTGATCGAGGTCTGCCCCGTCGAGTGGGGCCGGATGCCCGGGCGCACAGTGCTGCAGTGGGACAAGGACGACTGCGCCGGCGTCGGCCTGGTGAAGTTCGACCTGCTCGGCCTGGGCATGCTCTCGGCGCTGCAGTACTGCTTCGAGCTGATCGAGTCCTGGCACGGCATCAGCTACGACCTGGACTCGATCCCGAAGGAGCAGGTGTGCGTCTACGACATGCTCTGCGCCGCCGACTCGATCGGGGTGTTCCAGGTCGAGTCGCGCGCTCAGATGGCGACGCTGCCGCGGCTGCGCCCGCGTAACTTCTACGACCTGGCGATCGAGATCGCGCTGATCCGACCTGGCCCGATCCAGGGCGATTCGGTGCACCCCTACATCCGTCGGCGGCACGGTGAGGAGCCGATCACCTACCCGCACCCGCGCCTGGAAGAGCCGTTGAAGCGGACGCTGGGTATCCCGCTGTTCCAGGAGCAGCTGATGCAGTTGGCCGTGGCCGTGGCCGACTTCAGCCCGTCCGAGGCAGACCAGCTGCGCCGGGCGATGGGCTCCAAGC
>JAOPWD010000390.1 GCA_025965875.1 Pseudonocardiales bacterium
CGAGCACGAGGTCCCAGCCGATGATCCACGCGACCAGCTCACCGAGGCTGGCGTAGGAGAACGTGTAGGCCGATCCTGCTACCGGCACGGTGCTCGCGAATTCGGCGTAACACAGCGCGGCCAGCGCGCAGGCGATACCCGCGAACACGAACGACAGCGCCACAGCGGGGCCCGCCTGCACGCCGGCGGCCTTGCCGGTCAGCACGAAGATGCCAGTGCCGATGACGACCCCGACCCCGAAGACCGTGAGGTCGATCGGCCCGAGACGCTTGCGCAACTGGTGGGTCGGTTCCTCAGTGTCGGAGATCGATTGCTCGATGGTCTTCGTGCGCCAGAGGTTCATGCGGGCTCTCCTTGCCGCCGGAATTCGCCCGGATCGTACCCAGCGCCATCGCGGCTCTACCCACAAATGGCAATCCGGACGAATGGGCGTAATCTGCCGTTCATCTCGGTGTTCCAGATTGGCACGAACGGAGCACTGGCCCGACCCATCTGGAGAACGCATGCGGTCTATCCGACCTGCCCTTGCCGCGCTCGGCGTCGCCGTCATTGCGGCCACGCTCGTCACATCGGCGTCGGCCGCCCCAACTCCGGGCGACCAACACCGATCGACCTCGTCCGCGCCTCTGGTGTTCGGTCACCGTGGCGCCGCCGGGTACCGCCCGGAACACACCACGGCGGGCTACGAGCTGGCGGCCCGGATGGGGGCCGACTACATCGAGCCGGATCTCGTCCCGACCAAGGACGGCGCGCTGGTCGATCGGCACGAGCCGGAGATCAGCCAGACCACCGACGTCGCCAGCCATCCCGAGTTCGCCAGCCGCAAGACGACCAAGACCATCGACGGTGTGGTGACCACCGGCTGGTTCACCACCGACTTCACGCTGGCCGAGTTGAAGACGCTGCGCGCGATCGAACGGCTGCCCGACATCCGCCAGCACAACACGATGTACGACGGCAGGTACCAGGTGCTGACGCTGCAGGAGGACATCAACCTGTGGCGCACGCTGGCCAAGAAGTTCAACCGGCAGCTCGGGCTCGTCCCCGAAATCAAGCACTCGACGTACTTCCGGTCGCTCGGCCTGCCGATGGAGCAGCGGGTGCTGACTGTCCTGCACAACAACGGTCTCGACCACGAGGGCTCCGGCATCGTCATCCAGTCCTTCGAGGTGCGCAACCTGCAGTGGCTGCACCGCCAGACGCAGGTTGCGCTGATGCAGCTGACGTCGGCCACCGGTGCCCCGGCCGATTTCGTGGCCAGCGGGGACCCGCGTACCTATGCCGACCTCTGCACCGCGGCGGGGCTCAAGTCAGTTGCTCGCTACGCGACGTTCCTTGGCCCGGACAAGAACCAGATCGTGCCGCGCGACGCGGCGGGCAAGCTGCTCGCACCGACCTCGCTGATCCATTTTGCGCACGAGGCGCGCTTGCTCGTGGCGCCGTACACCTTCCGCAACGAGAACAACTTCCTACCCCTGGACTTCAGGCGTGGCACGAACCCGGCCGACTACGGGGACGCGTTCGCCGAGTACAAGCTGTTCTACGCGCTCGGCGTGGACGGCGTGTTCAGCGACGACAGCGACACCGCGATCGCGGCGCGCGACGAGTGGTTGGCCGAGGGGGCACACAAGGCCGCCTGACCCGCGGGCCGACCGGACGCGTTCGGTCGGCATCTGCCAGCGATACAACGACACAACCTGAACGTGCCACCGCCGCCGCACGGGTCTTCCCGTCGCAAACCCAGGGCTCAGCGGGCGACCGCGGCCCGCAGCGAGGTGTAGGACGCGACCAGCTCCGCACGCTCGGCGGCCAGACGGGCATCGTCGGCAGGGCAGCCGGCCCGGACCCACTCGTCCGAGTACCGCATGGCGACAACGCGATGATGCGCGGCCTCGTGCACCGCGTCACGTCCCGCTCCGTACACATAGCTGTAGAGGTCGACCAATGCGTCGGTCAGGTCGTCCTCGGAGAGTTGGTCCTCGCGCTGGTGCATGCGGTGCACGCGCCACCACTCGACTTCTCGTCGGGCCGCCTCGGCCGGATTGATTCGCAGCCCTCCGCTGGCGGCGACCAGCGCGTAGAACCGGCGCATGAACGTGCGAGCCGCATCCGGGTCGTTGCGCGGATAGGGCGCCCAGACCTGGTTGGCGCGCAGCACGTACCAGGCGCCTTGGACCGTCCGCGGCCAATTCATCCCGAAGCCGACCCGCACCATCTGAACCGCGGCGACGAGGAACGGACGCCATTCACGCCGGTAGTACGCAGCCCAGGCGTCGCATTCGGCGTTACCCAGCACGACTGGGTCGAAGTCCCGTGGCCCCATCGGTGCACGCTAGCGCCGCTAAGACTTATCCGCCGGGTGACGCACGAAAGGGGCGACCCTTGCGGGCCGCCCCTTCCTGTGGTGCGTGGACTACTTAGAAGTCCATGTCTCCGCCGGGCATGCCGCCGCCGGCAGCGGCGCCAGCCTTCTCCGGCTTGTCGGCCACGACGACCTCAGTGGTGAGGAACAGCGCGGCGATCGATGCGGCGTTCTGCAGAGCTGACCGCGTCACCTTGGCCGGCTCGACAATGCCCGCAGCGAACATGTCGACGTACTCGCCAGTCGCGGCGTTCAGGCCGTGGCCTGGGGGCAGCGAGTTGACCTTCTCGGCCACCACGCCACCTTCGAGACCGGCGTTGATCGCGATCTGCTTGAGCGGCGCGGTGAGGGCGACCTTGACGATGTTCGCCCCGGTTGCCTCGTCGCCGACCAGGTCGAGCTTGTCGAACGCGGTGTGCACGGCGTTGGCCAGAGCCACGCCGCCACCGGCCAGCAGGCCCTCCTCGACGGCTGCCTTCGCGTTGCGGACGGCATCCTCGATGCGGTGCTTGCGCTCCTTGAGCTCGACCTCGGTGGCCGCGCCGACCTTGATGACCGCAACACCGCCGGCGAGCTTCGCCAGGCGCTCCTGCAGCTTCTCGCGGTCGTAGTCGGAGTCGCTCTTCTCGATCTCGGCGCGGATCTGGTTGACGCGACCCTGGATCTGGTCGGCGTCACCAGCGCCCTCGATGACGGTCGTCTCGTCCTTGGTGACGACGACCTTGCGGGCCTTGCCGAGCAGCTCCAGGCCAGCGGTCTCGAGCTTGAGGCCTACGGTCTCGCTGATGACCTGACCACCGGTCAGGATCGCGATGTCGGCGAGCATGGCCTTGCGGCGGTCGCCGAAGCCCGGGGCCTTGACGGCGACGGACTTGAACGTGCCGCGGATCTTGTTGACGACCAGGGTGGCCAGGGCCTCGCCCTCGACGTCCTCAGCGATGATCGCGAGCGGCTTGCCGGTCTGCATGACCTTCTCGAGCAGCGGCAGCAGGTCCTTCACGTTCGAGATCTTGCCCTCGACGATCAGGATGTACGGGTCGTCGAGAACGGCTTCCATGCGCTCGGCGTCGGTGACGAAGTACGGGCTGATGTGGCCCTTGTCGAAGCGCATGCCCTCGGTGAGCTCGAGTTCGAGGCCGAAGGTGTTGCTCTCCTCGACGGTGATGACGCCTTCCTTGCCGACCTTGTCCATCGCCTCGGCGATGAGCTCGCCGACGGAGGTGTCAGCGGCGGAGATCGACGCGGTAGCAGCGATCTGCTCCTTGGTCTCGACGTCCTTGGCCTGGTTGCCCAGCACCTCGGACACCGATGCGACTGCCGCCTCGATGCCGCGCTTGAGCGCCATCGGGTTCGCGCCGGCCGCCACGTTGCGCAGACCCTCGCGGACGAGCGCCTGAGCCAGGACCGTGGCGGTCGTGGTGCCGTCACCGGCAACGTCGTCGGTCTTCTTGGCAACTTCCTTGACCAGCTCTGCGCCGATCTTCTCGTAGGGGTCCTCGAGCTCGATCTCCTTGGCGATGCTGACACCGTCATTGGTGATCGTGGGGGCGCCCCACTTCTTCTCCAGGACGACGTTGCGGCCCTTGGGGCCGAGCGTCACCCGTACAGCGTCGGCAAGGATGTTCATGCCGCGCTCGAGGCCACGACGGGCCTCTTCGTCGAACGCGATCAACTTAGCCATTCGGTGTCGTCCTCACTCGTAGATGAAACAAGCGTGATGACCGGCCAGCGGTGCCCGCGACGGACGGCGCTCATGGGAGTGCCTCACTGCCTCCGGCTGGCACTCATACTACCCGAGTGCCAACTCAGGTTTAGCACTCGCCTGCGGTGAGTGCAAGCTCGTCGACCCGACCCACACCCGCCCTACGCCAGGCATGATGGGGGCTCGGGACGTCGTTCGAGGAGGCGATCCATGGGGCAGGCGGCTGCGGCGCTGAGGTTCGCCGCGCAGCTCTACCAGGACCGCGCGGTGACGGCGTTCCACGGGCATGCTCGACACGACCCGGTGGCGCTGTTGCGGCTCGGGCCAGGCCGCGAGAACCCCTATCCGATCTACGAGCAGCTGCGCGCCCGTGGTCCGCTGGTGCCCACCCGCCTCGGTAACTGGGTGACCACGAGCCACGAGGTCTGCAGTCAGGTGCTGCGCGAGCGCCGGATGGGCGTGCGCCCCAAGGGCAGCGCGCCCGACCCCGACGGCTTCGGCCTGTCGTTCCTGGAGATGAACCCGCCGGAGCACACCCGGCTGCGCCGGCTGGTGGCGCCTGCGTTCAGCCCGAAGCAGATGGCCGGTTACCGGCCACGAATCGAGCAGACCGTGCACCGCCTGCTCGACGACGCGCAGCGCCAGGGCAGCTTCGACCTGGTCTCGACCTTCGCCGCGCCGCTGCCGATCGCAGTCATCACCGACCTGCTCGGTGTGCCCAACGCCAATGCCGCGGACTTCGCCCGCTACGGCGCGACGATCGGCAGCGCGCTCGACGGGATCAAGTCCCTGTCACACGCACGGGCGCTGATGGCGGCCAATGCCGAGCTGGAGCGGCTGTTCGCGGACCTGTTCGAGCTGCGCCGGCGCGAACCGGCCGACGACATCCTCAGCCGAATCATCGCGGCCGAGGGCGACACCATCGAGCCGCACGAGCTCTTGCCGCTGTGCATCCTGCTGCTCATCGCGGGCTTCGAGACGACGGTGAACCTCATCAGCAACGGCGTCCTGGCCCTGTTGGAGCACCCGCAGCAATGGAAGGCGCTGTGTGCCGATCCCCGGCTGGGCGCACAGGTCACCGAGGAGGTGCTGCGCTACGACCCGCCGGTGCAGCGCACGGCCCGCTTCGCGCTGGAACCCATGGAAGTAGCCGGACAGGCCGTGTGGCGCGGGCAGGTGGTGCTCACCCTGATCGGCGGCGCCAACCGCGACCCGCTCGTCTACGACGACCCGGCGCAGTTCGACATCCAGCGGCCGCCGTCGGCCGAACACCTGGCGTTCTCCAGCGGCATCCACTACTGCCTCGGTCAGCCGCTGGCCCGGCTGGAGGCCTCGATCGCGTTCGCTGCGCTGGCCGAGCGGCTGCCGGATCTTCGTCGCGACGGGCGGGTCGTACGCCGCAACGCCTCGACGATCCGCGGGCCGCTGCGGCTGCCGCTGGCCGCCGGCTGACTCAGACTCAGACTCAGACGATGCGCACGGCCTCGGCCTGCGGGCCCTTGGCGCCCTGCGCGATCTGGAACTCGACGCGCTGGTCCTCTTCGAGTGACCGGTAGCCGTCACCCTCGATTGCTGAGTAGTGCACAAAGACGTCCTCGCCCCCGTCGACGGCGATGAAGCCGTAGCCCTTCTCATTGTTGAACCACTTCACGGTGCCCTGTGCCACGAACGCTCCTTGCTCGGACCGGTCCGGACCCACACCTCGTGGGGCCGGGGTCTTCGACCGCGGCGGACGCTACCGGGGCGGCCCGTTCGCTGCCAGCATCAGCGGCGGGGTGTCACCGTTCGCTGTCGAGTTGGGCCAGCTGGGCCGGGGCGTAGCGCTCCCCCGCCGCTGATCCGGCCGGCACCGCCCGCTCGATCTCACGTAGGTCCTCCGCGGTGAGCTCAACGGTGAGCACGGCCAGTGCCTCGGCCAGGCGCGAGCGCCGTCGGGTCCCCACGAGCGGGATGACCAACTCGTCGCGAGAGGCGGCCCACGCGATCGCCAGCTGGGCCACGGTCAGCCCGTGCTTCTCGGCGATCGGCCGCAGCCGGCCCACCAGGTCGCGGTTGTGCGCCAGGTTGTCGCCTTGGAACCGCGGGCTGTGCGCCCGGAAGTCGTCCGGCGCGAACGTCTGGGCCATCGAGTCGACGATCAGGCCGCGGGAGAGCACGCCGTAGGCCGTGATTCCAATGCCCAGCTCGCGACAGACCGGCAGGATCTCGGCCTCGATGCCGCGGGAGAGCAATGAGTACTCGATCTGCAGGTCGGCGATCGGGTGCACCGCGGCGGCGCGGCGGATCGTGTCGACGCCGACCTCGGAGAGCCCGATGTAGCGGACGTAGCCGGCCTGGACCTGTTCGGCGATCGCGCCGATGGTGTCCTCGATCGGGACGGCGGGGTCGAGGCGGGCCGGCCGGTAGATGTCGACGTGGTCAGTGCCGAGCCGGTTCAGCGAATACGCCAGGAAGTTGCGCATCGCCTCCGGGCGGGTGTCGATGCCGCCCCACCCACCGCCTGGTCCGCGCAGGCCGCCGAACTTGACGCTGAGCAGCACGTCGTCGCGGCTGCGGTCCTTGATGGCCCGGCCGACGAGCTGTTCGTTGTGCCCCGAGCCGTAGAAGTCGCCCGTGTCGAGCAGGTTGACGCCGGCCTCGAGTGCGGCGTGGATGGTGGCGATGCTCTCGTCGTCGTCGGAGCCGCCGTACATGCCAGACATGCCCATGCAGCCGAGCCCGATCGCGCTCACCTGCGG
>JAOPWD010000391.1 GCA_025965875.1 Pseudonocardiales bacterium
TCGGCTACCCCGACGACCGGGTACTGCCGCAGTCGGCGCCGGCGCATCAGGTCGGCGACAGCCTGCGTAGCCAGTTCTCGTCCAACGCGTCGTCCACGATCACTGTCGTGGCCGGCGACATCTCCGCGGACCCGGGCGGGATCGCCGACTACGCCACTGAGCTGTCGCGCGTCCCCAACGTGACGTCGGTGAGCTCGGCCGCCGGTACGTTCGCCGCCGGCCGCGAGGTGGCACCGGCCAGCGGCCCGTCGATGATCGCCGGCGACACCACCTACCTGAGCGTGGCGACGAACACCGATCCGCAGGGCGACTCGGGCAAGAAGGCGCTGGCGGCGGTCAAGGACGTCCAGCCGCCGTGGGCCGTGCAGTTCACCGGACAGACGGCGATCAACAACGACAGCCTGCACGCGCTGGCCGCAGCAATGCCGTACGCCATAGGACTCATCGCGCTTGCCACGTTCGTCGTGCTGTTCCTGTTCACCGGCAGCATCGTCCTACCGCTCAAGGCGCTCGTGCTCAACACGTTGTCGCTGTCGGCGACGTTCGGCGCGATGGTGTGGGTGTTCCAGGAGGGCCACCTGGGCTGGCTGTTCCCCGAACTGACGACGACGGGGTACCTCGTCCCGACCATGCCGCCGCTGATGTTCTGCCTCGCGTTCGGCCTGTCGATGGACTACGAGGTGTTCCTGCTCTCCCGCATCCGTGAGGCGTGGCTGGAGTCGCCGCAGACCGCCGCCGACAACGCCCACGCGGTCGCCTTGGGCCTGGGCCGCACCGGACGGATCGTCACCGCCGCCGCGTTGCTGATGTCCATCGTGTTCGCCGCGATCGCCGGTTCTAGTGTGTCCTTCATGATGCTGTTCGGGGCCGGCCTTACCCTCGCGGTGATCATGGATGCGACTGTGGTGCGTGGAATCCTGGTGCCGGCGTTCATGCGGCTCGCCGGCCGGTGGAACTGGTGGGCCCCACGCCCGCTGGCCAAACTGCACGCCCGCTTCGGCCTGCACGAGGGCCTGGTTGCGGTCGCGGCCGTAACGCACCACGAACCGGTGGGGGTCGCATGACAGGCACTATTCCCAAACGCCGCAGGGCTTCTCGCGGCAGCGGCGAGGATCTTCGCGCCGAGATCGTGACCGCCGCGAAGGCGCTGTTGGCCAAGTCGGCCAGCGCGGATGCGATGTCGATCCGCGCGGTGGCGGACGCGGTCGGGGTCACGGCGCCGTCGATCTACCTGCACTTCACGGACAAGGACGATCTGCTCAGCGCCGTCGTGGCCGACGTGTTCACCGAACTGGACACCGCCATGCTGGCCGCGGCCGAGGGTCTCGATGCGCCCATGGAGCGGCTGCGGGCGTTCGGACTGGCCTACGTGCGCTTCGCCATCAGCCATCCCGAGCACTACCGGATCGCCCTCCTGGATCCGTGTCCGCGACCTGACGTCGACGCTGTCCTCGCGACGGCGGGGTTCGCGCATTTCCAGGCGACCGTCAAGCAATGCATGCAGGCGGGCATCTTCGCCGACGCAGACCCGTTGCCGATCACCTTCGAGCTGTGGTCGGCCGCCCACGGCATCGCGTCCCTGATGATCACCAAGCCGTTCCTGCCCTGGGGCGACAAGGACGCGGTGGCCGAGCGGGTGCTCTGCGCCGCCGCGCTGGGCCGAGCCGCGGCCGATCTCATCGGCGGCGACGTCACACCCCAGCGCGTCACCGACTGGGTGGCCACGCAGCAGCCCGACTCTGCGGACAGCTGACCTGCGTGCGCAACCCGCTGCTGCCACCTGACCTGCACACCACCGAACGGCCCAGCTCCACTGCCCAGTGGACGGCATTGGGGCGCGCCCTCGAGCTGGAGCGGCCGCCCGGCGAACGGATCGTCACCGACGAGTACGCCCCGGTGTTCCTCAGCCCGAGCAGCCGCGCCCTGCTCGCGCCGTTGCGGGTCGGCCGCCCGCTCGTGCAGCTGGCCGAACGCCATCCGCTGGCCGGGATATCGGCCTTCGGGCTGTGCCGGCACCGCTTCATCGACGAGCACCTGAGTGCCGCCCTGGCCGATCCCGAGACCGAGCAGGTGCTGATCCTGGGCGCCGGCTACGACAGCCGGGCCTACCGGTTCGCCGACGAGCTCGAGGGGCGCCCGGTCTACGAGGTCGATCTGCCCCCGCTGTCTCGGCGCAAGGCGGAGATCGTCGCCGCACAGCCGGCTCGGTTCGCCGGCAACCGGATCAACCGCGTCGAGATCGACTTCCGGACCGACTCGCTGGCCGAGCGCCTGGGCGAGAGCAGATTTGCCATTGGCGCAAGGACATTCGTGGCGTGGGAGGGGGTGAGCATGTACCTCAGCCACCCGGCTGTGGCCGACACGCTCGACACTCTCGGTGAGGTGTGCGGCCCGGGTTCGACACTGGCGATGGACTTCTGGCACCGGCTGCCCGGCGTGGGGCCGCGTGCTGCGGTGCGCCGCCTCGGCGCCCGCGCCATCGCCCTGATCGGCGAGCCGGTCACGTTCGGGGTCGCACCGGCCGACGTGGCCGGCTTCCTCGACGTCCACGGCTTCGCGGTGGTCGACCTCGTCCGATCTCGCGAGCTGGCCGCGCGCTACTCCACCGGCGGGCGGCCGTGCGAGGAGTCGGTGTACGTGTTGGCAGCGCGCCTCTAGCTCGGACGCGGCGGCAGCGGGAAGCGCAGCGCCGCGGCGACCAGGTGCGGCGCCAGTTGGGTCTCGACTTCGACGTGCTCGATGGCGCCGCCCTCGTCGATGACCCGCTCCACCAGCTCGTCGATGACGTCGTCCGCGTGCCGAGTGGGGCTGCCGTCGACCGGGCAGGTGTCGCCCGTCTCGCCGAGCCAGCCGTCGGTGTCACACACGACGCCGGGCGCGATGGCGTCGTCGTGGACCAGCAGATGGGCGACGGCGCCGACCGTGGCGGCCCACAGGCAGTCGGACAACCCGATCGCGGCGGCCCTGCGTTCGGCGGCCGCCTCGAACACCTCGGCCACCAGGCGGCGCTCCTCGTCGCGCTCGAACCGCTCGACGATCTCGGCGGCCGCCCGCTGGATGTCGGCCTTGGTGGCGTGGTCCGGGTCGATCGGAAAGGTGCCGGCTACCTGGTCGCGCAGCCGTTTCGGCAGGTAACCCTCGAAACGTGGCACCTCGTCGTGGTGGCCGCCGAGGATGAGCAGTTCGTAGTCGTGCCGCCGGAACAGCTGGTCGAGGATCTGGGCCACCCGCCGGTAGTGCCGTTTCTCCAGCTCCTCGGCCTTGTTGCTGACCCGGTGCTCTTCGAGGCCGTACCAGCCGGCGTAGTCGGGTTTGCGCAGCGCGAGGTCGCGCACGACGTCCACCTCGTCCATCTCGTTCATGTAGAGATCCCAGACCTGCGCGTTCTTCTTGTCGACGATCAGGACGCAGGACCGGTGGTATTCGTCGAGCACCGCGGTCAGCGGCCGGATCCAGGGCGTCTGGTCGACCACGATCCGATCCCTGATCGGGCGCGGCAGCGCGATCTCCTCGAACAGACTTGCGCCGTGGCAGGCGAATATCGCGACGGCGCCGGGCTTCCAGCGCTTCTCGCCGAGGATCTCCTCGATGCGGGCGATGTCCTCGCGCACCGACAGCCGGCCCTCGCGGCTGAGCGATTCGTCCTCGCCCAGCGGTCGGATCTCGTCGAGCAGGCTGGCCACCCGGGTCCGAACGGCCGGATAGCTCCCGGGATCGGCCGGGATGCCGACGTAGAGCGAGCAGACGGGCAGACCGCGCGGTTGGAAATGCGAAAGGCTGTGGATCGTGTCGGCCGTGATCATTTGGGCACCCCCGGGTTGCAGGACGCCCGCCGGGTTCGCTCCGTCCGCTTCCTTTGTACCCCTCGCGACCCCGGCGGCACAGCGGTTGCCCGGGGCCAGATCTGGAAGGTCCACGTGATCAACTCACGTCTACTGCGCGATCCGGTCCGGATCCGCCCTCACCTAACGAGAGTTGATCACGTCAGCGATCCAGCGCTAGTTGCCGGTGAGGTCGGCGCCCTGGACGCGGTCCTCGAATTTCGTCGACAGCACCACGGTGGTGCGGGTGCGGGCGACGCCCTTGATCGCGTTCAGCGTGCGGATCGCGCCTTCGAGTCCGGCCACGTCGGGCACCCTGACCTTCACGACGAACGTCTCTTCGCCGGCGACGAACCAGCAGTGCTCGACCGCGGGCAGCTCGGCCAGCGACTCGGCGAGTTCGTCGCTGTCGGCGTTGTCGGTGATGAAGATGCCGACGAGGGCGTTGATCGCGTAGCCGAGGGACTCGGCCGCGACGGCGGCGTGATAGCCGGTGATCACGCCGGCCGCCTCGAGCTTGCCGACCCGCTCGTGGACGGCCGGAGCGCTGAGGCCGACCAGTCGGGCCAGCTCGGCGTAGGTCGCGCGGGCGTTCACGCGCAGCGCATCGAGGAGTTGACGATCAACGGAATCCACCGGCCCAGTCGACCGGAGCCGCCCGTCGCTAGTCAAGATCTCTGGCGGCGCCGAGCCGACCCGTCCACCGGGTGATCAGGTCGTGCTCGACCCCGATCGCGTCGAGCACCTTGGCCGCGACGAAGTCGACCAGTTGGGCCACCGTCTGCGGCGCGGTGTAGAACGCCGGGCTGGCGGGCAGCACCACCGCGCCGGCGTCGTGCAGCGTCAGCATGTGCTGCAGCGTGGCCCGGGTGTAGGGCGCCTCGCGTGGGACGACAACGAGCGGCCGGCGCTCCTTGAGGGTGACGTCGGCGGCGCGCTGCAGCAGGTCCTTGGACAGGCCGATCGCGATGCCGGCCAGTGCGGCGGTAGAGGTCGGGACGACCACCATTCCTTGGGCCGGGTAGGAGCCGCTGGCCGGGCCCGCGGCCAGGTCACCGGCGGCCCAGTACGTGACGTCGTCGGCCGTGTCGGCCACGCGGCCCAGCCAGCTGGCCAGATCCTCCCGCCAGTGCGAGTCACGAAACGACACACCCGTCTCGTCGAGCAGGGTGAGCCGAGCCGCGCGCGAGATGATCAGGTCGACCTGCTGGCCTGCGTCGAGGAGCCCGGTGAGTACGGCCCGCGCGTACGGCGTCCCGGACGCACCGGACACCCCCACCACCCACGGCCGCCGACTACTCACCGCTTTGCACCTTTCAGCGCCCCAAATCGGCCCGAATCAGGGCGCTGAAAGGTGCAAAGCGG
>JAOPWD010000436.1 GCA_025965875.1 Pseudonocardiales bacterium
GCCAGCTTGCCGGGCTCGATCGAGCCCAACTCGTCCTGCCGGCCGATGCACCGCGCGCCGCCCATCGTCGCCATCCGCAGCGACTCCCGGGCGGTCAGCGCGAGCGGCCCGCCTCGGTAGCGCGCGGCCAGCAGCGCCTGATGCAGTTCCCCGACCATCCGGCCGGACTCGTTGGACGCGGCACCGTCGACACCGAGTCCGACTGGCCCACCCGCATCGAGCAGCCCGCGTACCGGGGCGATCCCCGCGCCCAGACGGCCGTTGGACGACGGGCAGTGCGCGACGCCGGTTCCGGTCGCACCGAAGCGGGCGACGGCGTCGTCGGACAGGTGCACGCAGTGCGCCATCCACACGTCGGGACCGAGCCAGCCGAGGTCCTCGGCGTATTGGGCCGAGGTGCGGCCGTACTTCTCGAGGCAGAACGACTCCTCGTCCTGCGTCTCGGCCAGGTGGGTGTGCAGCCGAACGCCGTGCGTGCGCGCCAGCGCGGCCGAGTCGCGCATCAGCTCGGCGGTCACCGAGAACGGCGAGCACGGCGCGACGGCGATGCGGGTCATCGCGTCGAAGGACGGGTCGTGCCAGCGGGTGATCGCGGCTTCGGTCGCGGCGAGGATCGCATCGTGCCCCTCGACGACCGAGTCCGGCGGCAGTCCGCCGTGGGACTGGCCGAGGTTCATCGAGCCGCGGGCGGGGTGGAAGCGCAGCCCGATGTCGCGCGCCGCGAGGATCTCAGCCTCGAGCAGGTCGCCGGCGCCGTGCGGAAAAACGTAGTGATGGTCGGTGGTCGTCGTACAGCCGGTCAGCGCCAGCCAGGCCAGGTTGGCCGACGCGGACGCGTGGACGAGCTCCGGCGTGAGCCGGGCCCAGATCGGATAGAGGGTCGTGAGCCAGCCGAACAGCGTGTCGTCGGTCGCGTAGCCGCGGGTGATCCATTGGTAGAAGTGACTGTGCGTGTTGACGAAGCCCGGCGTGACGAGGCATCCCGCGCCGTCGATCCGGGTCGCGGCCGGGTACTGCTCCGGCGCCGCTCCCGGGCCGACGGCCGCGATCCGGCCGTCGTCCAGGACAACGTGTCCGGCTGCATAGTCGGTGTCATCGGCGTCGACAGTGGCGACGTGAGCGCCTTCGATCACGACTGCGGTGCTCGTCGTCAAACCTGGACCTCTTCCCTGTCAGCTACCGCGGTAAGTGGAGTAGGCGAATGGGCTCAACAGCAGTGGGACGTGGTGGTGCGCGGCGGCGTCGGTGACCCGGAAGACGACGATCACCTCGGGGTAGAACGTGGCGCCGTCGAGGTAGGCGTCCGTGTCGAAGCTGAGCCGGTAGACGCCCGCCGCCGCCTCCTTGGCGAGGTCAGGTATCCGGCCGTCGTCGTCGGTGCTGCGCGTGCTCAGCTCGGCCCAGCCGGCGTCGCCGCGCGCGCTCAGCGTGACCTCGACGCCCGCGGCTGGCCGGCCGGTCACCGCGTCGAGCACATGGGTCGAGATGCTCATGGCGGCAAGCCTTGCACAGTGGCGTCGGGCGGGCTGCGACGACTTGATCAATTCGCGTTTGGTGCTCGCGTTCGCCGGGATTCGCTCACCAGCCGTGAGTTGATCAACAGGCTGGTCACTGGAATAGCTTCGCGAGCCGCAGTCGGACGATCTGGGTCAGTTCGTCGCGCACGATTTCGCGCTCGGCCTCGGGCGAGTTGCCCAGGCGCTGGGTGAGCGCCGCCAGGACGTCCTCGACCGACTTACCAGTGGCACAGATCAGGAAGACGTGCCCGAAGCGCCGCTCGTACTCGACGTTGCCGGCAACCAGTGCCGCTTGCGCGCTCGCCTCGGGCGTCGCGGCCGCTGACTGCTCCTGCCGTGACCACGCCGACTCGCGGTCGGCCCCCTTCGCACGATCGCCGATGCGCGGGTGCGCACCAAGCGCCTGCTCGATGGCTGACCAGCTCAGATCGGCGATAGCGGCGTCGGACGCGTCGGTGATTCCCGCGAGCGTGCCGTGCGGGCGACGCGCGACCAACTCGTCGATCCAGCGCACGCTGGCGCAGCACGGCGCGATCAGCGCAGCAGCGTCGTCCGGCGTGGCGCGGTCGAAGCCGGGCAAACCCACCCACCGGTCGCCACCTGTCGTGTCCGACATCGGTTACCTCTCCTTGAATGATGCTCAACCTCGCCCGCCGCGGTCGCCAATCCGAGTACGGCCGGTTCTGCAGTTCCTCCTCGGGGAGGGTTTCCCATGCCAGTGTTCATGATCGAGCCAATCGCGAGATAAGTGGATCATCCTGCGCCGCGGCCACCTATGGCGACACAGGGGCAGGAAGATCCACGAGCCACGGGCGACCGATAACCGTTACCCATAGCCGGCCAGGTGCAGGAAGATCCGCTGGTGGCACTCGCCGTCCCTGACACCGTCCGGCGCAAGGCCGAGATCGCCGGCGCCCAGCAGTGGCTCGACGAGCTGCCGGCGCTGATCGCCGGGCTGGAGCGCGACTGGGCGATCACGGTCGGCCGGCCCCTCAGCGGCGCGACCGAGGCCTACGTCGCCGAAGCGCGCACCGCCGACGGCGAGCCAGCCGTGCTCAAGCTGATCGTTCCCCGTGACGGCGCCGCGGCAGCCAACGAGATCACCGTGCTGAGGCTGGCCGACGGCGATGGTTGCGCGCGCTTGCTTCGTGACGACGTCGACAGGAACGCGCTGCTGCTCCAGCGCCTCGGCCGGTCGCTGTACGAGCTCGACCTGCCGATCCGGCGCAGGCACGAGATCCTCTGCGACGTGGCCGCTCGCATCTGGCGTCGCGCCCCCGACTGCGGCCTGCCCACCGGCGCGGACAAGGGTCGTTGGCTGGCCGAATTCATTGTCACCACCTGGGAGTCACTCGGACGTCCCTGCTCGGAGCGGACGGTCGATCATGCGCTGGCGTGTGCGGCCCACCGCACCGCGGCACACGACGACGAGCGCGCACGGCTCGTGCATGGCGATGTCCACCAGTGGAACACCCTCGAGGCGGCGACCGGTTTTGCCCTCGTGGATCCGGACGGGCTGCTGGCCGATCCCGAGTACGACCTGGGCATCATCATGCGCGAGGACCCGGTCGAGCTGTTGCGCGACGGACCGCTCGCCCGGGCCAGGTGGCTCGCGGCGCGCACCGGGCTCGACGCGGCCACCATCTGGGAGTGGGGAATCATCGAGCGGCTCTCGACCGGGCTGTTGGCTATTGCTGTGGGACTGCAACCGGTCGGCGACCAGATGGTGCACGCCGCGGAGTGGATCGTTGAGCACGGCATCCACATCGGGTGACCGCGAAGCCACCTATCGTTTCGCCGGCGCAATTGTCTTCGGCGGTGGGGCGGTGCTGTCGCGGATGACCAGCTCGGTGGGCAGCACGATGTGCCGGCCGCGGCCGGCGGGACGAGTCTTGGCGCGCTCGATCGCGGTGATGAGCGCGGCGGCCGCGGCTCGGCCCTTGGCGCGGACGTCCTGCCGCACGGTCGTGAGCGCAGGCCGGGTGCGGCGCGCGAGCGGGTTGTCGTCGAAGCCGACCACGGACACGTCTTCGGGCACGCGCAGGCCGGCGTCCTGGATGGCCCGGATGACGCCGCCGGCGATGGCGTCGGAGAAGCACAGGATGGCGGTCGGCCGGTCGGCCAGGCCGAGGGCTATCTGAGCGGCGGTGTAGCCCATGTCGTCGGGCTCGGCATGCGGCTGCCGGATGACCACTGGCTCGATATCCGCGGCACCGAGTGCATCGGTCCAGCCCAGCAGTCGTTGCCGCTCGGTGTTCGCGACCAATGCCTCAGGTGGACTGGCCAGGACTCCGTACTCGCCGCCGTGGCCGATCGTCACGATCGCCACCCGCCGGTGCCCCAAGTCGACGACATGCTGCGCGGCCGCCCGCGCCCCGAGGCGGTCGTCGATGTTCACGCTGGCGATGCCGGGAGCCGCAGCCTGGTCCACGAACACCAGAGGCAGCCGCCGGCGCAGCAACCAGCCGACCGCAGTGGATTGCGGATCGCAGGAGTAGACCAGCGCGCCGTCGACGGCGACGTCGCGCGCCGGAACGATGGTGTCCTGCGGCGAGGCCGGCAGCAGCGTCAACGCCAGACCGGTCGGCACCAGTTCGTCCGAGATTCCGGCCAGAAACGTCATCGCGACCTCGTCGGTGAGCGCGTAGGTCAAGGTGTCCGAGAGCAGCAGGCCGACCGTCCCGGCCGTCCCGCTGGCCAGGGCCCGGGCCGTCGGATCCGGTCCGACGTACCCGAGGTCGTTCGCAACCGCCAGGATCCGGTCACGAAGCCTGGCCGACAGTTGATCAGGGCGCGAGAACGCGTTCGACACCGTCATGCGACTCACGCCGACGTGGTCGGCGATGGTCTGCAGCGTGACTCGTCCCACTGGGCTACTCCCATTTTCGGTTCCCAGCACGCAGCGTATGGCTACCGGCTGGGGTGCCCGGCGGGGAAGGACGGCGCCACCAAATCGGCCAGGTGGCGCAGCGCGCCGGCGACGGTCTGCCGCGTCCGGGTCACCGGCACCTTTTCGACGTACGGCAGGACCGGAGCGTGGGGCCGAGCGCTGAGCGCCTCGTGGGCGAGCCCCGGTTGGGCCATGATCATCGCGGTCGCTAGCGAGTCCATCTTCTTACTCCATTCCTAGTTCTTCTTTACCAGTACAGTACCACGCTCTTCTATACCGGTCCAGAGAGCGCGTCGAGTGCGTCGGTGTCTGGCTCTCGCGCTGATGTCAGTCAACGTCTTGACGTATCTTGTACGGTGTGCAAATATTTCTGACTATGTTAAACGAACCGGCTAGGCTCGACTGGCGCGAGGCCCGTCGCGACGCTGCACGGGCGACGATCCTGGCCGCCGCCTGGCAGCTGGTGCGCGAGGACGGTCTGGCTGCTTTGTCGCTGCGGGTACTCGCCCGACGGGCCGGGATCACCACCCCCACCGTCTACGCCTACTTCGACTCGAAGAACGCGATCTTCGATGCGATGTTCGGCGAGGGCGCGCAGAGCTTCGCCGCCGTCGCCGAGCAGCCGTTC
>JAOPWD010000450.1 GCA_025965875.1 Pseudonocardiales bacterium
CCGTGCCGGCGTCGGGCGCGCCAATCTTCCAGGCGGCGGCCGCGAACCTCAACCCCTGGACCGAGGCGAAGGTAGACAGCGAGAACCCGCAACGCGGACCGTTGCTGATCATCTCCGGGGAAAAGGATCACACCGTCCCGCGAGCCGTCTCCGCGGCCACCTATAAGAAGCAGCGCCGCAACGACGCTGTCACCGAATTCGTCGAGATAGCCAACCGTGGACACGCCCTGACCATCGACAACGGTTGGCGCGAGGTTGCAGACACTGCGCTCGCCTTCGTCAAACGCTTCGTATAACACTCAGGAGACGCCGATGACCGCTCGACGCGTGACCGGAACAACGCGACGTCAGTTGGGCCTGACTGCCCCTGGCATCGCTGATCGCGCTGGTGCTCATCCTGCTGCCCGGCTCGGCGTCCGACGCCGCCGCGGGGCACACCGACGTACCCAAACCCACCATCGTCCTGGTCCACGGCGCGTTCGCGGACGCCTCTGCCTGGAACGACGTCGTCCGTGACCTCCAGAAACGCGGTTACACCTTGTACGCATCGGCTAACCCGCTGCGTGGCCAACCAGATCGCCAGATCAAGATCGGAGGTCTGCCATGAACAGCCCCGCCTCACCCCCGATCTGGAGAGGGCTCCTCGCCATCCTCGTCGGAGTCATCGCTGTGGCGTGGCCCGGCATCACCATCGGTGCGTTCGTGATCCTGTTCGCCGGCTACGCGTTCCTTGCCGCGGCGACGGAGGCAGTGCGCGCGTTCCGGTCGGAGAGCTCCGGGCCTGTGTCCGGCGGATTGGTGCTGTCGGTTATCGACGTTGCTGCCGGCGTCGGTGCGCTCGTCTGGCCGGGCATCACTGCGTACGTGCTCGCCGTTCTCGTGGCCGGGTGGGCATTCATCGTCGGTTTCTTCGAGTCGTTGCGCGCCTTCAGCGCCGGGGAGACTGTCGGTGAGCGGGCGCTGCTCGGCTCGACCGGCCTCATCTTGGTAGCGCTCGGTCTGGTGTTCGGTCTGGTGTTAGCGGTACAGCCCGACGTCGGTGCCGTCACGATCGCTGAGGTGTACGGCCTGTTCAGCATCGTGGCTGGCATCTCTTCACTGGTGATCGGAGCAAATCTCCGCGGCGCCGCCCCATCGCCTGCCGGTGGATGACAGAACCCGGCAGGTGAGCCGAACCCAGCCCGACACCGCGCGCCACCCGGCCCTGCCGGCGGTGGCCAAGCAAAGGTCAGCCGGCGTGCAACTGCGCATGACCGACGCGATGATCGCCTTTGCCGGTCCGCCACGCTTCACCCGCGAATCGACCTCTCGCCCACAGATGTGCGGCTAGGTCTGTGGCGCCGAAGCGTTGCTTCGGCGCTAGGCAGTGTGTGGAGTTCACGGATGCGAGCACGGTCTGCTGGTTCCTACGGTGAACTCAGTCCGTCAACACCGGCAAGAGTGCGTGGCATGAGTTATGTCGGCAAGAGCGATGCTCTTCCGACGAGTGGAGCGCACAGCCGCCATCCGACAGGCAGGTTTGCGATATGGCTATGACTTCGAGCTTCCCCCGGCGCACCCTCGACCTCGAGTACCCGACGTCGCTGGGAGCATACGAGCGTTACGAGCAGGCCCAGCACGTCGTGGACTACCTCGCGGACAGCGAGTTCGACGTACAGAACATGGCGATCGTGGGCACCGACCTCAAGTCGGTCGAACGGGTCACCGGGCGCCTAACCCGTGCCCGTGTCGCAGCCGCGAGTGCCATGTCAGGCGCGTGGACGGGACTGTTCGTCGGGTTGGCTTTCGCCTTGTTCGGCAGGGGCAATCAGCTCGGTTTCATCATTAGCGTGGTGATCTTCGGAACGGTGTTCTGGCTGGTCTGGGGCCAGATCGGATTCACCGTGTTGACGCGCGGAGGCGCCCGTGACTTCTCCTCCGCGACCCAGGTGATCGCCACCAAATACGAGGTGTTGGTCGAGCATCGTTTCGCCGAACGTGCCCGTGAGCTGCTGGCGAGGATGCCAGGAGGTGACGGTCCGGATCAGGATGCCTACCCGCAGCAGGGCGGCTACGGCCACCAGCCCTGAGCGATCGCCCACGCAGCTGATTCTCGCTAGGAGGTACGCCATGCCAGAGAGCGTGCGGCCCGCATACATCACCAGCCTGATCCGCCATTTTGAGGATCTTCGGGACGGCACACACGGCGGCTCCGCAAGTCGTGAGGACAAGGAAGCCCATTTCAAGAAGGCAGTGCGACTGCTCGCTCCCATCGCCCGCCAGGTGCTCACCGAAATGAACACGATCTTGCTGCTCGACACAGGTCAGCTCACCGAGACCGGATTGCGACGCACAGCGGATGGAGGGTTGGAAGCATCCTGGGCTCTGAGCTGGCCTGATCAACGGGCAGCTCGTGTTCCGCCGATCGCGTTCTACGCCTATTTCGGAGCCACGTTCCACCATCCTCATCTTCGAGGGTCGACAGTCCATGACTGGCCGCTGAACGTGTTCAGCGACGAAGATGCGGCGGCCCAGTCATCCATACTTCAGGCCATCGCGTCCGGCGATCTGCACAATCTGGTGTACCGCGCCGACTACCGGATCGTCCCGGCGGTCACAAAAGATCCCGCGACCCCGGTCACGGGTCGCACATCGTGAGCCTGCGATTCGGAGCCGTGCCACCACTTGGAGGTCAAATGTCTTCGCTGTCTTCGCGCCAGGACATCAAACGGTCCTACGACGCACAGCTGCTCCGTGTTGTCATTGAGTTGTTCAACGAGTTTCCCGAGATGCCAATGCTCAGGGTTATCCGCGCCCTGAAGCACGCGCGTGCGGGCTTGCAGGTCAATTCGAATGGTCTCGTGGCGCCGTCGGCTGTCGGCGCGGCCGCACAGCAGGCTCTCCGCGACAAGGTGGCGCTGTCAGCCGAGGTCCCCAGCCGGCTCGGCCACCCGCCGACGTCACCGCACTGACAGGCACCCGATGAGCAACGCAGGCCACGGGCCAGGGGGCGGGACGGAGCGTGTGACCGCGGACGCCCGGTGGGCCGCGGGCCGCGCGCTGCGCAAGTCAGTGCCCCGGGCTT
>JAOPWD010000467.1 GCA_025965875.1 Pseudonocardiales bacterium
TCTGTGGACGACGGCGCGCGATTTTCGCTCACCCGCCCCCCGCTTGGCACCTTCCTGCGCCCCTATTTGGGCCGATTCGGGGCGCGGAAAGGTGCAAAGCGGGGGCGGGGGGCTCAGCGGCCGACGGCCTTCTCCAGTTGGGCCTTGGTCATCTTGGAGCGGCCCTCGACGTTCTTGGCCTTGGCCTCCGAGTAGAGCTGGTCGCGGGTGCGCCCACCCGAGCCGGAGTGCGAGCGCAGCCCGCCGCGCCGCGACGACGAGATGTCGTCGGTCGACGTCTTACTCACCTGCCGGGCCTCTCCGGCCCGCGCCCGCTCCTTGTTCACCGTGCGCGCCGCGATCTCCTTGGCGACCTTCTTACTGCGGCCGCGCTGTTCCAGCCCCTCTTCGATGTGTTCGTACTGACGCTCGCGCTTGGCACTCCAGGCTTGCTGTGGCATGACAAATGGCTACCCACGCCGCATCTCGAACAAACCGATAACCTCGGGTTCGTGTTAAGTGCAAATCCCCTGGTCGAGCGCATGCAGGCCTTCGGCACGACCATCTTCGCCGAGATGTCCGCGCTGGCCATCAGCACGAACAGCGTGAACCTCGGCCAGGGATTCCCGGACACCGACGGCCCGCCCGAACTGCTCGCCGCCGCGGCTCGGGCGATCTACGACGGGCACAACCAGTACCCGCCCGGGCCAGGTATCCCGGCGCTGCGCCACGCGATCGCGACTCATCAGCAGCGGCACTACGCGCTGGACTACTCTCCGGACACCGAAGTGCTCGTCACGGCCGGCGCCACCGAGGCCATCGCGGCCTCGATCCTCGCGCTGGCCGGGCCCGGTGATGACGTCGTGCTGTTCGAGCCCTACTACGACTCCTACGCCGCCTGCATCGCGCTGGCCGGGGCCCGCCGCCGCACGGTCACCCTCGAGCGCGACGGCGACGGCTGGGGGTTCGACCCGGATGCCCTGCGCCAGGCCGTCACCCGGCGGACCAAGGCGATCCTGGTCAACACACCGCACAATCCCACCGGCAAGGTGTTCAGCCCGCGCGAACTCGCGGTCATCGCGCAGGTGGCCGGCGAGCACGATCTGACGGTCATCTCCGACGAGGTGTACGAGCACCTCACGTTCGACGGTCGGCTGCACCAGCCCATTGCCACCCTGCCGGGGATGCGCGAGCGAACCGTCACGATAAGCAGCGCGGGAAAGACGTTCAGCGTGACCGGCTGGAAGATCGGCTGGGTCTGCGCGCCACCGCCGCTGCTTGCGGCCGTGCGCACCGTGAAGCAGTTCCTGACCTACGTGAACGGCGCGCCGTTCCAGCCCGCCGTCGCTCAGGCGCTATCGGCCGGCGCCGCCTACTACGGCGGTATCGCCACCCAACTGCAGCGGCAGCGCGACCTGCTCTGCGACGGCCTCGCTTCGTTGGGATACGACGTCGTCAGCCCGCAGGCCACGTATTTCGCCACGGTCGACGTCCACGCTGACGCCGTCGAGTTCTGCCGCGAGCTGCCCCGCCGGGCCGGGGTGGTCGCGATCCCGAGCAGCGTCTTTTACGACTCGTCCGCCGGTGACAGCTTCGTCCGATTCGCCTTCTGCAAGCGGCCGAATGTGATTGACGAGGCCTTACGCAGACTGAAGGAGGCACATCCGTGAAGGTCGCCGCGATCCAGCACGACATCGTGTGGGAGGACGCCGCGGCCACCCGCCGCCACGTCACCCCGCTCATTGCCCAGGCGGCTGCGTCCGGCGCCCGGCTCATCGCCCTCACCGAGATGTTCGCGACGGGGTTCTCGATGCAGCCCGAGCGGATCGCCGAGGACGAGGGTGGCCCGTCCGAGACGTTCCTGCTCGAGCAGGCCCGCGAGCACGGCACACACCTGGTCGCATCGATCGCGCAGCGCGGCCCGGACGGAAACTACCGAAACAACGCCGTGCTCGCGACCCCGGCAGGGGAGGTGCACCGGTACCCGAAAATCCACCCGTTCAGCTACGCCGGCGAGCACGAGCGCTACACCGCGGGCGAGCAGCACGTCACCGTCGAGGTCGAAGGCCTCCGGGTGACCCTCTTCGTCTGCTACGACCTCCGCTTCGCCGACGAGTTCTGGGATCGTGCCGACGACACTGATCTATACGTCGTCCCGGCGAATTGGCCCGAGCCGCGCCGCGAGCACTGGCGAACGCTGTTGCGGGCCCGAGCCATCGAGAACCAGGCCTATGTCCTTGGGGTCAACCGCGTCGGGGCCGTCAAAGACCTCCGGTACGTGGGTGATTCGGCGATCATCGACCCGCACGGACGCACCCTCGCCGAGGCCAGCATGGGCGAGGCGGTACTCGTCGCCGACGCTACGGCCGAGTCCGTTATGTCCATTCGAGCTGATTTCCCATTCCTCGCAGATCGCCGCAAAAGGGACGGTTGATTGTCCGCAACGTGACCCGTGTCTGCTCTGTTACCACTTGGTCACGATCGACGTGTGTGCTTGCGGTAGGCGTCCCACTGGTATTTGACTGTGCCATCGGGCCGCCGGACAGATCGTCTGCGCGCCAGTACACAGGAGGTCACTCACCAGTGAGAGTCCACAAGGGCAAAGCACTAGTTGCGGGGTTGGCGGCGCTTGCACTCGCGCTCACCGGCTGCAGCAGTAGCAAGGGTGGAAAGGGCGGCGGCAGCAATAATGTCGACACGTCCGGCACCAAGGGCACCGGCATGTTCGCCGATTGCGCGAAGTCGCCTAACGACTGCAACACCGCGAAGACCAAGAAGGGTGGCTCAATCACCTACACGCTGGAGAAGACGCTCACGGGCTGGAACATCAACTCGTCGAACTCCAACACTTTTGAGTTCGCCGAGGTGATGGACGGCATCGTCGGCGGGGCCTTCACCGCGAACCCCGATCTCAAGCCGGTGCTCAACACCGACATGATGACCTCGGCCGAGCAGACCAAGGCCAGCCCGCAGACCCTGGTTTACAAGATCAAGTCTGTAGCAAAGTGGAGCGACGGCCAGCCGATCGACGTCAAGGACTTCCAGTACCAGAAGGACACTTCCGACGGCGCGACGTGCAAGGACTGCACCGCGGCCAGCACCGCGGGTTACGACCAGATCGCGTCGCTAACCGGCTCCGACAACGGCAAGACCGTCACCGTGGTCATGAAGAAGCCCTACAGCGACTGGCAGAGCATGTTCGGCACGCTCTACCCAGCGCATATTGCCGCTCAGCACGGCGACCTCACCACGCCGGCCGGTCTGGCTGCCTCCTACAACTGGCTGGACAAGACCCAGCCGACGTACTCGTCCGGCCCGTACATGGTGAAGGCCGAGGTCAAGGACACGTCGGTGACCGAGGTCCCGAACCCGAAGTGGTACGGCGCGGTCAAGCCCAGCCTCGACCAGCTGATCTTCCGGATCATCACCGAGCAGACCCAGGAAGTCCCGGCGCTGCAGAACAACGAGGTGCAGGCGATCTACCCGCAGCCCAACGCCGACATCGTCACGCAGGCCGGCGGCCTGCAGGGCGTCGATTCCTACCTGGGCAAGGGCCTCGTCTGGGAGCACCTGGACTTCAACACCACCGGCAAGGTCCTCAGCGACAAGGTGCTGCGTACCGCGATCTTCACCGCGATCAACCGGCAGGGGGTCATCGACAAGACGATCGGGCAGTTCGTCCCGGGCGCCAAGCCGTTGAACAACCACATGTACGTCCCCGGCCAGCCCGGTTACAAGGACAACGTGACCGCCACAGGTCAGGGCTCCGGCGATCTGGCCAAGGCCAAGAAGCTGCTGACCGACGCCGGCTACACCGGGGTGGGCTCGGCGCTGAAGAACAAGGCGGGGACTGCCGTCTCGATCCGGTGCTCGTTCACCGCTGGCAACACGCTGCGTCAGCAGTCCTGCCAGCTGCTGCAGGCACAGCTCGGTGCCCTGGGCATCACGGTCAAGCCCACCCCGCTGGACGACCTCGGCGGCACCCTGGACTCGGGTGACTTCGACCTGATCATCTTCGCCTGGACCGGCGCGCCGTTCGTGGTGGCCGGTGCCCAGCAACTCTTCAAGCTGAAGGGTGGCGGGGACTACGGCAAGAACAACGACCCCGCCGTCGAGGCGCTGATCGACAAGTCGTCCACCGAGACGGACCCGGCAAACGTGCAGGACGACCTGAACAAGGCGGACGCCCTGCTCACCGCGGACGCGTACAACCTGCCGCTGTTCCAGAAGCCGACGTTCCTCGCGGCGTACGCGAATCTCGCGAACATCCGCGACAATGCCACGAGCAGCGGTCCGCCATATGAGGTTCAGACCTGGGGGATCCGCGCGTCCTGATCAAGCTGGTTCACCAGCGCACCACGCTGATCCACCACAGTGCCCCGGGAGCTGCCCAGCTCCCGGGGCACGTCCATGGCACGCCGTCCCCGTTGTGAGAACCTTGTTTACCTAGCCCGTTCTGTGTTAGTAATGTCTCAGGATCGGCATTGGTCCCTTGCATGCTGTTTGTCCATTTCGGGGCACGGGCGTCGCGACATGGCTGGCAAGGCGGTCGAGGTGATCCTGCGTTCGGCGCGCTAACCCGGCGCTCCGACATCCCACAGGAGGCTCGTTTTGAGACCAACCCGAACCTATCTGCGAAACGCCGCGGTCACCCTCGCGGTAACTGGACTGGCGGCAGGCACCCTGTTCGCCGCGCACTCGGCGCAGGCCGCACCCACGGTCCCCGCCACCCCCGCCGCTGCCAACGCGGTCGCTCACAATCTCGGTGCCAGTTCGGCCGGCTCGTACGTCGACGCAAGCGGTCGCACCGTGGTCACAGTCACCAACGCGGCAGCCGCAGCACAGGTCCGCGCAGCCGGCGCGACCCCGAAGCTGGTCAAGTTCGGTGCCGCGCACCTCAACGCGGTGACCAGCGCGCTGAACGGTTCCGCTCGGATCGCCGGCACCGCATGGGCAGTCGACCCGATGACCGACCAGGTCGTCGTCTCAGTCGACCAGACCGTGACCGGCGCCAAGCTGGCCAAGGTCAAGGCGGCCACAGCCAAGTACGGCAGCGCAGCGCGGATCGAGCGCGTGGCTGGCACCTTCAGCCTGCGCATCAGCGGCGGTGACGCGATCTACGGCGGGCAATACCGCTGCTCGCTGGGCTTCAATGTCCGCTCCGGCACTACCTACTACTTCCTCACCGCCGGGCACTGCGGCAACATCGCGTCCACCTGGTACAGCAACTCGGCCAAGACCGCACTACTGGGCAGCACCGCAGGCAGCAGCTTCCCGGGCAATGACTACGCGATCGTGCGCTACACCAGCAGCGCCACGCATCCCGGCACGGTCGACCTTTACAACGGCAGCACGCAGGACATCACTTCGTCCGCAAACGCGTTCGTGGGCGAGTCGGTGAAGCGCAGCGGCAGCACGACGCACGTGCACAGCGGCACGGTGCAAGCCGTCAACGCCACGGTGAACTACGCAGAGGGGTCGGTCTCCGGTCTGATCAAGACCAGCGTGTGCGCCGAGGGTGGCGACTCGGGTGGCGCGCTGTTCGACGGCACCAAGGCGCTCGGCCTGACCTCGGGCGGCAGCGGTAACTGCACCTCCGGCGGTACGACGTACTTCCAGCCGGTCACCGAGGCACTCTCGGTGTACGGCGTGAGCGTCTACTAACCCACTGTTGCACCAGTACCGGGATCTCCGGCCGGTCGTCGGCCCGTCGCTCGTTGCGATGGCCGGCGCCCGGTCGCCCTCGTCAGGCCCGGTCAGCGTTGGGCCGGTCGGCACCGCCGTTGCGCTGGGGAGGGCGGTCATCGGTTTCGAGTTGGCTTCGAAGTGCGCGCACGCCAAGGCTGCGTGCCCCGTGAGCCGCGACCCGATCCCGCAACTCCCGGTCGGACGTGATGACGGTGACCGGGCGCGCCTCGGGTAGCGCCGCCTCGGATGCGACGATCTCGACGATCCGGTCGTCGCCGGACGCTGCTGCGTGGATCACCCGGACACCGTCCAGGTCGCCCTCCGGCACGCCCGCTCGCGCTTTGCCCTCGAGGACGACCGCGGTCTCACCGTCGAAGGGGTGCGCGCGGGCGATGCTCTCAACCAACCGGCGCGCGGCACCGGCACGGTCCCGCCACCATCCGTCCGGGCGGGAACCCACCACGTTCGCAGCGTCAACGATCGTCAACGAGCTTGGCCGCATCCCACGAGCCTAGGCGCGGGTCTGCCCGTCGTGGGGTCAGGACGGGGAAGGGTTGCCGCTTTGCGGCACGTTGACGAGCCGACGCGGTCAGCTTCGGGTTGCCTGCTCGCTGAGCCACTCCAGCGCCGATTCGCTGGCGTTGAGCACCGAGATGTGTCCGTCACCCGCGCACACGCGCAGCTCCGCCGATCGGCAGTGTCGGGCCAGCCATTCACCGTGCGAGCTGGGCACGACCCGGTCCTGGTCACCATGCAGCACGAGGGTCGGCGCGCGCACCTGCGCGGGATCGGCTCCCCACGGCGCGACGTAGGCCAGGTCGTCGTCGATCAGCCCGCCCGGCCCGCCGGCCACCGCCGGGCCGACTACGCTGCCCAGCCAGGACCACGGCCCCGAGAGCGCGGCGAGATCGGCTGGAGTGAACTCCGGGTCGTACTCGGCGCCCGATGCCTCGTAGCCTTCCTTCGCCGCGCGTCCGTCGGTGGCCGCGCGTAGCGAAGCGACCCCCGACTCGCACATGCCCCCGAACCAGTCGAGGCCCTTCGCGCCAAGTGGGGCCAGACCGGCCAGGGCAAGCACACCCAGGACGCGGTCGGTGAGCACCGCGCCACAGGCCAGCGCGTGCGAAGCACCGCCGGAGTGACCCATCACCGCGAATTGGTCAATGCCACGCGCGTCGGCAATGCGCGCCACATCTCGGGCGACCGATGCCAGGTTCCGGCCCGGGTTGCGGGTCGACCGGCCGTATCCGGGTCTGTCGTAAGACACCCAGCGGATGCCGAACCGGTCCGCGGCCGGGAACAGTGGTTCGGGAGGTGGGCCCACATTCGGCGTGCCGTGGTGCCAGAACACGACCAGCCGCTCGTCGGCCCCGCCGCCGCCCGTGTCGTAGAGATGCAGCGTGCGGCCGTCGTCCAACTCGAGATCAATCTCTTTCATCGCATCTCCGTTGGTCTTGGTAGCGGGGGAGCGGG
>JAOPWD010000283.1 GCA_025965875.1 Pseudonocardiales bacterium
GTGATCAGCAAGCCGACGCTGGTACTGCCGCTCACCGACCCGCGCTGAGCCTGGACTAGGGCGCGACCGCGTCGCGCGCGGCGGTGAGGGCGACGCTGACGTCCTCGCGGGTGCCGTCGCGGCGAACAGCCCGGCAGACCATCCCGGCGAGCACCGTGGCCAGGCCACTCGCCGGCACTGGTGTCCGGCTGAGCACCACCCCGCCAACGACGTGTTCCCGAATGACCGGTGTCGCGAGCCGCACGATGTCGTCTCCGCCGGTTATCGACGGCGCTACGGCGGCGCGCAGCAACTTGCCCGGGTGCCCCGGGTCCACCGTCAGCCCGGGCAGCCGCGCCAGCAGGTCGAGCAGGCCGCGCTGATCGAGGCTGGCCCGTACCGCCGCCAGCACCGCCGTGACCTGGTCCCGGTCGAGTGGATCGACGAACCCGTCGGGCAGACGGGGAGCGTCGGCGCTCACGGCAGTGCACCGCGTCGCCGTTGACGTCGCTGCACTCGCCTGGCTTCCATGATCATCCAGGAGCCGCGGTCGCACCTCTGCCGGGCAGCCGGGCAGCGGGCGTCATCCACGGCGGCGGACGTCGTCATGGCGGAGACGTTACGGGTGCCACGGTTCGGTGTGCGCCGAACTAACCGGCCCGGCAGTACACCTGCACGCTGGCGACGGGCTCGAACCCGACCCGCAGGAACGTGCGCAGGGCTCGGGCATTGCCCGGGGCCACGCCGGCTACGACGAGCTGGTCGCCAGGCAGTGTCGCCAGGGCCTCGCGCAGCAGGCCCGCCCCGTCGGTGGCTTCGTTGGCCTGGATGCCGAGCTCGGGCAGGCCGCCCAGCCCGCGGGCCACCGTGACCAACGACGGGTTGTCGATCTCCGGGTAGCCGAGCACGTGCACATCGTCGCGGATCCGGCCGGCGTGGCGCACGCGGGGATGATCGACGAGGTCGGGGCGCTCGACGAGCCGGCCGGTGCCACTCTCCGGCGTCCGGGTAATCAAGACGAGGTCCAAGCTGTCGATCCAGGCGCCCGGACCGGCCAGGGCCGTGATGACGGACGGGGCGTGCGCACCGCCGAAGCCGTCGGCGCCGAGTTCGTCGATCCGCCGCTCGGCGACGTCATCGGCCACCGCGAAGTAGGCGTGCCCCGTGAACGCCACGATCGCCTCCACGCCGGGTCGCCACAACGGGATCCGATGCCATTCGCCGTCCGGGTCGGGGAACCGGCCGTGGCTGGCATCCTGCAATAGCGTCGCCAGGTCGGTTCGGTCGCGTGCCACCCGGCCAACCTAGGACAGCGGACCGGTCGCGCTGGCGATAGAGCGGCTGGAGTTCAGGACGTGGTGGCCCGCCGCTTCCGGGCGGCACGCACGCCGGGGCCGGGCAGCACCTCGACGTCGCGCGCCCGCAGTTCGTGTCCGGCCGCGCAGCGCACCTCGACGGTGACGGGCGCGCCGCAGTCACGGTGTTGCAGGCGGATGGGCGGACCGTCCGGGCCGGGGTTGTGGGCGTCGCCCCACTGCAGCAGCGACACCAGCACCGGGTAGAGGTCGCGCCCCTTGTCGGTCAGTCGGTATTCGAACCGGGTGCGCTGACCGGGCTCCTGGTACGGCTCGCGGGTCAGCATGCGCTCGTCCACCAGCGCCTTGAGCCGGGTGGACGCGACCTGTTCAGTGACGCCGACGCGGCGGGCGAAATCGTCGAAGCGCCGGGTGCCGTAAAACGCCTCGCGCAGCACCAGCATGGCCGAGCGGGTGCCCACCACTTCGAGCGCCCGCGCGATCGAGCAGTGCGCCGACCCGTAGGCGTCGCGGTGGCGCGTGAGGTCGAACTCGTTCTCCATGCGCGCACCTTACCTGACTCGCGCTGACTTGAGTCAGCCTGCTAAGGTCCGCTGACTCTATTCGACACAAGTCAGCCGGAGGACTCGTGCGCATCGCCGTCGACCACACCAACGTCCGGCCCGGACGAGTCCTCGTCGTCACGTCTGCTGCCGCCTTCGTGGCCAGCCTCGACCTGTTCATCGTCAACGTCGCCTTCGACGACATCGGCCGCGACTTCGGCGGCACATCGCTGAGCAGCTTGTCGTGGGTGCTCAACGGCTACGCGATCGTGTACGCCGCACTGCTCGTGCCGCTCGGCCGGCTGGCCGATCGCACCAGCCGCCGGGCCGGCTTCCTGGCCGGGCTCGCGCTGTTCACCGCGGCGAGCGCGTTGTGCGCCGCCGCACCTGGGCTGGGCGTGCTGGTGTTCGCGCGGGTGCTGCAAGCCGTCGGGGCTGCGGCGCTGACCCCGACCAGCCTCGGCCTGTTGTTGGCCGTCTTCGCGCCCGAGCGACGGGCCAACGCGGTGCGGATCTGGGCGGCGACCGGCGCGCTCGCGGCGGCGGCCGGGCCCGTCGTCGGCGGCTTGCTCGTGCAGACGTCGTGGCGGTGGGTGTTCCTGGTCAACGTCCCGGTCGGCCTGCTCGCCCTGGCCGCGACGGTGCGGATCGTCCCGGACAGCCGCGACCCGGACGCCGGTCCGGTGCCCGATCTGGTCGGAGCGGTGCTGGCTGCGATCAGCGTCGGGGCGCTGGCGCTTGGTCTGGTGCAAGGCACCCCGTGGGGCTGGACGAGTGGCGGGACGCTGAGCGCGTTCGCCGCTGCCGCCTTGGGCGGCGCCCTGTTCTGGTACCGGACGGTGCATCACGCGGTGCCGGTCGTGGAACCGGCGTTGCTGCGGGTGCGCAGCTTCGCGTGGTCCAACGTGACCGCGCTCGCGTTCTCGACCGCGTTCGCCGCCAACCTGCTGTGCGCCGTGCTGTGGCTACAACAGGTCTGGGGCGCGTCCGCGCTGCGCACCGGGCTGGAGGTGGCGCCCGGGCCGCTGATGGTGCCGGTGTTCGCGATCATCGCCAGTCTGTTGATCAAACGTGGTGTCGGTATCGGAGTCGTGGCGTCCGCGGGCTGCCTGCTCTCGGCGAGCGGTGCGCTGATCATGCTCACCTCGGTCGGCCGCGATCCTGCCTACGCCAGCCAACTGCTGCCCGGCTGGCTGGTCGGCGGGGCGGGTGTCGGCCTGGCGCTGCCGACGATCCTGTCCAGCGCCACAGCGGACCTGCCGCCGGCGCGTGCCGCGACCGGCAGCGCGGTGGTCACCATGAGCCGGCAGGTCGGCAGCGTGCTCGGCGTCAGTCTGTTGGTGGCGTTGCTCGGCATACCCGTCGGCTACGACGCGGCCCATCGCGCGTTCCAGAGCGGCTGGGCGGCGTGCGCCGTGATCAGCGTCCTGGCCGCGGTCACCGCGCTGGGGATGACGCCGCGCCGCCTGCCGGTACTCGTTCCCGAACCGGTGGCGGTCGGCGCGGGCTGACCGCTTCACCTGCCGCCGCTGGAGGGGCAGGCTGGCCGCATGACGAGCGAGCAGTACCGCGCCGAATTCGACGCCACCGTGACCTTCTCCAACGGGGGCAACCTGCAGGCCGAAGGCTTCCGCGTCGACGTGCCCGGCCCGGACGTGGGCGAGGCGGAGGTTGCCGTCCTGTTCGTGACGTCGCTGGGCCTGCTGATGTCGGACCGGGTCGAGGTCCGTGGGCTGCGCGTGTTCCCGGAAGCGCACAAGGGCACCCGCGGTGGCCCGAGCGACGCGGGAAACGCCGCCGCCGCAACAGGATGGCGATGGGTCGAGCTCAACCACGTCATCACCGCGGGCATGATCACCTACCCCGGCCTGCCCGGTCCAGAGGTGTCGCCGCACCTGACCCGCGAGGCCTCCCGCGACGTCTACGCGCCCGGGACGCAGTTCGCGATCGACCGGGTCAGCATGGTCGGCAACACCGGCACCTATCTGGACAGCCCGTTCCACCGCTACGCCGACGGCACCGACCTGGCCGGCCTGCCGTTGACGTCGCTGGCCGACCTGCCCACCGTCGTCGTCCGTACCATCGGTTCCGGATCGCGAGCCGTGGACGTCGGCGCGATGGCTGCGCTCGAGGTCACGGACCGGGCCGTGCTGCTGCACACCGGCGGCGACGAACACTGGGGCACGCCCGGCTACGCCGACGACGCCCCGTATCTGAGCGCGGACGGTGCCGCGTGGCTGGTGGAACACCGCGCCCGACTGGTTGGCATCGACGCCGTCAACATCGACGAGATCACCAGCGCCGGCCACCGCCCCGCGCACTCCCAACTGCTCGCCGCCGGCATCCCCATCGTGGAACACCTGACCGGCCTCGACCAGCTACCGCCCACCGGCGCGCAGTTCACCGCCGCGCCGCCCCGCTTCGCGCGCTTCGGGACCTTCCCGGTACGGGCGTATGCCGCGGTACCCGATGCCGGCGGTACCCATTCCAGGTGACCACTCGCGGGTGCAGCGTCAGGCCGTGTCACTGCCTTCGCTGGTATCGCCGATGAGTTGCGTCAGCACGTCTTCCATGGTGACGATTCCGAGGCTGCTGCCGTCGTGGGTGACGTGTCCGAGATGGCTTCCGGCACCCTGCATCGCGGTCATGGTCGCCGTCAGCGCGAGCTGCGCCCGGATCACCACGATGGGGCGGCGCAACTGCGGCGCCAAGGGCTCGTCGTAGTCGGCGGGCGACACGTCGAGGACGTCCTTCGCGTGCAGGTAGCCGAGCACTTCCTCTTCCTTGCGTACCGGGAACCGGGAGAATCCCGTTGTCGCGGCGAGGGTTTCCAGCTCACGAGCGGTTGTGGTGTCGGTTGCAGTCGTGAGTTCCGGCCAGGCGATGGTGATGTTGCCCGCGTTGCGGCGGTCGAGCGAGAGCGCGCGGGTGAGCCGCTGCTGCTCGGCCGCATCGAGGTGCCCTCCGGCGGCCGATTCGGCGATGACGTCGGTCAGTTCGTCGGCCGTGTAGCCGCCGCCCAGTTCGGTGGCCGGCTCGACTCGGATCAGCCTGAGCACGGCATTCGCGAGTCCGTTGACAACCACCAGGACGGGTCTGGTCAGCCATACCCAGGCCGCCATCGGCGGCCCCAGAGTGAGCGCGGCGCTGACGGGTCCGGCCAGCGCGAGGTTCTTCGGCACCATCTCGCCCAGCACCATGTGGCAGAACGCCACGAACGCCAGGGCAATGACAAACGCGATCGGATGCAGCATGGCGCGGGGCAGCCCAGCCGCGTCGAAGCCACTCTCGAGCAGGTGTGCCACCGTGGGTTCGGCGACGGCGCCGAGTCCTAGTGAGCAGATCGCGATACCGAGTTGCGAGCCGGCCAGCATCCGGGAGAGGTCACGGATCTGCGCGAGAGTGATGCGGGCAGCCCGGTTCCCGGACTTCGCCCGCGGCTCGATCTGACTGCGTCGGACGGTGATCAACGCGAATTGCGCGCCGACGAAGAAGGCATTGCCGAGGAGGAAGATCACCCCCAAGAGCAGAGTCATTGCCGTCCGTCCCACTCGTGAGACAGACCTTGGCCATGCGGGGTGACGGCAACTCGATCGATTCGGTTGCCGTCCATGCGCATAGCGGTCAGCCGCCAGTCACCCACCACGACGCTCTCGCCGCCCACCGGGATCCGGCCGAGCTGTTCCAGGAGCAGGCCGGCGATGGTGTCGTAGTGCCCGCCGCTCGCCTCGAGTCCGATTTCGCTGAACGCGTCCTTGTGCAGCCGGCCCGACACGGACCAGCTGCCGTCTGACAGCGGCAGCACGTCAGGGGCTTCGGCTTCGTCGTGCTCGTCGACCACCTGACCGACGAGTTCTTCCACCAGGTCTTCCGTGGTCACGACGCCGGCCGTTCCGCCATATTCGTCGATGACCACAGCGAGCTGGAATTCATGGGCGCGCAGCTCAGTGAGCAGTGCGTCGCTGCCGAGCGAGGCAGGCACTCGCAGCGGCGGTTGCATCAGCGTTTCGATCGCCGTCTGCGGGCGCTGTTCTGGCGGGATGGCGAAGACCTGCTTGATGTGCACGACGCCGACGATGTCGTCGAGGTCCTCGTCGTACACCGGGAACCGCGACCGGCCGGAGCTTCGGCCCAGGTCCATCAGGTCGGCGGTGGTCTGCCCGACGCGCAGCGCTACGAGCTGCACCCGTGGGGTCATGACCTCCTCGGCGTTCTTGTCGGCGAAGCGAAGCGCTCGGTTGAGCAGGCGCGCAGTGTGCGCCGGCAGCAGTCCGCGCTCGGCTGAGGAACCGAACAGCTGGCTCAGCTCACCGGGCGTACGCGCCGATCGGAGCTCCTCCTCTGGTTCCACGCCGAGCGCTCGCACGATCGCGTTCGCGGTGTTGTTGAAGGCGGCGATGACCGGCCGGCAGATTCGGGAAAAGCCTCGCTGCAGCGGCACGATCGCGCGGGCAACTCCAAGAGATCGGGCGAGCGCCAAGTTCTGCGGGATCAGCTCGCCGAACAGCATCTGGGCGATAGTTGCCACCAGCAGGGCAAGCGCCAGCGATACAGGTTTCACAGCGCCCGCAGGCAGGCCGAACGCATGAAACATCGACTCCAATGCGCTGGCGATGACTGGTTCGGCAACGAACCCGAGCAGTAGTGAGCAGATGGTGATGCCGAGTTGGGCGCCGGAGAGTTGGAACGACAGCTCCCGGACCGCCGCGAGCACGTTCTGCGCGCGCCGGTCCCCCTCGCTAGCCAAGCGGGTGAGCTTGGACCGGTCGACGGACGTGAGCGCGAATTCGGCGGCAACGAAAAGCGCGTTGGCACCGATCAGCACGGCCACCGCGATCCAGCCGAGCAGCGTCAACATGGCTACGTCACTGTAGTGGCCCGAACCGCGGCGACGGTCTCAGTGGGCACCGGCTGGGCTGGCGTGGACATTGGCGGCGGTCAGCCGCCGCACCTGGGCGAGCAAGTGAGCTTCCGCGTGATGGGCGAGGTCATGGGCTTGGCCCACGGTCAGCTCCGCCGCGACGATGACATCAACCTCCGCACGCAAGGTGTGGCCGATCCAGCGGATCCGCAGTTCCCGGACGTCCTGGACTCCGTCCACGCTGAGGACGGCGGCCCGGGCCTGACCGACCAGGCCAGGGTCGACCGCGTCCATCAGCCGAGCGCCCACCTGCACTATTGCGGACCGGAGCACACCGAGGATGGCGACGGTGATCAGGAGGCCGACGATCGGGTCGGCCTGCTGCCAGCCGAGGCCGACGCCGCCCGCTCCGAGGAGTACGGCCAAGCTGGTGAAGCCGTCCGTGCGGGCGTGCAAACCGTCAGCGACGAGCGCGGCACTGCCGATCCGACGTCCGACCCGGATCCGGTATTGCGCGACGAATTCGTTGCCGAGAAACCCGATGATGGCGGCGATGGCAACTGCCCAAAGATGATGCACTTCGCGTGGATGGATCAGCCGGTCGATGGCCTGCCACGCCGCCAAGGCCGCCGACAGCGTGATCATCGCGATGACGAACAGCCCGGCCAGGTCCTCGGCCCGGCCGTAGCCGTACGTGTAGCGCTCCGTCGCAGGCCGGCGGGCCAGCCGGAAGGCGATCAACAGCGGGACTGCGGTAAGCGCATCAGCGAAGTTGTGCAGGGTGTCGCCGAGCAACGCCACCGAGCCGGTGAAGACGACAACGACGGCCTGCAGCAACGCAGTAGCGGCCAATAGGCCAAGGCTGATGTAGAGCGCGCGCCGGCCGTCGGCGTCAGCCTCTAACGCTTCGTCCACCTGGTCGGCTGCGTCATGCGAATGCCCGCCGAACAGACCCG
Source organism: Pseudonocardiales bacterium (assembly GCA_025965875.1). Taxonomy (GTDB): domain Bacteria; phylum Actinomycetota; class Actinomycetes; order Mycobacteriales; family Jatrophihabitantaceae; genus QHCC01. Next base: position 7,655 of record JAOPWD010000283.1, read on the forward strand.
ACACACCATGACTGAGGCGCGACCACGCCGAGGTCCCGTGCTCGTGGTCGCGCTCGTGGTGATCGTGCTCGTGGTGATCTTGCTCGTGATCGTGTTCTCGGGGTCGCCTGTCATGGCTGTGACCGGTGGCAGGAGACGTCATGGGTCGCTTTCCTAGATTGGCGGGGCCCTGCCAACCTACCGAGCACTCCGTACCTGCGAATCGCTTTCAATTACTCGGCGTCCTGGGCCTTAGACGAGCGGCCGTGCGTGGGCTTGGTTGCGGCGTGGGGTTTGTTGTGGGTCGAGCCAGGGTGGGGCTTTCCCAATGCCGTTGAGTTAGCCGGTGGGTTTGAGTAGTCGGATCTC
>JAOPWD010000537.1 GCA_025965875.1 Pseudonocardiales bacterium
GATCGCCGCGACGCTGGGCATCAAGGTCGGCACCGTAAGGTCCCGCATCCACCGTGGCCGGGTATTGCTGCGGCAGGCTCTGGCCCACCGCGCACCCGGGCTGCGTCCGGAAGAGCCGGGCGCCGCCCGCGAATCCGCTACCGCACAACTGGAGGCTGCTGAATCGTGAGCTCCCAGCATCTGTCCGACGAAGCCGTCGCGGCCTTCGCCGATGGCGTGCTCTCCGGCCATGCCCGCGACCGCGCCAGCAAGCACTCCTCGGGCTGCCCCGAGTGCGCGTATGCGGTCGCCGTCCAGCGCGAAGCCGTGTGGGCGCTGCGCGCGGCCCCGGCGCCACCGCTGCCGAGCGGCTTGCTCGACCGACTTCGGTCGGTGCCCACCACCACCCCCATCAACGTCGTGCCCACGACGATCGGTCCGGACGGCTCGGCCATGTTCGCCGCCTTCGGGACGATGACTCCTGCCGCGCTGGTCGCGCCGAAGCGCGAAGACGGACGCCAGCATCGGGTCAGCCCGATTCTGCTCGCGGCCGCCGCGGTGGCTGCCGCCAGCCTGTTCGCGGTCAGCAGCACCGGCCAGGCCACCGCTCAGAAGTGGAAGCCCATGCAGTCCGGGCCGGGCACGGTCACCCCGGCCGGCTACGTCCAACTCGACATCAACGGACCCGCCGGGCTGCCCAGTCACTGATCTCACCGGTTCTGCAATTACGCCCGGGCTGAGGCAGACTCGGTAGGACAGGTCATCAACTTGGAGGAGTCTGCGTGAGCGACCAGGACGGCCGTCACGCCGCCGACTCGGGGGGCCAGGCCCCCGCAGAGGAGGCATTCGCCCGCCCACCCGGTGTCGCGGACGGATTCGAGCCGCGCCGCGCCGAGTCGCTCTACACGCCGCCTCCGCCCACCGTTTCGCCCCAGGAGCAAGCCGTCTTCGGCCGACCCCGGGGGGCCGGAGAATTCGAGCCGTTGCCGGGAGAGCGGTTGCCCCCGCACCGGACAGAGGTTGCCCCCGTGCCGCGCGCGTTGACCGAGTCGTTCGGCCCGGCCGAGGGCGCCGTCGACGGATTCGACCCCGCCCCCGGCACCCGCCTCGACCCGTCCGGGCGCCGGGCCGAATCGCCGTGGTGGAAGAAGGACGCCCAGCGTGATCCGTGGCGTGACCCCAAGTCGCCATTCTGGCTGGGGCGCGGCGCGGTGTTCACCGGCGGGCGTCCCGCGCAGGTCAACCCGGACGAGGACGCCGAAACCGACGACGACCTGGTCGTCGAACCACCGGCCGAGGACGAACCCGCGGCGGTGACCACGAAGTTCCGCGTCGGGCTCCGCGCGGTGGTTTTCATGGCGATCATCGGCCTGGTGGCGGGCGGGCTGGGCGGCGGCGTCGGCTACTGGCTGACCAAGCACGCCCGCGACGCCCTGCACCGCAGCGATGTCTCGCTCGCCAAGACCGGCACCCCGGCCAACCGGCCGCCGGGCTCGATCGCCGACATCGCCAAGCGGGTCGGCCCCGCCGTGGTCTCGATCGCGGTCACCACCCCACGGCAGTACGCAGTGGGCTCCGGTGTCGTCTTCGAGAAGCACGGCTACGTGCTCACCAACAACCACGTGGTCGCGGACGCGGCGAGCGGCGACGGCACGATCGTCGTCACGTTCGCCGACGAGGCCACGGCCAAGGCACAGATCGTCGGCCGCGACCCGACCAGCGACCTAGCGGTGCTCAAGGTGCCCGACGACCAACTCACCATTGCCTCGCTGGGCGACTCCGACAAACTCGCGGTGGGTGATCCGGTAATCGCGATCGGCTCCCCGCTGGATCTTCAGGGCACGGTCACCGAGGGCATCGTCTCCGCCCTGCAGCGCGCGGTCGCCATCCCCACCGTGTCCGGCGAGGCGATCTACATCGACGCCATCCAGACCGACGCGGCAATCAACCACGGCAACTCCGGCGGCGCGCTGGTCGACGCGTCGGGGGCGGTGGTCGGCATCAACTCCGCGGCCGCGTTCGGCACCACCGACCCGAACGGCCAGCAGAGCTCGGTCAGTGGCATCGGCTTCGCCATTCCGATCAACTACGCCCGCGGCATCGCCCAGCAACTGATCGCCAAGGGCAAGGCCGTCCACGCCTCGCTCGGGGCGCACGGCCGCAGCGCGACCGCGAACGACGGCCTGGACCAGGGCGCCTACCTCGAGCAGGTCGTGCCGTCCGGGGCAGCCGCGAAGGCCGGTCTGCGCAACGGCGACGTGGTCGTCGCAGCCGACGGCAAGCCGATCGTCAGTTACCCCCAGCTCGTGGTGATCGTGCAGGCGCACAAGCCGAAGGACACGATCAGCGTCACGTACTTCCGCGGGTCGGCCAAGAAGACCGCGCAGATCACGCTCGATTCCGACTGAGAATTCGTCGGCCGCAGCCGTTTCGGATCCGTCTGATTTCTCACCCCGGCATTCCCAGGATCGCCGCCTACACTCACGGCTATGTTCAACATCGGTCCGATGGAGCTGATCGTGCTCGCTGTCGTCGGGCTGATCATTCTCGGCCCGGATCGGCTGCCCGATCTGGCCAAGGACGCCGCGCGGATGATCCGCACGTTGCGCGACCTGGCCACCGGCGCTCGGACCCAACTGCGCGACGAGCTCGGTCCGGAGTTCGCCGACGTCGACCTGCGCAACCTCAACCCGCGCACCGCGATCACGCGGGCGATCCTCGGCGACGACGCCGACAAATTTCAGAGCTTCAACGCCCGGACAGCTATCCAGCGCGGGATCTTCGGCGACGAGACCGAAGCTGAGGTGGTCGTCGCCGACGAGACCGAAGTGGTCGCGATCAACCTGCAGAAGCCAGAGATCAGGCCGTTGGGCCGCGGCGAGCAGGCTCCGTTCGACCCCGACGCGACCTGACCGCCGGTTCAGGAGCGCGCCGGCGCCAGGCCGAGCGAGCGTCCGACCAGGCTGTGCTGGCGCCGCGCGAGAGTGTCGGCCACGGCACGCAATGCCATGGACGCGGGGGAGTCCGGGTTCGTGAGTACGACCGGTAACCCGTCGTCGCCGCCCTCGCGCACCTGCTGGTCGATGGGGATCTGGCCGAGCAGCGGCACCTTGGTGCCGGTGGACGCCGCCAGCGAGTCGGCGACCGACTGACCGCCGCCGCTGCCGAACAGCTCCATGCGCGATCCGTCAGGCATTTCCAGCCAGCTCATGTTCTCGACGACCCCGACGATCTGCTGGTGGGTCTGCAGCGCGATCGATCCGGCCCGTTCGGCCACCTCGCGGGCCGCGAGCTGCGGGGTGGTGACGAGCAGCAGCTCCGCGGACGGGACGAGCTGGGCCACCGAGATCGCGATGTCGCCGGTACCCGGCGGCAGGTCCATGAGCAGGACGTCGAGGTCGCCCCAGAACACGTCGGCCAGGAACTGCTGCAGCGCGCGGTGCAGCATCGGCCCGCGCCACACGACCGCAGTGTTGCCGGGCGTGAACATGCCGATCGAGATCACCTTCACGTCATGCGCGACCGGGGGCATGATCATCGATTCGACCTGCGTCGGCTTGCCGGTGACTCCCAGCATGCGCGGCACCGAAAAGCCATAGATGTCGGCGTCCAGAACGCCCACCGACAGCCCCTTCTGAGCCAATGCGACCGCGAGGTTGACCGTCACCGACGACTTGCCCACCCCACCCTTGCCGGACGCGACGGCGTACACGCGCGTGCGCGAGCCGGGCTGGGCGAACGGGATCTCGTTGGTGGGGGCGTCGCCGCGCAGTTGCGTGCGCAGAGCGGTGCGCTGCGTGTCGCTCATCACCCCGAGCGTGACCTGCACCGACTGCACGCCGTCGACCCGCGCCACCGCAGCCGTCGTGTCGCGGGTCAGCTGTTCCTTCATCGGGCAGCCGGAGACGGTCAGCAGCACCGTGACGCCGACTGCGCCGTCGGGACCGATCGCAATCGACTCGACCATGTTGAGTTCGGTGATCGGCTTGCGGATCTCCGGGTCGATGACGGTCGCGAGGGCGGCGCGGATGGCAGATTCGTCGGGCTGGGGCACGGCCTCGATGGTACGGCGCAGCCCGTCGTTACGATCCACGCCCATGACCGCGGCTCCCGACGACCCCACGCGGGCCTCGGTCATCCGGGACTCCCTGGGCGTCGGACTCGCGGTCGGTGCGTACGGCTTCGCGTTCGGGGCAGCGTCCGTGGCCGCCGGCCTGTCCGTGCTGCAGACCTCGCTGCTCTCGCTGCTGGCCTTCACCGGCGGGACTCAGTTCGCCGTTGTCGGTGTGGTGGCGGGCGGCGGGTCTCTCGCCGCGGCGCTCAGCAGCGGACTGCTGCTGGGTTCGCGCAACACGCTGTATGCGATGCGGCTGGCGCCGTTGTTGCAAGCACGCGGCCTGCGCCGGCTGCTCGCTGCTCACGGCACGATCGACGAGTCGACGGCGATGGCGATCGCCCAGAAATCGCCCCAGCTGTCCCGGGTCGCGTTCTGGTGGACGTTCGGCGGCGTGTTCGTGTTCTGGAACCTTGCCACGCTGCTCGGTGCGGTCGGGACGAGCGCATTGGGCGATCCGAACCGGTTCGGCCTGGACGCCGTCGTTCCCGCCGCCTTCCTGGCCCTGCTGGCTCCGCGGTTGCGCGCCGGGGCGATCGAACGGCGGGTGGCACTTGGCGGCGCTGCGATCGCCGTCGTGCTTATCCCGCTGACCCCGCCCGGCGTGCCGGTACTCGCCTCCTGCGCCGCGCTGCTGCTGGCCACGACGATCCCCGGCCGGCGCCGATGAGCCTGTGGACGCTCGTCATCGCGACGGCGGTCGGCTGTTACCTGCTCAAGCTGGCCGGCTACCTCGTGCCGGCGCGGGCGCTCGAACATCCCCGGGTCAGACGGCTGGTGGAGCTGCTGCCGGTCGCCCTGCTCGCGGCCCTGGTGGTCGTCGAAGCGCTCGCCGCAGGGCGGCACCTCGAGTTCGACGGCCCGCGGCTGGCCGGCTTCGTGGTCGGGGCCGTCGCGGTGTGGCGACGCGCCCCATTCCTCGTCGTGGTCGTGCTGGCCGGACTGACCGCGGCGCTGCTTCGGCTCGCCTGACGGCGCGTAGCTGAACCGTCGGTGCCAATTCGCGCCGTGCGACTCACCGCCCTGTCTTTGGGCATGCTCCTGCCGCGCAGCCGTGCGGCGGATCAGTCGCTGTCGGCACCTTCGCGGGCACCTTCGCGGGCGACGTCGCGGTCGCTGTCGCGGTCGCTGTCGCGGGCCGCCTCGGCGCGCGCCAGTTCCGAGCGCAGGAAGTCGCGGGTGGCCACCTCACCCACCGCCATCCGGATCGCGGCGAGCTCGCGGGCCAGGTACTCCAGGTCGGCCTTGGCCTGGCGGGCCTCGTCGCGGTCGGCGTCGAGATTGACCCGGTCCCGGTCGTCCTGGCGGTTCTGCGCGAGCAGGATCAATGGCGCCGCATACGCCGCCTGCAACGACAGGATGAGGGTCAGGAACGTGAACGTGTAAGGGTCGAACCGCAAATGCTTCGGCGCCAGCGTGTTCCAGCCGAACCAAACGATGATCGTCACTGTCTGGTAGACGAGGTAGCGGCCGGTACCGAGGAACCGGGCGATCCGCTCGGTGAGCCGGCCGAAGGCGTCGTCGTCGTAGCGGTTGCGCAGACCGCGGCGCTCGACCTTGGGCTGGTCGAGCCGGGCGCGCCGCTCAGCCATTGCTCGCCTCGTGGCCGACACCGGTGTCGCGCCAGTCCTCAGGCAGCAGGTGGTCGAGCACGTCGTCGACCGACACGGCGCCGAGCAGCCGGTCGTGGTCGTCGACGACCGGCGCGGCCACCAGGTTGTACGTCGCCAGGTGGCGGGTGATCTCGTCCAGCGGCGTGTCCGGGCGCAGCGCATCGGGGTCGCGCTCGGCGATCCCGCTGACCAGGGCCGACGGAGGTTCGCGCAGCAGGCGCTGGATGTGGGCGGTGCCGAGGAACCGTCCGGTCGGCGTCGCCTGCGGTGGGCGCACGACGAAGACCTGCGCGGCGAGCGCGGGCGACAACTCCGGGTTGCGCACCAGCGCGAGCGCCTCCGCCACGGTGGCGTCGTGCAGCAGGATCACCGGCTCGGACGTCATCAGCCCGCCGGCGGTGTAGTCGCCGTAGCTCAGCAGGCGCCGCACCGGTGCGGCCTCGTCCGGCTCCATGAGTTCGAGCAGCCGTTGCTGGTCGGCGTGGGTCATCTCGCCCAGCAGGTCCGCGGCGTCGTCGTCGTCCATCGCCTCGAGCACGTCAGCCGCGCGCTCGTCGGCCAACGTGTGCAGCAGTTCGACCTGATCCTCCTCGCTCATCTCCTGCATGATGTCGGCGAGGCGCTCGTCGTCCAGGCCCGCCGCGACCTCGCGGCGGCGCTTGTCGGGCATGTCCCGCAACGCGTGGGCGACGTCGGCCGGGCGCATCTCCGACAGCGTCGCGAGCAGCGCGTCGGTGCCCTGCGAGTGCTCGGGCAGGGCGAGGCCGTCGACCTCGTTCCACGCCACCTGGAACAGCTGCCCGCGCCGTCGCGGCGCCAATCGGGCGGCCGCCGCGCGTACCGCCAGTCGGGTGATCACCCAATCGCGGGCGCGGTTCTGTTCCATCCCTACGTCGGCGATGCTGACCGGCTTGCCGCTGTCGACGATGGTGACGGTCCGGTCGAGGAGCTCGCCGAGGACGAGCAGTTCGTTGTTGCGCCGCTCGAAGCGCTTCATGTTGACGGTGCCGCTGGACAGCACGACGGCGTCGGGCTCGATCCGGGTGACCCGCCCCATCGGCACGAAGATGCGGTGCCGGTGTTGGATCTCGATGACCAGGCCTAGGACGCGCGGGGGCTGACGGTCGGTGCGCAGGGTGGTCACCGCGTCGCGGACCTTCCCCAGCTGGTCGCCGTTGGGGTCGAAAACGCCGATGCCCGCCAGCCGCGCGATGAACACGCGGTTGGTCGAACTCACGGCCGGATCCCCACGACTGTCACGTCAGCAGGTTAGTCGCTCGCCCTGCCCATCTCGCGGCAACGCACGGTATGCAGCGCCTGGCAGGATTGGCCATATGGGCCGGCCGATCGTGCGCGGGCGGGAAAATCTTGCCGCGCCGCCCGCGCTCGATTCCGCGCTGTTGTTGATCGCGGTCACCGGCGTCTCGTTCTCCGGCCCACTGATAGCCGCGACGGTCGCGCCGGCGCTGGCGATCGCGTTCTGGCGCAACGCGATGGGAGCGGGCGTCACGGCCCTGGTCGTCGGCGTCCGCCACCGCGCCGAGTTCCGCGAACTGGACCGGCGGTCCGTCGGGATCGCGGTTGCGGCGGGGGTGGCCCTGGCCGCGCACTTCGCCACCTGGGTGCCGAGCGTGACGATGACGACCGTGGCCTCGGCGACCGCACTCGTGTCGACGCAGGCGATCTTCGTCGCCTTGATCGCGCGGTGGCGCGGCACCGATCTGCCGCGCCTGGCGTGGATCGGCATCGTGATCGCCACCGTCGGTACCACGCTGATCACCGGCGCCGACCTCGGCATCTCCGGCCGGGCGCTGGCCGGAGACGTGCTGGCCGTCATCGGCGGCCTGTGCGCCGCCATTTACGTGACGATCGGGTCACGGGCGCGCGAGCGGATGACGACCGCGTCCTACACCTCGATCTGCTACACCGTCTGCGCGCTCGTCCTGCTCGTGGTCTGCCTGGTCGGCGGTGTTTCGCTGCACGGCTTCTCGGCCAACGCGTGGACGAAGATCGTGCTGGTGACGGTGGCGGCCCAGCTGCTCGGGCACAGCCTCATCAACGTGGTGCTGCGCTCGACCAGCCCGACCGTGGTCAGTCTCGCGATCCTGCTGGAGACGCCCGGCGCCGGGATCGTGGCCTACGTGTGGCTGCACCAGCGCCCGCCCTGGACGGCAATACCGGGCCTGGTCCTGCTGTTCGCCGGCCTGGTCGTAGTGGCCCGTTCGCGCGGCGAGGACGCCCCGGTGGAGGCGGTCGAGTAGCCCCTGCGTCGTGTGAATCCACCGACACCGGCTGGCCTCAGGCCGCCGCGGTGGGCAATGCTCGCCGGTATGAGTGAAACCCTGCGTCCCCGCCGATCGTGTCTCGCCGTCCCGGGTAGCAATCCGCGTTTTCTGGAGAAGGCCAAGGGCCTGGCTGCTGACCAGGTCTTCCTCGACCTCGAGGACTCCTGCGCGCCGCTGGCCAAGCCGGGGGCGCGCAAGAACATCGTTGCCGCGTTGAACGAGGGCGGCTGGGGCGAGAAGATCCGGGTCGTCCGGGTCAACGACCTCACCACCGAGTGGACGTATCGCGATGTGATCGAGGTCGTCGAGGGGGCCGGCCCCAACCTGGACTGCATCATGCTGCCGAAGGTGCAGAACGCCGCGCAGGTGCAATGGCTGGACTTCACCTTGACCCAGATCGAGAAGACGAACGGCTTCGAGGTCGGCCGGATCGGCATCGAAGCGCAGATCGAGAACGCGCAAGGGCTGATCGCGGTGGACGCCATCGCCAAAGCGAGTCTGCGCGTCGAGACGATCATCTTCGGCCCCGCCGACTTCATGGCCTCGATCAACATGAAGACCCTGGTGGTGGGCGAGCAGCCGCCCGGCTACGACGTGGGCGATGCCTACCACCACATCCTGATGTCGATCCTGATGGCGGCGCGGGCCAACAACAAGCAGGCCATCGACGGGCCATATCTCCAGGTCCGCGATCCGGAGGGATTCCGGCGCGTCGCCGCCCGGTCAGCCGCGCTGGGTTTCGACGGCAAGTGGGTGCTGCACCCCGACCAGGTGGGCATCGCCAATGAGATCTACGCGCCCTCGCAAGAGGATTACGACCACGCCGAGCTGATCCTGGACGCCTACGAGTACTTCACCTCCGAGGCCGGAGGCAAGAAGGGCTCGGCGATGATCGGCGACGAGATGATCGACGAGGCGTCGCGCAAGATGGCGCTCGTGATTTCGGCCAAGGGGCGCGCGGCCGGCCTGCAGCGCACGTCGAAGTTCACCCCGCCGGAGGGCTGAACGCGCCGCGGTCAGGGTGGCCGTCCGCTGGCAACGGCCACCGGCCATCGCCACGCCGAGTGTCAGCCGGGTTGCCACAGCAGGTCGGTGATCTCGACGGGCGGGCGCTCGCCGGTCATTCGCCGCTCAGGCACCGACGACGATCGACCTCTCGGCGAAGCCGTCGCCCTCCTCGGGGATGACGCAGAACAACAGCCCGGCCGGGTCCTGCAGCACCACCCAGTCACCCCGCCGCTCGACCTCGCTCGCACCCGCGGCGAGCAGGCGGGCGACCTCGGCGTCGACGTCGTCGGTCTCGATGTCGACGTGGTACCTGGCCGGTGCCGTACCGATGTCCTGCACCCACACCGGGCCGAGCGCGGCGGCCTCTCGGAGCAGGTGGTACTCGGGGAAATGCGTGCCACGCCGTGGGTTCGCGGCGAGCGCGGTCGTCCAGAAGTCGAAGCTGCGGTCGTGCACGTCCGAGGGCACGTCGACGAAAAGCTTGCGCAGCAGGATCCGGTGCATTGGCGTCTCCGTGGGTCGTCTTGGCCCCTGAGCAGACCCTATTGGAGTGGTCACATTCGCTGTCGTGGTTGGCCGCGCGCGTTGTCCGCAGGGGATACTTCACCGAACCGTCGAGCAGATCGCGCGCGGCCGACGCGCGCGCCCCAGCCCTGGAGGACACCGATGGCCCGCCTGGCCCAGACTGACGGCCTGACCGAACTCCAGACCGAGATCCTGCGCACAGTCAAGGACTTCGTGGACAAGGAGATCATCCCGCACGCCACCGAACTCGAGCACAAGGACGAGTTCCCCGAGGCGATCGTCGAGGGCATGAAGGAGATGGGCCTGTTCGGCCTGACGATCGCAGAAGAGTACGGCGGCCTGGGCGAATCGCTGCTGACCTACGCACTGGTCGTCGAGCAGATTGCCCGCGGCTGGATGTCGATTTCCGGCGTGATCAACACACACTTCATCGTCGCCTACATGATCGCCCAGCACGGCACCGACGCGCAGAAGCAGCGGCTGCTGCCGAAGATGGCCACCGGCGAGATCCGGGGCGCGTTCTCGATGAGCGAGCCCGAGTGCGGCTCGGACGTCGCGGCGATCAAGTCCCGCGCCAAGCCCGCCGGTGACAGTGGGGGATTCGTGCTGGACGGGCAGAAGATGTGGCTGACCAACGGTGCCCGCGCCGGCGTCGTCGCCACCCTGGTCAAGGACGATCTCGGTGCGGAGTCCGTCTACAAGAACATGACCACATTCCTCATCGAGAAGGACCCGGGCTTCGGCGAGACCCGGCCCGGGCTGACCATCCCGGGCAAGATCGACAAGATGGGCTACAAGGGCGTCGAGACGACCGAGATGGTGCTCGACGGGGTGCACGTGCCGGCCGACGCAGTGCTCGGTGGCGCGGAGGGCCGCGGCCAGGGTTTTTACCAGATGATGGACGGCGTGGAGGTCGGCCGGGTGAACGTCGCCGCACGGGCGTGCGGCATCTCGATCCGCGCGTTCGAGTTGGCCATCGCCTACGCCCAGCAGCGGCGCACGTTCGGCAAGCAGATCGCCGATCACCAGGCGATCGCGTTCAAGCTGGCCGAGATGGCCACCAAGGTCGAGGCCGCGCACCTGCTGATGGTCAACGCCGCGCGGCTCAAGGACGCCGGTGAGCGCAACGACGTCGAGGCGGGCATGGCCAAGCTGCTCGCGTCCGAGTACTGCGCCGAGGTCACCCAGGACTCGTTCCGGATTCACGGCGGGTACGGCTACTCCAAGGAGTACGAGATCGAGCGGCTGATGCGCGAGGCCCCGTTCCTGCTCATCGGCGAGGGCACCTCCGAGATCCAGAAGACGATCATCAGCCGCGGCCTGCTCAAGGAGTACCGCGCAGCGCAGTGACCCAGCGCGGTCAGCGCGGCGCGAGCAGGCCGAACAGGATGTCCAGCGCCGGCTCGAAGGCGTGGTCGGCCGGGGTGCCGTAGCCGACGACGAGGCTCGGGTGATCGTCGCGACCTGCGGCGATCCGATACGTCGTGAGCCCGTGGACGGCGAGGCCGCGGCTGGCCGCAAGATCGCACAACTCGTCGTCGGTGTGTGCGGCGAGACGGTCCGGAAGTGTCATCACCACGTGCAGCCCCGCGGGCGTACCCGTGAACGGCACATCGGGCGCGCGATGGTCGCGGGCGAGCACCAAGCGGTCGCGCCGGCGCCGGTAGACCAGCCGGGACCGACGTACGTGCCGGTCGTAAGCGCCGGACCGGATGAACTCGTTCAGCGTGAGCTGCTGGACGGCGTCGGAGCTCCAGACGGTCGCCTTCTTCACCTTCCTCACCGATTCGACCAGATCCGCAGGCAGCACCGCCCAAGCCAGCCGCAGCCCGGGCGCCAGGCTCTTGCTCGTCGTGCCCAGGTACGCGACGCGGTCGGGCGCCAGCTCCTGCAAGGCGCCGACCGGCTGCCTGTCGTAGCGGAACTCCCCGTCGTAGTCGTCCTCGATGATCAGCCCACCCGTCGCGCGCGCCCACTGGGCCACCGCACGCCGGCGCTCGGCCGACAGCGCATAGCCGGTCGGGAACTGGTGGGCTGGTGTCAGCAGCACCGCGTCGGCGTTGGTCGCGTACAACTCGTCGACACGGGCACCCGCGCCGTCGACGTTGATCGTCACCGTCCGCAGCCCCTGCATCCTCGCCGCCGCGACGAGGGCGTGCCACCCGTAGGCCTCGAACGCGATGGTGCTCGCGCCGCGGCGCTTCAACGCGGTACACAGCATCGAGAGGCTGTGTACCGTGCCGGCGGCGATCACGATCCGGTCCGGGGTGGTCCGGACAGCGCGCACTCGGCCGAGGTACTCGGCGAGGGCGTGTCTGAGCTCGGGCCGGCCGAGAATGTGGTCATACCCGAACGCGTCCGGTGGGGCGTTCGTGAGCGCGGCCCGTGCTGCCGACAGCCACGCGCCACGGGGGAACGCGAGGACGTTGGGCGTCCCTGGTCTCAAGTCGTAGGGCAGCAACGATTCTTGTTCGTAGGGTGGGATCTCCGGAGCTGGACCGTCGGAGGTCGCGACCTGCGCGGACACCGCCGTCCCGGAGCCGCGCCGGGCGGTGAGCCACCCTTCGGCGGCGAGTTGCGCATACACCTCGGCCACGGTGTTGCGGGCGACGTTGAGGTCGCTGGCCAGGGACCGCGACGACGGCAGCCGGACCCCCGGACGCAGCCGGCCGTCCTGCACCGCGGTACGTAGCGCCCGTTCCAGGCTGACCCGCACGCCCGGCCGACTGATCGACAGGTGCAGGTCCGTCCCGAAAGTGGCCCATTCTTCTGGCACAACGAGCGACGATACTCAGGGGCCACGACAGACCGCACCACTCAGCGGTGGCCGTCAGGCCGTGACGTCTCGGCGAGAGACCAGGACGAGTGTCGCGGCGGCAGCGATGCCGGTGTACACCAGAGCGGTAATCACCGCGCGGCCAATGCCCAACTCGGCCGTGCCGCCCCGGATGAGCGAACCGAGCACCTGGCCGGGATAGAACCGGTACCCCGCGCTCCAGTTGTCGACGGTGATGTTCTCGAACGGGCCGGCCCAGGCGAAGCCCACGCCCAGGGCGAGCGGCGCTGAGCGGAAGATCACGGCGAGCGTCGTGCCGAAGACGGCCCAGCCGGCGATGCCGCCGAAGACCGTGACGTAGTCGCGCAACGCGGCGCCGACGCTGTCCAGCGAGAACCACTGGTCGGTGGCGATGTCCTTCGTGGGTGCGAGCAGCAGCGACATACCGAAGGTCAGCACCTCCACCAGCGCCACGAGCGCCGCCGCGACCAGAAGCAGACCGGCCAACTTTCCGACGATCACCCGTAGCCGGTGCGGCTCGCGCAGCAGCACCGCGCGAAATGTGCCACCGGAGAATTCGGTCGCGATCAAGGCGATGAAGATGACGAACACCAAGAAGCCCACGAACGACGCGCCGACGGCGAATGCTTGGGTGCCGCCGCCGTCGCCGACGAGGTCCGCGAGCGTAGCGCCACTGCGCCGCGTTGCGGTCCCCGTTTTCCGGGCGGTGGAGAAGACGGTCAGCGCAGCCACCGCCGCGAAGGCCAGAGCACTGGCCGCCATGATCGCGATCGTGCGACCGCGCAGCACGCGGATGAGCTCGGCACGAATGATCCTGATCATCGGGCACCTCCGTGCACCATCGAGAGATAGCGGTCTTCCAGCGTCGTGCGGTTCGGGCTCAGCTCCACCAGCACCATCCCGGCGTCGAAGGCTGCTCGGTTCACCGATGCCGCGAGGTCGCTGACGTCTGCGCCGTTGACGCTCACCGTGAGCCGGTCATCGCTCAGTTCGACCTCGTGTCCGCGGTTGACGAGCAGGTCTCGCAGCGCCGGGTGGTCGGCGGAGCGCTGCGGGACGACGATGAGACCGGTCGCGCCGCCCTTGAGCAGGTCGCTGGTCGGGCCTTGGTAGAGCGAGCGCCCGGTGTCGATCAGCACCAGCCAGTCGCACACCTGCTCGAGCTCGCTGAGGTCGTGCGAGGAGACCAGGACCGTCCGGCCGGTGCCCGCGAGCCGGCCGATCAGCCCCCGCATCTCGCGCACCCCCTGCGGGTCGAGGCCGTTGGCCGGCTCGTCGAGGATGAGCAAATCGGGATCACCGAGCAGCGCGGCGGCGATGCCCAGTCGCTGCTTCATGCCCAGCGAGTAGCTGCGGTACCGATCCTCGCCACGCCCGTCGAGGCCGACGGTCTCGAGGAGCGCAGGGATTCGAGCGGTGTCCTGGGCGCCGATCGTGGCGAAGACGCGAAGGTTCTCGGCGCCGGTGAGGGACGGGTAGAACGCGGGGCTCTCGATCAGGGCACCGACGCGGGAAAGGTAGGCGGCCGGGTGGTCGATGGACGCGCCGAGGACGGTGCCGGTGCCGGCCGTCGGCCGCACCAGGCCGAGCAGCATGGCCATCGTCGTCGTCTTGCCGGCGCCGTTGGGGCCGACGAAGCCCGCGACCACGCCGGCCGGCAACTCGATGCTGAGGTTGTCGACCGCATTGCGGTCGCCGTAGCGCTTGGTCAGTCCCGTCACGGACAGGGCGGTGGACGTCTGTTGATTGGTCATGTCCCAATGGTGTTGGTGGCCCTGGCTGGTGTCGTCAGCCCGGCGCGGGCGGTTCGGCTACCGCGTGCGCGGTATCAGCTGGTCCAACCGGGACGGACCAGGCCTGCCTCGTAGGCGATGACGACGAGTTGTGCACGGTCGCGCGCGCCCAGCTTGGTCATCGCCCGGTTGACGTGCGTCTTCACTGTCGCCGATGACAGGAACAGCTGGGCCGCGATCTCGTCGTTCGACAAGCCGGCTGCCGCGAGCGCGGTGAGCTCGCGTTCGCGATCGGTGAGCGCGGCGAGAGACGTGGGCTCCGGTGCCGGCTTGGCGCGGTCGGCGAACTCCGCAATCAGCCGCCGGGTAACACCCGGTGAGAGCAGCGCGTCGCCGGCCCCGACCACGCGCACGGCCCGGATCAGCTCGACCGGCTCGGTGTGCTTGACCAGGAATCCGGATGCCCCGGCCCGCAGCGCCTCGAAGACGTACTCGTCCAGCTCGAACGTCGTGAGGATGACGACCCGGACTGCGGCCAGCGACGGGTCGGCGACGATCTGCCGGGTTGCCTCGAGCCCGTCGAGCACTGGCATCCGGATGTCCATCAGCACGACGTCCGGCTTGTCGGCCCGCGTCATGTGGACGGCTTGCGCGCCGTCGCCGGCTTGGCCGAGCACTTCGATGTCGTCCTGCGCGTCGAGCAGCGCAGCGAAGCCGGCCCGGACCAGGGCCTGGTCGTCGGCCAGCAGGACCCGGATCACGGCGCGACGGGCAGGTCGGTCGGGATCGGCAGCGTCGCCTGGACGCGGAACCCGCCGCCAGTCTTCGGGGCCGCGCTCAGCTGACCACCCAGTGCGTCGGCGCGTTCCCGCATGCCGGGGATCCCGTTGCCGCCATTGGCAGTCGTCGAACCCGGCCGGCCGCGCCCGTCGTCGTCGACCTCGATGCCCAGCCCGTCCGTCCCGTAGTGCACCAGCACGGTGGCCGTGCTGGCACGGGCGTGCCTGACCACGTTGGTCAGCGCCTCCTGCACGATCCG
>JAOPWD010000026.1 GCA_025965875.1 Pseudonocardiales bacterium
GCAACGCCAGCCTCGGCCAGGACGGCATCACCTGGAACTACACCAGCATGCTCAACATCGCCTTCCTGCTCCTGGCCGCCGTACTGCTGTGGCGGTTCTTCACCACCGGCGGGCGAGCCATGCTCACCATGATGGGCGGCGGCCCCGACGACATGAGCGACCGAGATCACGGCGTTCAGCGGTGAGCTCCTGGGCTTGGTCATCGCGATCAGGGTGGGCGCGCAGCGCACCTAGGCGGGGGTGGGTGCCAGTACGGCAGCAGTGTGCAGGAGCCGTCGAAGCTCGGCGGCGAACCGAGTGGCGGGCGCGCCGTCGACGACATTGTGGTCAACCGTGACCGTGAGGTCGAGAACGTCTCGCACGTCGATGTGGTCGCCGACAACGCAGGGGCGCTTGCTGAGTCCGCCGACCACGACCACCAAGGACGCCAGCGTGGGCGGCGCGACGGCGAAGCCGCCGCCGTCGGCAAACATGCCGAGTGCGGTTACCTGCACGGTCCCGCTGGCAAGGTGGACCCGGCGGGAACGGCTCATGGCCGCGAACATCACCCGATACACACCGGGGATGCGCCCAAGGGCGGGAGCCACCGTGTTCAGCAAGCGTCCTGTGGTGGTGCTTGCCGGGTCGGCCTTGACCGCCCGCAACTCACTGCCGATCTCGGCGACGCTTCGGACGTCCGCGTCGCGGACGACATGCACCAGACCGAACGGCCCATCGGCGGTGGGGACCTCGATCAGGGTCTGCACGTCGACGTGGCGGTGTTGGACCAGCCGGCCGCGCCAGTCCCGGTAGGCATGTACCTGCGGGTGCGCCGCAGCCGCCCGGCCAAGGGAGGCGACGACGAATGCCGTGAGCGACATCGGCGGGTCGGCCTCGGCGAGCAGGCGGCGGGCTGTGGTGATGTCGACCTCGAACAGGCCGTGCATCGGCACAATGCGGCGCCCCGCGCGGACCGCTGCAGTGACCAGTCGGCGGCTGGACGGGAACGGTCGCACCGTGCTGCCGCGTTCCCGGACGGGAGTGGGTGCGGGAGGCAGAGTCGGTTCGTACTCACGGCCGACGCGGTCCGTGACCTCAGTCGGCCGCATGGCCGGCCCGGTCCAGTAAGGCGCATCCCATGCCGATGAACGCGACGGCCGGAAGCGCCGCCGCGACCGTGCGAGCGATGTTCGGCAGGCCTGACGCAGCCGCGACGAGAACCACTCCAGCCATCAGGCACATGCCCGTCCATCGGGGCAGTACGCCGGCGCGGACGACGGCCAGGCCGAATGCGAGACCGCCGACGAGCATGACCAAACCATGGATGATCATCCACGCCCCGAAGACCTTCGTCAGTTCCTGGTAGTTCGGCGTACCCGCGAAGAGCGCGTACACGACCGTGCTGGTGAAGAACACATAGGCGTATGCGTAGGCGAGCGCGCCGAGCAGGCCGAGGCGGCCGATGCGTGGGCGCTGCGCGGCGTAGAGGCCGATGACGAACAAAGGGATCGCGGCTTCACCGACATAAGTCATCGAGAGCCGCACCGTGGTGAAGTTGCCCTGAGCGACCTCGACGAGGTCGGAGAGCAGATAGATGGCGCTGAACCCGGCGGCGGCCAGCCCTGTGAGCAGTGCCAGGTAGCCCGGTTCATGGTGATCGCCGACTGTGTGCTGGGCCTGACTCAGAATCTGTCCCGGCCGGATAGGGTTCATTGTTGCTCCGATGATCGATGCCCGGACCCCGTGCGGCTCGTGACCGGCGCAATGGACTCGGCACGTTGCTTGATCCCGCGCAGCATCCTTCGGAGCATGGCGAAGTCGCCAAATTCCATGAGTAGCAAGCCCAGAAATGCCGTCGCCAGGTGCGACCAGTCATAGGCAACGTGGATACGGGTGACTAGGCGAGTCCCGCCATTGCCGGTGGGTGTGAGCCGCCAAACCCATGTGCTGTCACGCTTGGTCCACAGCAACCATTCCTCGAGGACGAAGGAGTGCACCTTCAGCGCCGTTCGCTCGCTGGGCGCGGCCGGAGACATCGGTATCCACTGGCCGAGTTCGAGGTTCTGGAAGTCAAGCAGGATAGTTGTCGCGCTGGGACGGCCGAGGTTGTCGAGAAGGTCATTGCTATAGAAGCCGGCGCGCAGGCAGCCAACCTGGACCAACCACGGCCAGACCGCGTGCGGAGGGGCGTCAATCGTGATCGCCCTCGTCGACCGGAACTGGGCCGTGCGCATGAGCGAGTCACCAGGCAGCGACTCGGTGGTCTCGTTGGCGGTGGCTCCCCAGCGCAGATGCCATCGTCGATAGAGCGGGGCCGAGAGCAGGACGGGGAGGTCGTGCAGGACATCGCCCACTTCGCTGAGCAGCTCCCGCGGGGTCGGCCGCGCAGCGTGAGTCATCTCGGCCACCCCCTTCGTCGCGGCCGCCCTGACCGCTACACCCAGCCTGGTTTGGGGCACCCGTCGGGGACAGGGCCAACCGACCTCTGTTTCTGGGTAGTCGCCCAGGAGTAGAGGACCTCGTCCCCTACTCGTGGAAGGTGAGCTCGCACAGTCTCGGTTCGTCGCGGTGCTGATCGTCAGCTTCGCAAGCAAGGGACGCCCTGCGAAATCGCAGTCGTGCGTCACACTCCCGGCGGGTGAGCCTCGCATCGCTGTTCCAGCGCCGCCGCACCAGCGACGGCCGCAGTTCAGGACAGGGTGTCCGCTAGCCGGCTGCCCCACTGCCGAGCGCTGGCTTGCTGACCAGCCACGAGGTGGTTGTCTTTCGTGACGAGGAAGCTCATCGGTTCGGCGATTTCGCGGAATCCGTGGCGCCTGAGCTGCCGGCTGATCCCGGTGGACGCCCGGCCGGTGATCAGGGCGGGCGCATCGACGCGGGTGTCGAAGGCCGCGGCCTTGGTCTTGGCGGGTCCGACCGATTCGAACCATTCGCGCAGCCCGGGTCCTTCGGCATCCGGGTCAAGGGTGAGTTCGCTGGCGGGCTCGTGAGTGGCTTCGACTGCGGCCTCCCGGGTCCGGACCCGACTCATGCCGTGCACGTGCGTCGGGCCGCCGACGACAAGCAGGTCGGCTCCATCAACGAGTTCCTGACTCGCTCCAGAGACCGGCACGACGTCGACCTGGTGCCCGGCAGGGATGCCATCGCCAATGGCGTCCGCGATCAAATGCGTGTTGCCGTAGCTCGATTCGTACACGACGACGACTCTCATGACTATCGCTCCTTGCGTTGATCCCAGTTGCAGCGTTTCGCGTCTGCTGCATCGCGATAAGAGGCCAAGGTCACCAGAACCGAAGCAAATCGCCCGCGCTTCAGGCTTGCGGCCGGGCCAGAGTAGTGCGGAGCCACCGGGTCTCGCTGGTCTCCACCATTGGGCGCGCATGACATCTTGACAACCCATGATCACCGCTGGATCGTGCCCGGTAGGTCGGCGCTTTCGGTCGCCACCATGCCGAGCAAGCCGCAGCTCAGTGGCACCCTCATAGCGCCGGGCACGTCGCCGACGGAGGTCGCCATGCGCCCCATCCGGAAATTCTTGATCCTGGCCACGACAGCCGCGGTACTCATCGCGCTCATCGCGCCGCCCGCATATGCCAGAACGACTTCTGCGCGGCACCGGGCCCACCTACTTGCCTCAGGCCTGCAAGGGGCGTTGGGCAGCACCGTAGGACCCGATGGCGCGCTGTACGTCGTCGAGGGAGTCGCCGGCCGGATCTCACGCGTCGACCCTCGAACGGGAGAAACGACGACGTTCGCCAGCGGACTCCCCAAGCGTATTGGCGGCTTGGGTGGAGCGATGGACGTCGCCTTCATCCGCCACACCGCTTACGTTCTCGTCACGCTCGTCAGCCCCGACGTCGGCGGTACTGATATCGACGGCATCTACCGGGTGGACGGGCCACACAAGTTCACCGTGATCGCCGATATCGGAGCGTTTTCGATCGCTCATCCTCCGATCCCGCCGTTCGCCGTCAAGACCGGCGTTCAGTTCGCGATGCAACCGTACAAAGGTGCGTTCCTCGTCACTGACGGGCACCACAACCGCGTCTTGCGAGTCAG
>JAOPWD010000295.1 GCA_025965875.1 Pseudonocardiales bacterium
GATCAGACAGGGATCAACAACAGCCACGACGGGCCCTCCATCTCTACGGACGACAGGCCACTCTGGCCCCTCGAAATGTCCTAGGAGATCACCCGCATATCAAGCAGATGAGTGCGTTTCCAATCCCGTACCGGAGGTCCTCAGTCTCGGCTCCCCGGCGGCAAGCCGGGCGTCAAGGTTGGCATTGTCTTGCGCCACTGACGCCACCGAGGTGATTTCGTGTTGGTCCACCCGAACACGCCACCGGCAAGAGCGCCGACTGCCGCAAGACGGCAGAGATCACCAACGGAGCGACGAGCGACCGATGGTGGGTGCCGTCATAGCCGAGCAGAAGCCCGTCCATGAGTGCTCCCGCAACCACGGACATCAAGATCAAAAAAGCGATCGTCCGAATCGTGAGAAATGGTTGCGGCACATCGTCGAGGTGCCAGCCGACTCTTCGCATGGTGGTCTCTTACCCGCGAACGATTCGGAATTCCCCCTTCGCAAGCTCATCGGCAGGGCAGCGCACTTGATGCGGCATGAGCGGAACGCTATGCCGCAGTGCCGATCGGCGGCAGAGCCGATAGAGCCGCTCCACCACATTCGGAGATCACTACCGGGGGACTACAGGCTTTTCGGCCGTAGGAGCCTCGGAGCGTTGTAATCGGAATTGTCGATCACAGCGTCGGCTATCGTGCGGGGATCGACTTCGGCCAGGTAGATCGACTGGGCGACGTGGTACCTGTCGCGGTGAAGGTTGGTTGCCTCGTCGACGCCCTCGCGTCGCGAGTCCCGCTCGATGCCGCGACGCAGCGAGAGGTCGGGGGTGATGTCTAGCCAGATGCGATAGTCCCAAAAATCGTTGTACTCGCTGCGGAAAGCAAACACGGAGTCGACAATCAGGATCGAGTCGGGCGGTAGTTCAACTACATCACGACGGTGATCCTCGCCGGTCAAGGGGTCGTATGAGCACAGCGCGACTTCGCCGGTGCCGTCCGGCCCGGCCGGCTGCAACAACAGGTTTCGGGCGCCGTCGAAGTCGTAGGCGTTGCGGTAGTACCCCTGACCGGTGAGGCGGTCGTAGCCATGCTCCCTGGCGTGACGCCACGGGTGCTTGAAGTCATCAAATGATGCTCGTGCGGTCGTGCGGCCGAGTGTCCGCAGCGCGATCGCGAGTTCATGGCCGAAAACCGTTTTGCCCGCGGCCGTGTAGCCGTCGACCGCCACTCGGAGCCGTAGTGCCGACATGTCGGCGATGGCGCGAGCCAAGGCATCGATCAAGTGTCTGCGCACGGCGGACGATGACGTGGGCAACTCCTGACGCCAGGTCGATACCGATTCAAACGACAAGCTCATGTGCACACCGTAGGCAAACGTGGTGGCGTACGGCGTTCGCATCAACGCCAAGTTGGGCGACTGCACGCTCATCGGCGCGAGCGCGCACGCACAGCGGCCAAGCCGGTAGAGCCTCTACGGGGCATGTGCCTGCGGTGGCTTAGGGCGCGGGCAACCGAAGTCGACCAGCAGCGAAGCGGGAACCGGCCATGGCAGCGCCACCCAAGAGGATGAGTGCGGTTCCGACCGCGGTCGAGGACGTGAACTCGACGGCAATGCCGGCGACGAAGCACACGAAGCCGACGAGGAAAACTCTGGCGACCAATAGACGAACGCGGCGAGAGCTCACCACGCAAGTATGCGGAACCGACCGCTCATTGCACGCCCAGCCGTAGGACTGCGATCTACCCGCGGCAAAGCCGGTAGAGCCGCTTCGCGGCATATCCGGGCGATCCTCCTGATCTCCTCTGCCACGACGGCTACATGAACGCGCCGGTTGGGTGGACGCCGCCGAAGACATGCGACTTGTGCCCCCATCCCATCAGCGAACACGTTCTATGGCCTCCCGATGAGATCTGCGCGGGCTGGATGCACTGCGGCGCACCGTCCTGCACCACCTGCTGGCACGACGGGCCAGCGATCGCACCCGCCGATCCGCGGCGAATCGAATAAGCCAGCAACGCGGCAGATGCGTACGGTGCCGCTTCGCGGCAGATTCGCACGGTGCCTTCGCGGAAGATGAGTGGCGTTTATGCGCTCGCGGGCGCAGACTGCCGGGTATGCCCAGCGTTTACGTCAGCTCCGACGAATTGCCGATCACGATTGCATGCCTTGATAAGGACTTGACAAAAGTCGTGGAAGTGGTCGAGAACTGGTGCGACGTCCAATCGTCACCGATGACCTTCATGACGGCGACGGAACGCTACGTCCTGAATTTCCGTCAGCTCTCGGCGGTCAAGATCAGCGAGCGGCTTGATCCCGCTGCATCGACGAAGCCAGTCGTGCAGTTCGAACTTGGCCCGAACTACTAGGTCCACTCTCGCGCGCGTTCATCGGTGCAGTTCCGGTCGGCCCCGGCGCGCGCTGTCGGCGGCATGACCGGACGTTCGGCTAGCGAGCCGTGGCTTGACTGACGTGAGCTTTCGCCAGCGTTCGACTGATGTGTCCGGGTAATGAGGTGCCGTCGGTTATCCGCGTGGTGGGATTTGCCACTCCCTTGAGCCGATCCTGACCACGAGCGTCTGATCTGCGGTGATTCCTGCTGGGGGGCGGATCGTGCTCGTGAGCGGCCGCAGGTCCGCGGTGCACGTGCGCGTGGGGTTTCCGCTGGTGATCTCGAGGCGGATTGAATTGCCCGTCTCCGCGGTGACCTTGTCGATGAGTTTCGGGCAGGACCCGCTTCCGAAGGTCGTGACTACCAGCAGGTCTTCGTTTAGGGCCCAACCGATCGACACCGTGTCGGGGGCGATGCCGGGCCTGTAGTCGGTGATCATTGTCGCCGGCACAGATCGAGGGTCGGGAAACGCCGGGGTGGAGGACACGATCTCACCGGTCACCTCGGGGCTGGGTGCGACCGACGTGCTGCCACTGGTGCGCGGGGACGCTACCTGCGCGTCCGGTGAACCGCTAATTACCGCGATCATGACCGCCACGGCGACGACGGCGGCGGCGGCCAATCCCGGGACCAGCCACTTGTGGCGGTTGTGCTGTCGGGTGCCGCGCCGTCGCAGGACCTGGTCCCAGGTCACTGTGCCGGTGGCGCGTCGCGCCTCGCCGTTGAGTGCCTCGCGCAGTCGCTGCTCCTCATAGGTGTTCATGTTCGCGTTCCCTCCAAGACCGGACGCAGCGCCTTGATCGCGCGCGAGAGATGGGTCTTCACCGATCCGACAGAGATGCTCATCGCGG
>JAOPWD010000040.1 GCA_025965875.1 Pseudonocardiales bacterium
GGTGGTGCTGTCGCGCGCGGGACGGTTCGCGAGGATGCCGTCGCACCGCCTGCCGTGAGAACGCTGGATATAACGCCGACCACAACTGCGGCGAGAAGGAATCGCCGACTCACGGGGGAAGCCATGCCGTCAGTCTGCCGGGATCTGTGCTCAGCGCAAACTTCTCGATGACGCAGAGTTACCGCATCGGGCACTACCGCGACCCGATGCCGGGAACTCGCAGTGGTGCGCGGGTGCGTTCGGCGAGCAGACTGCGGTGTCATGTTGGAGCAGGTGGTCGTCGGTGCGGCGATCGTGAGTGACGGCCGGGTGCTCGCGGCGTGCCGCAGCGCGCCGGTTGAGCTGGCCGGCGGGTGGGAGTTCCCCGGCGGCAAGGTCGAGGACGGCGAGTCCGAGGCCGAAGCTCTGGTTCGTGAGTGCCGGGAGGAGCTCGGCGTCGAGGTGGCCGTCGGGCGGCTGATCGGCACGCAGTCGATCACCGATGGCGTGGTCCTGCACGTGTACCTCGCGGAGCACCTGCTCGGATACCCGGAGGCGAGGCTGGACCACGACGAAGTGCGCTGGCTCGCCGCCGACGACCTCAATTCAGTCGGGTGGCTGCCCGCCGACCGGCCCATGCTCGCGGCCGTCGCCGCCGCGCTGCGATCCGATCGATCCGTCGACGGGCACCGGCCTACGTGAGCTACGTGAGCCGCAGCCAGGCCGCAGCGTCGCCCGGCAGTGACCGCCCGTCGGTAGGACAGCTGGCCAGCAACACGGCAGCACACTCGGGCAAGGCAACCGGCTCTGTGGAGAGATTCACCATGCAGGCAAAGGCATCGCCGCGCGCGAAGGCGAGGACGTCGGGCCGAGCGTGTAGCCAGTCCAGCGGGGTTCGTTCGCTGGCGAGGGCCGGCTCCACCCGGCGCAGTTGCAACACCGCCCGGTAGAGGCTCAGCATCGATCCCTCGTCATATGCCTGCGCCTCGACGGTGTAGCGACTCCATTCCTGCGGCTGCGGCAGCCAGGGCGCATCGGCCCCGGCCGCAGGACTGAACCCGAACGGCGGTTCGCCGCCGGACCATGGCAGTGGGATGCGGCAGCCGTCGCGGCCCGGATCGACATGACTCGAACGCACGAACATCGGGTCCTGACGCAGGTCATCGGCGAGGTCCTCCACCTCCCACAGGCCGAGCTCTTCACCTTGGTAGATGTAGACGGCACCGGGCAACGCCATCGTCAGCAGTACGGCTGCGCGAGCCCGCCGGGTGCCGAGGTCGAGATCGAGCGCTGCCCCGTGCTGCCTGTCGCCGACGTCGAACGTGTCGCTGCGTCCGTACCGCGTCACGTGCCGGGTGACGTCGTGGTTGGACAGCACCCAGGTCGCGGGCGCCCCTACCGGATCGTGCGCGGCCAGGGTGTGGTCGATGACGTCGCGCAGTTCGTGCGCATCCCAAGGGCAGCGCAGGAAGTCGAAGTTGAACGCGCTGTGCATCTCGTCCGGTCGCAGGTAGCGCGCGAAACGCTCGTGATCGGGTAGCCGGATCTCGCCGATCAGCACCCGCCCGCCGGGATAGGCGTCAGTGACGCGGCGCCACTCCCGGTAGATCTCGTGGATGCCGTCGCGGTCGGTGTAGTACTTCTCGGCACTGCCAGGGCCGACCGGCTCGGCCCCGTCAGCGAGCGCGGGGTCCTTGACCAGGATCGCGGCCGAGTCGATCCGGATCCCGTCCGCGCCGCGATCCATCCAGAAGCGCAGCACGTCCAAGAACTCGGCGTGCACCGCCGGGTCGGTCCAGTTGAAGTCCGGCTGCCCAGGTGCGAACAGGTGCAGGTACCACTCCCCTGGCTGTCCGTTGGCTTCGGTGACGCGAGTCCACGCCGGGCCGCCGAAGCGCGATATCCAGTTGTTGGGCGGCAACTCACCGTCGCGACCACGGCCGGGCCGAAACCAGAAGCGGGCCCGTTCGGGCGATCCCGGCGTCGCTGCCAGCGCGGATTGGAACCACGGATGCTCGGCCGAGCAGTGGTTGGGGACGATGTCGATGATGACCCGGATACCCGACGTGTGCGCCTCGGTGATGAGCGCCTCCGCCTCGGCCAGCGTGCCGAAGACGGGATCGATGTCGCGGTAGTCGGCGATGTCGTAGCCGCCACCGGCCATCGGGGACGGGTACCACGGGTTGAGCCAGATCGCGTCGACTCCGAGGCCACGCAAGTAGTCGAGCCGATCGCGCACGCCGCGCAGGTCGCCGACGCCGTCGCCGTTGCCGTCGGCGAAGCTGCGGACGTAAACCTGGTAGATGGCCGCCTGACGCCACCACTCGCCTCGGGGCAGGTGTTGGTCACGCGCCTGCACAGTCTGGAGTTGGGACGTCACTGGGTGCTCTCCGCAGGCTCGACCGAAGCGAGGGTGGGCAGGACCGGCTCACCGAGGTGCTCCCCCACCACCAGGGCGGCAGCGGTGGGGAAGCACGCCTCTGGGGCGACCACGATGGTGCGCGCTACTTGCTGTTCACGAGCTTGCGGTACCTCATCGGGTGCGCCTCTCTGCGGGTCAGCGGACAACCTCGGCCCGTGCTTCGCTTCGCGTCAAAGTACCGAGACTGACATCTGACTGCAATGGCTCGACAGATATTGGCAATAAGTCGAGTGTGTGGCGACAGCCCCCGCATTCGACGGGGGATCCAAGGCGGGGGTGGTGGGGCCTAGCGGGCGACGGGCACTCGCACCCGCGCCGGCCCGGTGGAGCCACGTACGACGAGCTCGGGCTCGAAGAAGAGCTCATCCGCGGTGACCGTCGCACCCTCGACCTGACCGACCAGCAAGGCGACCGCGGCGCGTCCGATCGCCTCGATGGGCTGGCGAACCGTGGTCAGGGGCGGATCGGTGCAAGTCATGAAAGCCGAGTCGTCGAAACCTACGACTGAAACGTCGGCGGGGACGTCCAGTCCGCTGCGCCGGGCCGCGCGGATGGCACCAAGGGCGAGCGGGTCGCTGGCACAGATGAGACCGGTCGCGCCGTTCTCGATGAGTCGATGCGCTGCCGCGTGCCCACCCTCGAGGGAGAACATGGCGTGTTCGACGAGCGAGTGCTCAGTGCGCAGGCCCGCCTTCTTGACCGCTGCCTCGTAGGCCACCAGTTTGCGCTGCGACGGTACGTGATCTCGCGGTCCGGCGATCAGCCCGATCTGCTTATGTCCCAAGGAGACCAGGTGCCCGAACGCCTGCTGGAGCGCGACGGTGTCCTCGGTGGAGACACGGGGAAAGTCCAAGTTCGGGGCGGCGGCGTTGATGAGCACGACGGGCATCTTCACGTCGAGCAGGCGGGTGTAATGCGCATGCGGCGCGTCGGCCTCGGCGTACTGGCCGCCGGCGAAGATCATGCCCGAGACCTGCCGCTCGAGCATCATGTCGACGTAGCCCGCCTCCGACAGCCCACCGATGCGGGTGCACAGCACAGCGGTGAAGCCACCCTGGGCGAGCGCTCCGCTGATCACCTCGGCCAGCGCCGGGAAGATCGGGTTCTGCAACTCCGGCAAGACCAGCCCGATCAGCCGGGCGCGTTCGCCGCGCAATTGGCTGGGGCGTTCGTAACCCATCACGTCGAGGGCGGTCAGGACCGTCGCCCGGGTGCCCTCGGCGATGCCTGCCTTGCCGTTGAGAACCCGGCTGACCGTGGCCTCGCTGACGCCGGCCTTCTTTGCCACGTCTGCAAGTCGGCGCGCCATGGCGCTCACTCTAGACACAGCAACGGCACTGGCGCTGCAATATATCTGCAAGAACTTGCAGAGCTGCGTGCTAGGACTCGCGCATCGGGACGCGGACGTCGCGCTCGACGGCCACCTCAACCGCGCGGTCGTATCCGGCGTCGACGTGCCGGATCACGCCCATGCCCGGATCGTTCGACAGCACCCGCGCCAGCTTCTCGGCCGCCAGCGCAGTGCCGTCGGCGACCGTGACCTGACCGGCGTGGATCGAGCGGCCTATGCCGACGCCGCCACCGTGGTGGATCGACACCCACGTGGCGCCGCTGGCCACGTTGACCATCGCGTTGAGCAGCGGCCAGTCGGCGATCGCGTCCGAGCCGTCGGCCATGGCTTCGGTCTCGCGATAGGGCGAGGCCACCGAACCGCAGTCCAGGTGGTCGCGGCCGATGACGAGCGGCGCGCTGATCTCACCCGAGGCGACGAGTTCGTTGAAGGCCAGCCCGGCTTTGTCTCGCTCGCCGTAGCCCAGCCAGCAGATCCGCGCAGGCAGACCCTGGAAATGCACCCGCTCCTGGGCCAGCGTGATCCAGCGGGCGAGCGACTCGTTCTCGGGGAACAGCTCGAGCACCGCGCGGTCGGTGCGAGCAATGTCCTTCGGGTCACCGGACAGCGCCGCCCAGCGGAACGGGCCGCGACCCTCGCAGAACAGGGGGCGGATGTAGGCGGGGACGAAGCCTGGGAACGCGAACGCGCGGGAGTACCCGGCCAGTTGTGCCTCGCCGCGGATCGAGTTGCCGTAGTCGAAGACCTCGGCGCCCTTGTCCATGAAGCCGACCATCGCCTCGACGTGCCGCGCCATTGACGCGCGGGCCCGGCCGGTGAACTCCTCGGGCTTGCGGGCGGCGTAGTCGTGCCAGTCGTCGAACTCGACCCCGATCGGCAGGTAGCTCAGCGGATCGTGGGCGGAGGTCTGGTCGGTGACGATGTCGATCGGGGCATCGTTGGCAAGTAGCTGCGGTACCAGGGATGCCGCGTTGCCGAGAAGTCCTATGGACAAAGGCTTTCGTGCGTCGCGTGCTTCGACGGCCAGCTCCAGCGCCTCGGCCACCGAGGACGCCTCGACATCGAGATAGCGGTGTTCGATGCGGCGCGTGATGCGGGACTGGTCGACATCGATGCAGATCGCGACGCCGCCGTTCATCGTCACCGCGAGCGGCTGCG
>JAOPWD010000087.1 GCA_025965875.1 Pseudonocardiales bacterium
GCCACCCGCGACACGCGGTGTTAACGGCGCGGTCTTGCTGTTTTTACGATCGGGCCCGAGAGTGTCGCCTATGTCAGTCATCGAGAACCCGCATCTGACCGATGAGTCACGTGGCTACGGCGACAAGGTCGCAGCCGTCGAGCCAGGAGGCATCGAGTTCATCCCGCTGTCGGAGCGGCACGGCCGACCCGTCCAACTCCTGTGGACCTGGGCCTCGCCCAACCTCGAGTTCGCGACGGTGTTCGTCGGTGTGCTCGGTGTCCTGGTCTTCGGCCTGAGCTTCTGGATGGCCACCCTGGCCATCATCATCGGCACGGCGGGCGGCGCACTGACACAGGGCATCCTGTCCACGTGGGGGCCGAAACAAGGGCTGCCGCAAATGGTTATCGGCCGCAGCGCGTTCGGCTTCATCGGCAACCTGCTGCCCGCCGGCCTGATGTCCGTAACGGCCGGCATCGGCTGGTTTGCGGTCAACAGCGTCAGCGGGGCGCTCGCCCTGAACACGCTGACGCACATGTCCAAGGGTCTCGCGCTCCTCATCATCGTGGCCGTGCAGATCGCGGTCGCGTTCTTCGGCCACAATCTGGTGCAAATCTTCGAGCGGTTTGCGTTCCCGTTCCTGGCCATCGTGTTCCTCATCGCCAGCGTCTACATCTTCGACAAGGCGCATCTCGGCGCGCACGGGGGCGGCGGCCTGCCCACTACCGGCGCGTTCCTGCTCGAGGTGGGCGCGGCATTCGGCTACGCAGCCGGGTGGAACCCGTACGCGTCGGACTACACGCGCTACTTCAAGCCGGACGTGAACCCGCGTTCGGTTGCCCTGTTCGCGGGCCTGGGCATATTCCTGTCCTGCGCCTTTCTCGAAATCGTCGGCGCCGCATCGGCCACCGCGGTCACCAAGGCGACGGGCAGTCCGACAGACATTTTCACGAGCCTGATGCCGACCCCGATCCGCGACCTCACCCTGCTCGCCATCGCCCTCGGTGCGATCTCGGCGAACGTGCTCAACATCTACTCCGGCGCGATGTCGTTCCTAGCCATGGGGATCAAGCTGCCGCTCGCGCTGCGGCGGGCGATTGTCGCCTTGCTGTTCGGGGCGATCGGACTGCTCGTCGCCTGGTCCGGACTGCATGACTCCGCCCAGAAGTACGAGAACTTCCTGCTGGTGATCGCCTATTGGATCGGCCCGTGGCTGGGTGTCGTCTTCGCCGACCGCTGGCTGCGCCGTGGCAGTTCGGTCGATGCGGTTCTCGAAGACGCCGAACACCAGGGCTCGGAAGAGCACGTCGGGGTCATTGCGATGATCGTCGGGATGGCGATCTCGGTCTGGTTGTTCGCTAACCAGAGCTATCTGCAGGGTTTGATCTCTTCGCATCACCCTGCCTTGGGTGACATCACGTTCGAGGTCGGGTTCGTTCTCTCGGCTGTGCTCTACGTCCTGCTCTACAAGCTGTCCCAGACGCGCTCGGAACGTCTATGACGCAGTTCGACCCACAGGCTTGGCTGGCCGTCGCCGTTGAGGAGGCGCGCGCCGGCCTGGCCGAGGGCGGCATCCCGATCGGGGGCGCCCTGTTCGGCCGCGACGGAGAACTGCTCGGTCGCGGCCGCAACCGGCGGGTGCAGGATGACGACCCGTCGATGCACGGCGAGACATCCGCGTTCCGCAACGCGGGCCGGCAGGCGTCCTATCGCGGCACGACGATGGTGACCACGCTGTCGCCGTGCTGGTACTGCAGCGGCCTGATCCGCCAGTTCGCCATCTCCCGGGTCGTGATCGGCGAGGCCCGCACCTTCTACGGCGGTCATGACTGGCTCGCCGAGAACGGCGTCGAGGTGGTCCTGCTCGACGATCCGACTTGCTTCCAGTTGATGTCGGACTTCATCGAGGTGAACCCGGAGTTGTGGAACGAGGACATAGGAGTGGATTGATGCCGTCAAACGTTCCGATCATCGACCTGACCCCGTGGTTCGAGGGCGGCGCGGACGGCCGCGCGTCGGTCGCCCGGGAAGTGGACGCCGCCCTGCAGGACGTCGGCTTCTTCCTGGTCACCGGCCACCATGTGTCCAAGCAGTTGCGCGACTCCGTCCGCGCCGCGGCACGCGACTTCTTCGCCCAGCCCGACGCGATCAAGAGGCGGTACGCGGTGACGGTGGGCGGTCGCGGCTGGCTGCCGCCCGGCGTCGAGGCGAACGGCTACGCCGAAGGCACCGAGACGCCGCCGGACCTCAAGGAGTCCTTCGCCGTCGGGGCCGACCGGCCGAGTGGTGATCCTGAGATCGACGGCTACTGGTTCCAGCCGAACGTCTTCCCGGAAGAGGTCCCCGCGCTGCGACCCGCCCTGGTGGCCTACCTCGCGCACATGCGGGCGTTGGCCGACGAACTACTCGTGCTGTGTGCGGCTGCGCTTGGTCTGGAGCCGGATTTCTTCACCCGCAGCACGGGGCACGCCACCCACACGATGAACATCAACTGGTACCCGCCGGTGTCGATTGCCGGCGAGCCCGAGCCGGGCCAGTTCCGGATCGGGCCGCACACCGACTTCGGCACGGTGACGATCCTCGACCGCGAACCCGGCCGCGGCGGCCTGCAGGTGTGGACCGAACAGGACGGCTGGGAAGACGCGCCGTATGACCCGGAGGCGTTCACGATCAACACCGGCGACCTGCTGGCGCGGTGGAGCGGCGACCGGTGGAAGTCCAACCGGCACCGGGTGCTGCCCCCGCAGGCCGAGGCGCCCGACGAGGACCTGGTCTCGCTCGTCTACTTCTACGAGGCCAACCACGACGCTGTCGTCGAGGCGCTGCAACCGCCGATCGGCAAGGCGAACGACTACCCGCCCGTCGTGTCCGCGGCCTTCCTGCGTGAACGCCTCGACGCGATCACCATGGGCTGAGCACAGGGACTAGCCGAGGACCGCCAGGGCGGCGCGGATCTCGGGTGGGACGGGCACTGTCTGACGGGTGGCCCGGTCGACGTACACGTGGACGAACCGGCCGACCGCCGCAGGCCCCTCGCCCGCTCCGAACAGCGCGAGTCGGTACACGACGCTCGACCTGCCGAGATGGTCCAGCGCCAATCCTGCGGTGACGACTTCGGGGAAGCGCAGTTCGGCGAAGTAGCGGCACGACGTCTCCACCACCAGGCCCACCGCCGGCAACGACCGGATGTCGACGCCGGAGGCCTCGATCAGCCAACCGTTCACGGCGGTGTCGAACAGCGCGTAATGCACGACGTTATTGACATGCCCGTACGTGTCGTCGTCCGACCAGCGCGTGGGCAGCGAGCGCAGCACCCGGAAGTCCGCGCGCCGCAGAGCCTTCGGGTCAGCCTCGCTCACGTCGCGAACTCTGCCAGGTCGTCATCCACGTAGGCTGGTCGGCACGCCAACCAGCCCGAGACGAACGCGAACCCCAACGCGATGAACAGCAGGCCGAGCGGCAGCGTCCACTTGCCCGTAGCGCCGTAGAGCACGCCGAACAGCAGCGGGCCGGTGCCCGCGACGACGTAGCCGATCGCCTGCACGAACGCGGA
>JAOPWD010000133.1 GCA_025965875.1 Pseudonocardiales bacterium
CGACGTGCCCCTCGGCCCAGTCCTGAATCACCGCGATCGGGTCGGCCAGCGACCGGCCCAGCCGGGTGAGGGTGTACTCGACGCGCGGCGGCACTTCGGCGTAGACCTTGCGGCGCAGGATGCCGTCGCGTTCGAGTGCGCGCAGGGTCTGGGTCAGCACCTTCGGCGCGACGCCACCCACCTGCGCCCGCAGTTCGCTGAACCGCAGCGTCGAGTCGGCCAGTGCCGAGACGACCAGCACAGTCCACTTGTCACCGATGCGATCGAGCAGCACGCGCGTCGGGCAGTCTGGGTCGAAGGCGTTGCCACGTTTCATGGTTACCTCTGGGTAGCTAGGTTACGTTGAAGTCATCAGTTACCACCGGTTACTGTCCCGAAGCGTAGCTGTTCAACGCGGTCGCCGGCCAATTCTCGGTGCCGCATCTTCGCTAGGGAGATCGGATGAAGATCGCAGTAGTAGGAGCCACCGGAATGGTGGGCTCCCGAGTCGTCGACGAGGCGGCCGCACGCGGGCACCAGGTCACGGCCGTCAACCGAGCCGGCAGTGCACAGGTACGGCCGAACGTCACTCCCCGAGCCGCGGACATCACCGACTCGGGCGTCGCCGCGGCCCTGGCCGCGGAGCACGACGTGGTCGTGTCGGCCATCGGTCCGAGCCGCGAGCCCGGCGGAGACCCGAGCGCATTCGCCGAAACTCTCGCTCAGCTGGCTACTGACGTCCGGGCCGCACGACTCGTTGTCGTTGGTGGCGCCGGTTCGCTGCAGGTCGCGCCCGGCGTGCGCCTCGTCGACACGGCGGAGTTCCCTGAGGTACACAAGGTCGAGGCGCTGGCCGCGGCCGAGTCGATGGCCACGTTGCAGCAGCTGGATGCCGTCGGCGAGTGGACCTATCTGTCCCCAGCTCCCGTCATTGCACCGGGCGAGCGCACCGGCTCGTACGTGCTCGGCGAGGACAGCCCGGTGGGCGTCACGATCTCGGCCGAGGACTTCGCGGTCGCACTGGTTGACGAGATCGAGCAGCCCGCGCACACCGGACGGCGGTTTACCGTCGCCAACTGACTCCCTGAGCGGTTGAGTGACGTATCTGCATGATCAGAGACGCCGGAAAGTGCCGTCTCTGATCATGGAACTGCGTCACTCAAAGGACCACAGCTTCTACATTCCTAGGAGCGGCCCGAGTCGGGGCGCCGGAGTCGAGGAGAGTGCGATGCCCGAGCCGCGGATTCTGCTGGTTGGTCTCGAGTGCGGTGAGTCGCCGCGGTGGCACGACGGCCGGCTCTGGTTGGCGAACTGGGGCACGCAGGAAGTTGTCGCGGTCGACCTCGAAGGAGAGAGCGAGGTCGTGACCCGCGTCCCGACGACGCTGCCCTATTCGATCGACTGGCTGCCCGACGGGCGGCTGCTGATCGTGTCGGGTCAGGAATCACTCTTGCTGCGCATGGAGCCCGACGCAACGCTGGTGACCCACGCCGACGTGACGGGCAGCGACCGCGCGTTCAACGAGATTGTCGTGGACGGGCGCGGCAACACCTACGTCGACGGCATCGGTTTCGACCTGATGGCTGGCGAGGAGTTCGCACCGGGAGGCATCACGCTGGTCAGTCCGGACGGTGCGGCGGTTCGGCAGGTGGCCGACGGCATTGCGTTCGGCAACGGCATGGTGGTGACGCCGGACAACTCGACCTTGATCGTGGCCGAGTCCTACGCCAGCAGGTTGACCGCCTTCGACATCGCGGCGGATGGCAGCCTGTCGAACCGGCGGGTATGGGCCGATCTCGGTGGCGGTGTTCCGGACGGGATCTGCCTCGATGCCGAGGGCGCGGTCTGGTACGCGGACGTCCCTAACAAGTCCTGCACGCGGGTGCGCGAAGGGGGCGAAGTGCTGCAGCGGATCGACCTGGATCGTGGCTGCTTCGCCTGCATGCTCGGCGGTCCGGACGGCACGACATTGTTCATGCTGGCGACCGAATGGCGCGGCCCCGAGCACATGAATGACGGCGCACGGACCGGCCGGTTGCTTACCGTGCAGGCACCGGCACCCGCCGCGGGTTGGCCCGCGTCGACCTAGGCGTCGAGTTCGGCCAGTTCCATGTCGGTCGCGGCGGGCGTTGCTGCCCACCTGGTCACCGCGACGCATCCTCTGCTTGATGTTCCTACCGGAGCGTCGCGGCCAAGCCGAACTGGGCGAACTGCCCCGGGCCGAACGTCGTGATCTCGGCGATCTTGCCGTCGAGGATGCGCAGAACGTCGAGCTTGAACGCCCGGAACTCGGTGTCCCCCGGCCGGCGCAGGTAGCTCGCGGCCGTGGGCATCCGGTTGGCCGTCGTGGGTAGCAGCCGCCAGTCGCCATCAGGGTCGGTGACGAACGCCCGCTCCAGCAACGGCACCACGGCGTCGAGCCCGTCGAAGCACATCGGGTACGGCGGCATCGTGATACGCAGATCCGTGGATGCGATCGCTACCGCGGCAGCAACGTCGCACCGTTCGTGCGCGTCGATGAACTGCTCCAGCAACTCGCGCTCCTCGGCGCTCGGCGTCGCCGCCGACCACTCGCTGCGGCGCGCGGGCAGATGCTCCTGCATCGTCACGCGGGCCCGCTGCAACGCGCTGTTCGCCGCGGGCACGCTGGTGTCGAGCAACTCGGCCGTCTCGCTGGCCGGCATCCCCAGCACATCGCGGAGCAAAAGCGCCGCGCGCTGCCTCGGTGGCAGCACTTGCAGCGCCGCCAGGAACGCCAACTCGATCGTCTCGCGCGCGACCACCACGGCGTCGGGCTCGTCGTCGCTCGCCGCGATCTCGTCCAAGAGCTGGTCCGGGTAGGGCTGCAGCCAGCCGATCTCGGCATAGGAGCTCAGCTCGGGCACCCGCCGCGACTTGGCCCGGATCACGTCCAGGCAGACGTTGGTGGCGATGCGGTACAGCCACGCCCGCACGAGCGGACCGCCGTCGAAGGTGGCGCGGTGCCGCCAGGCGCGCAAGAAGGTCTCCTGCACCGCATCATCCGCTTCGTCGAATGAGGCGAGCATCCGGTAGCAATGCACGTGCAGCTCGCGGTGATGGCGTTGCGCCAGCGTCTCGAAGGCGGGGGCGTCGATGGTCATGGTGTCGAACATGATGCACCTCAACACTGAATGACGCCGACTCGGTTGCCGACGTGCTACCAGGTGTAACGCCGGCTGCGCCGAGAACTTATCGGCGCAGCGGTGAGCCGGTCAGGCCGACTCGGCCGCACGGGCGGCGTCGCGCTCGTCACGGTCGAGCCACGTGCACACGCACACCTCGTTGCCCTCGACGTCGGCCAGGATCCAGAACGAGCGCGCGGCCTCGTCGGAAACCATGACCCCTCCGGCGTCGAGTGCCGCCTTGACCCGCGCGTCGGCCTCGTCGTGCGACACCGAGATGTCGAAGTGGATGCGATTGCGCTGCGCGCGCGGTGCGTCCATCTGCTGGAACCAGATCGTCGGCAGCTGCCCGGTGGAGTCGACGAGGCCGCCGTCGGGATCGGTAGTCCCCGGCTCGTCCTCGAAAGCCATGACGGCCTTCCAGAACGGACGGATCGCGGGAATGTCGAGCGCGTCGATAGCGATCTCGAGCATCTGCACCGGACGGGCCAACTCGGCACTGGTCGCACCCGCTGTTGCGCCGCCGAGTTCAGCCACCGCGGCCGTGATCGCGCGCGCCAGCTCGATGTCGCGGGCGGTGAGCCGACCGGTCGCTCGGGTTTGCAATGACAGTTCGACGCGGTCAGGCCGAGCGTCGATTCGCAGGTGCTCGTCGGTGTCGGCGCCGCCTGCGGCAGCTGCGGCAGCAGCCATCTGCAGCGCGTGATCCAACGAGGTCGCGGCCACGGACGCGGACAGCGTGCCGAGCAAGTAGCGCCAGCCGATCGCCTCGACGGCGTTCGAGATGGCAGTACGGGTCAGCGGGGTGTCGGAGTCGATGTCGTCGGTCATGCGCTGAGCATTTCAGGTGCGACTGACAACGGTGCCTCCGCTCGGGGAGCACGCAATTCGTCGATCCGCACCAGTGCGATGCCGGCGATGATCAGGGCCCCGCCGGCGAATTGCACGGCGGCCGGCACCTGGCCCAGCAGCAGCCAGGCGAACACCACGGCGAACATGACCTCGGTCAGCCCGACGAAGGACGCGACCTTTGCGCCCAGCAACCGCGCCGCGTTGATGCCGGCCACATAGGCAATGACGGCGGCCACGACCGAGAGACCGATGACCGGTACCAGCCAGCTCACCTGGTGATCGAGCAGTCGGACGTCGGCCATCGAAGCATGCAGCGGCACCGCACCGACGACACCGAGCCCGACCAGCGCGACGGCGCCCACCGTCATCCCACCCCAGGCCATCGCGAGCGGGGGCAGCGGATCGTCGGTCGCGGCCGAGATCACGAAGTAGACGGCCAGCCCCACGGCGGCGCCGAGCCCCCACAGCACGCCCACGGGGTCCAGCCGGTGGGAACCGGTCAGGTCGAGCACGAGCACAAGTCCCAGGATGGCGGTCACGCCGCCGGCGACGGTCAGCCGGCGCGGCCGGTGCCCATGCCGCAGCCACAGCCAGCCGACGACGAGCACCGTGCCCAGGTACTCGAGCAGCAGGGCCACGCCGACCGACAGATGCGCGACCGCGTTGAAGTAGCAGAGCTGGGCTCCGGCGACGGCGACCAGCCCGAACAGGGCGATCGTCGCGCCGCCACGACGCAGCAGATGCCACCGTCCGCGCATCTGCAACAGCGCGGGCACGGTGAGGACGGAGGCAGCGACCAACACTCGGGTGGTGACCGCCGCGCCGGGCGTCCATCCAGCGTGGATGAGCGACGAGCCGAAGGCACCGGCCGTGCCGAAGGTGGCCGCCGACAGCACGGCCACGCTGACGCCAGCACCTCGTACCGACCCGAAGCCCATGTCGAACCTCCACGCTGTTGTAATGAGTCAGATGGCGTTATGCTTCTTACCTGGTAGCCGACGATAGTCGACCGGCAGGAAAGGAGTCAAGGTGCTTTTTGCCCATGACACCGAGGTGGCACTCGCAGCTGCCGCCGCGCTGGTGAACACCGACCAGGACGACGGCGACGAGCTACCCGACACCGAGGCGCTCGACCAGTTCGTCCGGTCCTGGGGCTGGACGGGCGATCGGAAGCGCACCCAGGACGAGCTGGAGGAGGTGCGCGCGCTGCGCCCCCGGCTGCGGCAACTCTGGTACCTCGACAAGGACGGCGCGGCCGACCTGGTGAACGAACTACTCCGCGAGGCGAGTGCGCTGCCGCAGTTGGTGA
Organism: Pseudonocardiales bacterium; assembly: GCA_025965875.1. Lineage (GTDB taxonomy): Bacteria > Actinomycetota > Actinomycetes > Mycobacteriales > Jatrophihabitantaceae > QHCC01. The sequence goes on from JAOPWD010000133.1 coordinate 5,284, forward strand.
AGCACGATGTCTGGGACTACCACCTGCATGCGACCGCTCCGGACGCGCCGCTGGCCGCCCGGATGGCCGTCGAGGCTGCGATGGCGTTCATCGACGTCATCCGGCAGCAGGAGCTCGGCCGGCTGCACACTTGCTCGGCCGAGCGCTGCGACGACGTGCTGATCGATCTGTCGAAGAACCAGTCGCGGCGGTTCTGCAGCACGTCATGCGCCAACCGCACCAACGTGGCGGCGTACCGGGCGCGTCAGGCCGGCCGCTCGGACTGATTCGGGTGGCGGCTCGATGACGATGTGCGTCAGTGCGGCGAGCGCCCGTCGCACCTAGCTGGGCTCACCGAGTCCGCGGCGCCGTGCGAGCACGATGGCTTGGGACCGATCGCCGGCGTTGAGCTTGGCCAGCACGTTGGACACGTGATTGCGAACCGTCTTCGAGCTCAACACGAGTTCACGGGCGATGGTCTGGTTGTCGAGGCCGCGAGCCACCAACTCGAGGATGTCCAGTTCACGCCGGCTAAGTTGCGGGAAGGGCGAGGAATCCCTTTCCGTGCTCCGCAATTGCGCTAGCTCCGTGATGGCTTGTGCGACACCATGTTCGAGGACCACATCGCCGGCCATGACCGAGCGGATCACGTGCTCCACGCGGCTCGGATCGGCGCCTTTGACGATATAGCCGAGGGCACCGTCTCGCACCGCGGCGATCGTGGCGTGGTGGTCCTCCGACATCGTGAGAACGACAACCTTCACCTGGGAGTGGTCGCGTGCAATCCAGCGGTTGACCTCGAGGCCCGAGCCATCCGGAAGGTTCAAGTCGAGCAGCACGATGTCGACGTCACGGCCTGAAATCAGGTCAGGAACCTCGCCGGCTGTCGCGGCCTCGCCGACGAGATCGATGTCGTCCATCTCGCGCAACGCAGTTGCCATTCCCAATCTGAAGATCGGGTGGTCGTCCACGACGATCACCCTGATCGACATCAGGCCACCGCAACAGGCAGGCTCGCGTGCACACGCGTGCCATGCGGCCGGATCGATGTGATGACCAGAGTGCCGCCCAGCAGCGCTGCCCGCTCTCGCATCGCGGCGAGGCCCACGCCGGCCGGGTGGACCGACGGGATGCCGATTCCGTCGTCGCGCACGTCGAGTTCGACGTTGTCGGCGATGTCCAGGCGCAGGTAGCACGAACTAGCGCTCGCGTGGCGCACCACATTCGTCAATGCCTCGGTAGCTATGCGGTAAACCGCGATCTCGACCGCCGCGGGCAGCGTTGGCTCGGTCGCCGGAAGGTCGAGACGGACCTCGATCACGCCGTCGAACGTCCGGGCGAACTCCGCAAGTGCGGCGGGAAGGCTTTGGTCGTCCAGCGCGGTCGGGCGCAAGTCGCGCACGATTCGCTTGACTTCGCTGACCAACCGGTCCACCTCGCCGGCCAGCTGGACTAGCAACGAAACGTCGTAGGTGTCGGCGCCGCTACGGCGCATCCGTCGATTCACCGTATGCAGCGCCAGCGAGATTCCAGTCAACGTCGGGCCGACACCGTCGTGCAGGTCGCGACGTAGTCGACGTCGCTCCTCCTCCTGGGCGCTCACTACCGCGAGCCGAGACCGTCGTAAGTCGGACGTCAGCCGTACCAGGCCGACCGCAAGTGTGACGAGCGGAACGACGTCAGAAAGCACATTGCGGTCGCGCCCGCCGAGTGTGGATCCACTGCAGCCGACGACCAATCGTCCGAGGATCTGATCTCCGGTCGCGAGAGCGAGAACCTCGTCGTGCTCGACGCGCTCGCCGTGCTCGGCTGGTCTCGCCCAACCGGTTGAACTGAGTACGTCTATTGCCACATGGTCCAGGCGAAGCGCACCGGCCAGGGTGTCCGCGAGCGAAACGAGCAGGCGCTCGTCAACGTCGGTTCCCGTGGCAATCTGCTGGCCGACAAGCTGCCGGACGACCGCGAGCGGGTCGTCCCGCTGTCCGTACACCAGGTCGTCGACGAAGTGGCGAAGCCGCGCGCGAACCGGCTCGAGCACCATCGCTAGGCCGCCGGTAACGCCGACCAGTAGCCAGGCGGGGCCGTTGGCCCCGAGCACGGAGCCGAATCCCGCCACGAGCACCGTGTACAGGACGACGATTCCGCTCGCAAGGATCGCCCACACGAGAAAGCGGTGCGACACCGTTGCGGGCGCAAGGGGGTCCTCGCGCGCGTCGGCTACGAACGCTCCCACTGCAACGAGAGGCACGGTGGAAACCAGCA
>JAOPWD010000157.1 GCA_025965875.1 Pseudonocardiales bacterium
TCACGTTCAAGGCCGCCACCGAGCGCCTGGTAGCCGACCCCGCCGCGCTCGCCGGGCTGGCCGAGTCGGCCGGCTACGGCCGCGTCCAGGTCCAGGTCGTCGACGTCGCCACCGGGCTCGACACCCCCGCCGAGATGGCCGCCTGGCGCCTCGGCATGGCACACGTCGCACCGTTCCTACGTTCCCTGGCACCCGAACGACAGGCGCAGGTCAGGCGCACTGCCGAGGACGCGCTCGTCGCTGCACCGCCGCTCGTCGTGCCCCTCGTCGTCCTCGCGGCCAGCTGAGCTCAGCCCGCGGCGGTGCGCCACCGATCCAGCCGGCGCGCGGCCTCGGTCTCCAGCCCTGCCCGCCGATCGCCGGACGCCGCGGCCAACGTCGCGACCCGGTCGGCCGCGCGATCCACCCACCGCGGCACGCGCAGCTCGGCCGCCACCGCACCGGTCCACCACCACGCCTCGACGGCCACCGAGCGGTCCAGCAGGTCCAGATCGGCCTCGACCACGGCCAGGTCGACAGGCAGCGACAGCCTGGCCCGCGCCGAATGCCCGAGCAGTCGGGCGACCGACGTGTAGCGCGGCACGTCGATCGCGGCCGCGTCCGAGGCGAGCTCGTCCGCGACCGTCAGCGCCCGCTCGTAGTCACCGCCGGCCAACGCCAACCGTCCCGTCACCAACCGCAGCTTCAACTCCAGCCGCCAGCCGAACACCAGGTCGCCGCGCAGCAGCGATGCGGCCTCGGCCAGGAACCCGGCCGCCGCGTCGAGATCGGCCCGCTCGATCCGGTCCTCCGCCAGGTCCTCGAGCACGGCGATCCGCAGCTCCGGTATCGCGGGCTTACCGCCTGACTCGAGCGCTTCGAGGTGGTGCTCGCGGGCCTCGTCGGCGGCGCCGAGGCTGCGCAGCACCCAGCCCGAGAAGTTCACCCCTCGCCCGGTGAAGCGCGGGACGTGGCGCCGCTCGACCGCCTCGGTGTAGCGGGCGAACGAGTCGAGTGCCGCACTCGGGCGCCCCGCCAGCGCGTGCACGTGCCCGGTGAACAGCAACGCGTGCAGCGTCGCGGCCGTGTGCTCGGCACCGGCGTGCTCCCGGGCGGCTGGGCGCAGCAGCGGCAACGCCTCGTCCAGCCGGCTCTGGTGGGCGCGCACCACGCCCAGCCAGGCAGAGGCGGTCACCCGATCCGGTCCGGTAGCGAGTTCGAGTGCCGCGTCGAACAGTCGCTCGGCGCCGGCCAGGTCACCGGCCGCGTGCCGGGTGCGGCCGCCGACGGTGAGGCAGCGAGCCCGGACGGACGGATCCTCCGCCGCGAGCACGCCGTCCTGGGCGAACTGGATGGCCTGGTCGAAACGCCGGTCGAAGTAGGACGCCCACGCGCCCACCTCGAGTGCCGCCGCCCCGGCCGGCGCGGCCCGCTCGACGTCCTCGTACGCCGCCGCGTAGTGGCCCCGCAACGTCCGGACCCGGGCCCGTTCGAGCCAGCCCGCCGCGTCCGCTTGCAGACCGAGCGCATCGTCGAGCAGGCTCTCGGCCGTCGCGTGGTCATAGCGCTGGCCGGCCCGGGCGGCCGCGGCCCGCAGCGAGCGGGCGGCGAGCACGGTGTCTCCACCGAGGCGGGCATGCTCGGCCACCTCGATCGGATCTGCGTCGGCGCGCCGGGCCAGGACGCGGCCGGCCTCGCGGTGCAGCAGCACCGCCCGCGGCTCGGGCGCACTCGCGGCGAGCGCTGCCCGCACGAGATCGTGCCGGAACCAGAACGAGCCGCCCTCGTCGACGAGCAGCCCCCGGGCCAGCGCCTGCTCGACATCCTCGAGCACCGCGACCACCGGCCGGGCCAGCACCGCCGCGAGCAGGTCGAGGTCCAGTTGCGCGCCGATCACCGCGGCGGCGCGCAGCGTGGCTGCGGCGGTGGCACCCAGTTCGTCGCAGCGCGCGGACACGACCTCGACCAGTGACGCAGGCAGCTCGGCCGAGTCGGAGGCGGCGAGCTCGGCCAGCAGCAGCGGGTGGCCGCCGGACAGTCCGTACAGCTCGTCGACCCGCCCCTGGCCCACCAGAACCGCGGCCGCGGCGTGATCCAGCGGGCCGAGTTCGATCGTCTCGGTCGCGGGCAGCGGCTCGCCCTCGCTGGCCCGCACGCCGGCCAGGACGACCATCGCGGTGTTGCGCCGTTGCACGAATCGCAGCCATTCGGCCAGCGCGGGCCCGGCCTGGTGCGCGTCGTCGAGGACGATCACGAGCGGCGCGTGCGCGGCCAGTCGCTGCAGCACCCGCAGCAGCGCCGCGTACAGGATGGCCGGGCCGATCACGCCGTCGGCCAGGCGCTGCGGGGCCGTGACGTCACTGGTGGACACGCCGAGCAGCGGGCCGAGCAAGGCCCCGTCGCCGGCGAGGACTTCGGCCGTGCGTGGCGTGCCGGCGGCGTGCAGGTGCGTGCCGATCGCGACCATCAACGCATCGAGCGGAACCGCCCGGTCGAGCGGGCCGCAGGTCGCGGTCAGCACGACCTCGCCGATCGCCGCCCGGCGCGCCGCCCACGCGCGCAGCAGGCTCGTCTTGCCGATCCCCGCCTCGCCCGTCACGGCAACGATCTCCAGCGACCCGGCATGCGCGCGCCCGGCGATGACGTCGAGCCGGTCGAGCTGGGTCTGTCGACCGACCAGCCGCGCGGCGGCGCTGACCTTCGGGTCCGAGGTGACCTCGCCGCGGAGGATGGCCGCGTGCAGCGCCTCGGTCTCCGGGGACGGGTCGGTGCCGAGGTCGTCGGCCAGCCGCCGGCGCGCGTCGGCGTAGGCGGCCAGCGCCGATCCGACCCGGCCGCCGCTGACGTTGGCGCGCATCAGCAGCCGCAGCGCGTCCTCGTCGTACGGGTCGCGGGCGACGGCGGCCGCCGAGAGATCGGCCGCCTCGACCCAGAAGCCGGCAGCCGACAGGGCCCTTGCCGCCAGCCGCCGGACCCGCGACACCAGCCGGTCGAGGTCGGCCAGCTGTCCGTCGGCCCAGTCACCGTCGAGTTGCTCGCGCGGCACGTCACCGCGGACGAGCGACAGCGCGACCCGCGACGCCGCCGCCGCCCCGACGAGGTTGCCCGCCCGCTGTCGGCGCTCGATCTCCTCGAGCAGGTCGGCGAGCTCATCCGCGTCGAGCCAGTCGTAGCGCAGCCGGTACCCGCCGTCGCCGTGCTCGAGCCGGTCGCGGCCCAGCACACCGCGCAGCCGGCTGACGAGGACGGCCACCTGGTCGGCCGGCTTCGCGGGCAGCGCGTCACCCCAGAGCGCCGCGGCCAGGACGTCGGCCGGCACCGCGTGCCCACGGGCCAGCGCCAGCAGCCGCAGCAACCAGCGGGCCTTGCGGCTGCCCAGTGCCTGCGGCTCGACCCCGTCCACGTCGAACTCGCCGAGCACCCGCACCGACAGCGACTGCATCCCGCGATCCAACCCCTGACTGCAAGCGCGTTGCAATCCGGACCGCGCACGCTCATGGCGACACATCCACGATGCACCTCCACCGGAGAGGACCAATCCAATGACCGACAAGGCCGAGCAGAAGAGCTTCCACACGCCGGACGAGACGCGCACTTTCGAGCGCGGCTCGGTCGACCTGGTCTCGATCGGCGGCAGTGAGATCGGCCGGCTGACCTTGCAGCCGGGCTGGCGCTGGTCCGAGCACGTCAAGCCGATCGCGGGCACCGAGCTGTGCGAGGCGCCGCATTTCCAGTACCACGTCCAGGGCACGCTGCACGTCCAGATGGCCGACGGCACCGAGTTCGACGCCCACCCCGGCGACGTCACCGCGATGCCGCAGGGCCACGACGGCTGGGTGGTCGGCGAGGAGCCCGTCGTGCTCATCGACTGGTGGGGCGCCAGCAACTATGCCCAACCTAATCCGCCGAAGTGACCCTCGATCTCCCCCGCTCGCTGGCGCTCGGGGGGAACTCTCGCGCCAATCGCGCCTTCGCCGCGGCCGCGACGCGGCGGCGGGGCTCTTCGCGCGAGCGCTCATCGCGTGGTGGTCACGTTTCCTACCGCACCGAGGGCGTAGCGTGCCCGCGTGAGGTGCCGCACGGGCTGGGCAATCGGTGTCGTCGCTGCCGTCGTGCTCACCGGCTGCACCAGTTCGGCATCGCCCGGCAAGCAAGCGTCCAGCCCGCCCGCTGCTGTCACCACCATCGCGCTGCCCGCGGACACCGCGGCGACCAGTTCGACGGCGGTGGCCACGCCCACCAAGACCGGGGCGCGCACGGTCACGGTCCTCGGCTCGGGCGACGTGCTGATCCACCCGCCGCTGTGGGAGCAGGCGCACGCCGACGCCGTCGCCGAGGGCAAGACCGGTTACGACTTCGGCCCGATGTACGCGAGCATCGCCCCGGCCACCCGCGGCGTCGATCTGGCGACGTGCGAGATGGAAACGCCGCTCGCTGCGCCCGAGGGCCCGTTCGCCGGCTGGCCCGACTTCAACGCCCCGCCCCAGGTGCTCACCGCGTTGAAGGGCGTCGGCTACACGTCGTGCACGTCGGCGTCGAACCATTCGCTCGACCAGGGCTACCCGGGGGTCAAGCGCACCCTCGACGAGTTGGACGCGGCGGGCCTGAAGCACACGGGCAGCGCGCGCACCGCGGCTGAGGCGGCCACACCGCTGATCATCACCACGCCCAACGGGGTCAGGGTCGCCCAACTCGCCTACTCGTTCGGCTTCAACGGCATCCCGGTGCCGGCGGGGCAGCCCTGGCTGGCCAACCTCATCGACGTCCC
>JAOPWD010000305.1 GCA_025965875.1 Pseudonocardiales bacterium
ACGGGAGGCAGCGTATCGCCCGCTTCGAGTTGCCCGGTTGCGGTCATTCTCGGACGCTGGACTCGCCAGTCCGCAATCCGAATCGTCCGTTCAGACCCCAGGTGGCCGATATGCCGCAGGTACGTCGCGTCTCCGCCGCAGGCGCCGCGGCTCTGGCCGTGCTGACACTGCTGACCGGCTGCGCGAGCGTCGTCAACGGCGACGGTGGGGCTGCCACGGACGCCCACACGACCGCCACCGCCACGCCAACCGGCACCTCGTCGCCGGCGAACACCCCCACGACATCGGCGACAGCGGCGACATCGGCGGGCAGTGCGCCGGCAACACCTGCCACGAACCTGGCCGATCTGCTGGCTCCCGCGCCGCCCGGATCGCGACCCTGGGACACGCCCTGGTCCAACAACAACACGCCGACGCTCGACGAGTTCGTGGCGCACGTCTATCCGGTGAAGTCGACCGAACTCGCGACGTCGCAACTCAAGGCACAGGGAATCGAGGACATCGCTCATCTCACGTGGATCAGTACCGATGCCAACCAGGCCGACACCATTCTGCTGCGCTTCGCCACCCCAGCCGGTGCGGTCAGCCGATACCGATCGGCTACCACGGCCAAGGGCCAAGACACGGGCCAACTTCACTTCGACGTGCCCAGTTTCAGCGAGGCAGTCGGCTACTACAACCCGGTACTCGACGAGCTCGGCGACGTCCGCACGATCGTCTACGGCCGGGTCGGCGCCATCGTGGTCGAGGTGTTCTTCTACAGCCCAGCCAAACTCGACAAGGCGGCGGCCATCGCGGCGACCACCGCGCAGTTGCAGCTACTGCCCGCATAGCCGGCGACTCAGCCGCTCCGAAAGCTCACCTGGCTGACGAACGGCAGTGACCCCGACAGCTCCGTGACCCGCATCGAGTTGCGGTCGAGAACGAGCAGCCGCCCCGCGTCGGCGGCGATGAACAGCCATCGGCTATCGGGCGTCCAGGCGAACATGCCGCCGCCGTTGAAGGCTGTGTCGGGGTTGAGCAACACGCTGGTGTCGTGCACGTCTGCGTTGGACAGATCAAGCACTTGGAGCTTGAGCCGCCCTTCCTGCCCGTCGTCGCGGGCGAGCGCGGCGACCGACCCGTTGGGGGCGATCACGCCGTCGGTGAAGCCGCCGAAGGAGTAGTTGCCGTCCGATACCGCCAACGCGCGCTGTGTGCCAGTGGCCCGGTCGGTGACGGTCGTGGCGCACCGGAACTCGGCGTCGCATTCCTCGGTGAGCCACCGGGTCGGGCCGCTGGCCAGCAGGGCCCCGGTGGTGATCCGCTTGACCCCCTCCGGCCGCGCGTCGTACACGCCGCCGGTGGCGTAGAAGCGCACATACCCGGCCCCGTCCGCCGCGGCCGTCCCGATGCCGGCGGGCACTCGGATCGACGGGCCTGCTCGGCGGCCGTCGAACCCGAACAGAGTCATGGCGGAGCTTGAGCCGCCGCCCGTCGATACCCAGATGTGCTTCGGGTCAGGACCAGGTAGTGCTGGGCCGTGACCGAAGCCCGCAGGCAGATCACGGACACGGTGGCCGTCGGTCACCAGGTACCCGCTCTGGTCCTCCGACGTCAGGGCGATCGCTCGGTCCGGCCCCACGACGAAGGAAACCCCGGCACCGTTCGCCAGTTCCGGCACCTCCGTTCGGGTGACGCGTCCCCGCGCCAGTTCGATCCGCACAACGGATTCGGGTCCCCGGGTAAACAGTTCCCAGTCGACTGGCACATCGAGCAAGCGGTGGCCCAGGCTCGTCACGGTGACAGACGGCGACGGCGACGGTGACAGCGACGGCGATGCATCCACCGACGAGGGGGAAGCCGTGAAGCTCGTCAGTTCCGGCGGTACGTGGCTAGGCGTAGCCGTGGTGCGTTTCGTGTCGCGGTTCAACGCCGCGACGAGAATCACGGCGACGGCGATCGCGGCGGCGAACAGGAACCACCGGCGGCGGCTGCGCCGCGGCTGGAAGGGACGATCCGCAGGCTCGGTCGGGCCGAGATCGAGCCACTCGACCTGCCCCGGTCTGATCTCGCCGCGGTTGTCCACGTCAACATCATCGCCCCTGCACATCCGTCCGGTCGCGCGAAGACGGCCGCAACGACCAACAGGTACCGGGTGTTCAGTTCGACCCGCTGCGCACCGCGACCTGGCTCATAGGCGGCGTGGTCACACCCAGGTCCAAGATGCGCATGGTCCGGGGCTCCACAGCGACGATCCGTCCATTCGCACCGACGACGAACAGCAACCGGCTGTCGGGCGACCACGCCATCTGTCCGCCGCCGAACGAGTTGTCCGGCCCGATGCTCACCTGGCTCTTCTGGTCCACGCCCGTCGCAAGATCGATCACGTGCAGGGCCGGCAGGTTGTCGCCCGTCTGTCGGATCAGTGCTGCGCTCGAGCCGTCCGGGGCGATCACGCCGATGTCGCCGAAGCCCTCGGGCTGAAAATCCACTATCCGCGTTGTGCCGGTGGTCCGGTCCGTCACGATCGTCTGGCAGTGGTACCGCTCGTCGCATTCGCGCGTGAGCCAGCGCGTGGGGCCGACCGCGATCAGGTCTCCCGAGGTGATCCGGCGAATCACACCGGGCCGCGCGTCATATACGCCACCGGTCCCGTAGAACGTGAGGTATCCCGCCGCGTCGGATCCCGCCTGCCCGCCGTCTGGAAGCCGGATGGACACACCGGTCGGGCGACCGTCGAAGTCGACGAGTCGCATTACCGTCTTCTCAACCGTCCCGGTCGGCGACCAGAGGTGGTTGCGATCCGGACCAGGCAGCACCGGTCCCTGTTGGCCGAACACCGCCGGCAGTTCGCGTGCGGGACGGCCGTCGCGCACCTCGTAGCCTGCCGCGATGTCGATCGGCCGGACGATCAGGCGGTCAGGACCGACGACCATGGAAGCCGGGCCGCCAAGTTCCAGCGACGGCACCGCCGTCCTGGTGACGCGCCCACGGGCCAGTTCGATCCGGACGACGGCGTCAACTCCGCGGCCGAACAGCTCCCAGTCGGCCGGCACGTCGAGGAGTCGGTGACCCACGTTGGTGACTGCGACGGACGAGGACGCAGTCGGGGATGACGTCGGCGAGACCTCGGTCGACGCGGGTGCTGCCGTCGTCTCAGTCGAAATGGCTGTCGACGGATGGCTCGGCGACGCCGTCTTGCGTTTCGTGCCGTGGTTCAACGCCGCGATGAGAATGACGGCGACGGCGATCGCGGCCGCGAGCAGGTACCACGGGCGTCGGCCGCGTCGCGGCGGAGCGGGGCCATCCGCGGGCTCCGCGGGGCCGAGATCGAGCCACTCGACCTGGCCCGGTCCGATCTCGTCGCGGTTGTCCACGTCACCATGATCGCCCCGTCCGTGGTCAGGAGGCGAGCATCCGGATCCCGCCGGGGGTCCCGACCAACTCTTTGCGCAGGTTCAGCAGCGACAACCAGATGGTGGCAAAGATGGCCGCGACGACGAACATCACGGTCAACCAGACGCCCGTCAGGATGAAGGGCAACTGCAACGCCGAGCCCACGCCGATCCCCCACGGCCGGCGCATGAGGCCGGCCGCGGCCACCATGATCACCGCGAGAGCGATCAGCAGGCCGGCCCTCGTACCGCCGAGCCCAGTCGACGTGAACGCGATGGCCCGCGGCACCAGCAACACCACCAGGGCCTCGAGTCCGAGGACGGCGGACAGCGCGCCCCGGGTTGCCCTGTTGGCGCGGGCTGCCCGCTCGGCACGCTGTTCCTCGGTCGGCTCGGTCGCTTGCGCAGGCGGGGTTGGCTCGGCCACTACCCGGCCCCGAGCAGGACGCGTGCCTCACCGGCGGTGATGACCGACCCGGTGACCAGCACGCCGACGCCGGCAAGCACCCCGTCGTCGGTCTCCTCCGCCAGTCGCACGGCCGTCTCGAGCGCGTCGTCCAGTCGGGCCTCGACCGTCACCCGATCCGCGCCGAAGACCGCGACGGCCTGCGCGGCCAGATCGTCGGCGCTCATGGCCCGCGGCGACGAATTCTGCGTGACGACGATCTCGTCGACAGCCGGTTCGAGCGCGTCGAGCATGCCGTGCACGTCCTTGTCGCCAAGCACGCCGACGACGCTGATGAGCCGGCGGAAGTCGAACGCCTCGGCGATCGCGGCGACGGAGGCGGCAATGCCGTGCGGGTTGTGTGCCGCGTCGAGCAGAATCGTCGGCGCCGACCGCACGGCCTCCAGGCGTCCCGGCGAGCGCACGGCGGCGAACGCGGCACGCACCAGATCGGCGTCGAGTGGCCCGGAGTCGGCACCGACGCCGAGGAACGCCTCGACCGCGGCGAGCGCCAAGGCGGCGTTCTCGGCCTGGTGCGCGCCGTGCAGCGGCAGGAAGATCTCGTCATACACGCCGCTGAGTCCTTGCAGCGTGATGACCTGGCCGCCGACGGCGATGCTGCGCTCGAGGACGCCGAACTCCAGTCCCTCGCGCGCCACCGATGCCTCGACGGTGCCCACTCGGCGCAGCAGCTCTGCTGCCGCGGCTGGCGGCTGTGCGGCCAGGATCGCCGTCGCGCCGGGCTTGATGATCCCGGCCTTCTCGGCCGCGATCGTGTCGACCGTGTCGCCGAGGTACTGGGTGTGATCGAGATCGACCGGCGTGACGACCGCGATGTCGGCGTCGATGGTGTTCGTCGCGTCCCAGGCGCCGCCGAGCCCGACCTCGACAACGGCCACATCGATCGGCGTGTCGGCGAAGACTGAGTACGCCAGCGCCACCATTACCTCGAAGAACGACAGCTTGATGTCGAACTGGCCGTCGACCAGGTCCACGTAGGGCGCGATCTCCCGGTAGCCCTCGACGAATGTCCGCGGGCTGATCGGCTCGCCGTCGATCGCGATGCGCTCGGTGATCTGCGAAAGGTGCGGGCTGGTGAACCGGCCGGTGCGCAGCCCGAACGCCCGCAGCAGTTCGTCGACCATCCGCGCTGTCGACGTCTTGCCGTTGGTGCCGGTCAGGTGGATGGCGCGGTAGCTGCGCTGCGGGTCTCCGAGCAGATCCAGCAAAGCCTCGATGCGCTCCTTCGTGGGCTCGAGGCGACCTTCACCCCAACGGCTGGTGATCTCGGCCTCTACCTGACGCAGCAGGGCTGTGTATTTTTCCGCCTCGGTGGCCACGACGCGCCAGTCTACGGCGCGCCACGCCGTCCCACTGAATGCGCCGATCGAGTGACGTATCTCCAAGATCAGAGACGGCGAATAGGGCGTCACTCAATGCCGAGATACGTCACTCAACGGGGAGGGGTGGGCGACTCAGGTGGCGGGCAGGGCGGGGGTGGCGGGCAGGGCGGCCAGGGCGGCTTCAATGCGGGCGATGTCGGACTCCGCAGCCGACAGCCGATCGCGTACCTTGCCGATGACGGCCTCGGGTGCCTTGCCGGTGAACGCCTCGTTGCCCAGTTTGGCGGAGTTGACGTCGCGTTCCTTCCGGGCCGCGGCCAGGTCCTTGGCCAGTCGGGAGCGCTCCGCGCCGACGTCGATCGCGCCGGACAGGTCGAACTCGACCAGCACGCCGCCGGCGGTCGTGAGCGACGCGGTCGGGGCGAAGTCTGCCTCGGCCTCGTCCAAGCGCACCAGCCACCGGATTGCCGCCTGCGCCTCATCCGCTCCGGTGATCCGCGCGGGCACCCGTTGGGACGGCTTGACGCCCTGGTCGGAGCGGAACCGGCGCACCTCGGTGACGACGGTCTGCACGGCGGCGATCTCCTTCTCGGCACCAGCGTCCGCACGGGTGGGGTCGGGCACCGGCCAGTCGGCGATCACGACGGACTCGCCGCCGGTCAGAGCCATCCACAGCGTCTCGGTCACGAAGGGCACCATGGGATGCAGTAGCCGCAGCAGTGTCTCGAGCACCTCGCCCAGCACCCGACGGGTGTCGTCGCCGGACGGCCCGGCCAGCGTGATCTTGGCCAGCTCGACGTACCAGTCGCAGACCTCGTCCCACGCGAAGTGGTAGAGCACGTCGGCGATCTTGGCGAACTCGTAGCGTTCGTAGAGCGCGTCGACTTCGGCGATCACTGCGTGCAACCGCGACAGGATCCACGCGTCGGCGCCGCCGACTGTTTCCGGTAGTTCACCGGACACCGTCGCGCCGTTCAGCAGCGCGAACCGCGTCGCGTTCCATAGCTTGTTGCAGAAGTTTCGGGCTCCGACGACCCATTCCTCGTTGATCGCCTGGTCCGCGCCAGGGTTGGCGCCCTGCAGCAGCGAGAAACGCACGGCGTCGGCGCCGTAGGCCTCGACCCACACCAGCGGATCGATCACGTTGCCGCGCGACTTCGACATCTTCTTGCCGGCAGCGTCGCGCACCAGGCCGTGCAGCATGACAGTCCGGAACGGGGGCTGGTCGTCCATCGCGTATAGGCCGAACAGCATCATCCGGACGACCCAGAAGAAGAGGATGTCGTACCCGGTGACCAGCACGGTGGTCGGGTAGTACTTGCGCAGGTCGGGGGTGTCCTCGGGCCAGCCCATCGTCGAGAACGGCCACAGCGCCGCCGAGAACCAGGTGTCGAGCACGTCCTCGTCCTGCGTCCACCCCTTGGGCGGCGTCTCGTCCGGACCGAAGCAGACGTCGTCGCCGTCAGGTGAGTACCAGACGGGGATCCGGTGCCCCCACCACAGCTGCCGGCTGATGCACCAGTCGCGCAGACCGTCGACCCAGGCGAAGTAGCGCGGCGCGAGGGACGCGGGCTCGATGACGACGCGGCCGTCACGCACTGCCGCACTGGCGGCCCGGGCCAGTGTCTCGACGCGGACCCACCACTGCAGCGACAGCCGCGGCTCCACCACGGTGTCGCACCGCGAGCAGTGCCCGACCGAGTGCAGGTATGGGCGCTTCTCGGCCACGATGCGGCCATCCTCGCGCAGCGCCGCGATGATCGCGCCGCGGGCCTCGAGCCGGTCCAGCCCGGCGAACGGCCCCGGTGCGGTGATCACCGCGCGTTCGTCCATGATCGTGAGCATCGGCAGGTCGTGCCGCTTGCCGATCTCGAAGTCGTTCGGGTCGTGCGCCGGCGTCACCTTGACCGCGCCGGTGCCGAATGCGGGGTCGACGTGCTCGTCGGCGACGATCGGGATGCGGCGATTGGTGAGCGGCAGCGGCACGGTAGCGCCGATCAGGTGCCTGTATCGCTCGTCGTCGGGATTGACGGCGACGGCGGTGTCGCCCAGCATCGTCTCGGGGCGGGTCGTGGCGACCACAATCGACGCGTTGCCCTCCCCGTAGCGGATCGAGGTCAGCTCACCTGGCTCCTCGGCGTGATCGACCTCGATGTCGCTGAGGGCAGTGAGGTCGCGCGGGCACCAGTTGATGATCCGCTCGGCGCGGTAGATGAGGTCGTCGTCGTACAGCTTCTTGAAGATCGTCTGCACGGCCCGGGACAGGCCGGCGTCCATCGTGAACCGCTCCCGCGTCCAGTCGACGCTGTCGCCCAGGCGGCGCATCTGGCCGAGGATCTTGCCCCCGTACTCGGCCTTCCACTCCCACGCCTTCTCGATGAACTGCTCGCGCGTGTAGTCGAAGCGGCCCTTGCCCTCGGTCTCGGCCAGGTGTCGCTCGACGAGGTTCTGCACCGCGATGCTGGCGTGATCCATTCCCGGCAGCCACAGGGCGTCGTAGCCGCGCATGCGGGCGCGCCGCGTCAGCGCGTCCATGATCGGGTGCTCGAGTGCGTGCCCCAGGTGCAGGTTGCCGGTGACGTTCGGCGGCGGGATCACGATGCTGAACGGTGGCTTGTCGCTCTCCGGGTGCGCCGTGAAGTACCCCCGCTCGACCCATCGCTCGTACAGCGGCGCCTCTACGTCGGCTGGCACGTACTGGCTGGGCAGCTCGGCCCGCACAGGTGGAGTCTGGGTCACGCCTTGCATCGTAGTAAGCCGCGCTCGTTTGAAAATTGCGTGGACGCAAACGCGTGGGCCACGCAGGATCGGGCCATGCGGCTGAACACGACCACCGACCCCGCGGTCATCACCGCGCTCGTCGAAGCGCCGCTCGCCGCCGACCCGGTGCGCAACACGGTGTTCAGCAGCGTCATCGCCGGGCTGGCGAGCCCCGACGCGGACGGCTGGTGCGCCCACCCAGAACGCGACCCGAGCGTGCTCGCCGTCCGGTCGCAACGGCACACGCCCGTGGTCGTGACCGCCGGCTGGGGCGAGTTCGAGCCGCTGGCCGACGCCGTCGCCGCACAGCGCCCCGTGACCGCGCTCGGCGGCCCGGTCCCGGTGGTCGAGGCATTGGCGGCCGCGCTTGAGGCGCGTGGCCTGTCGGCGACGTCGCGCGTCGACGAGCGACTGTTTCGCCTGGACGACCTGACCGAGCCGCCCGCGCCAGCCGGTACGGCCAGGGTCGCGACGCTCAAGGACCGTGAGCTGCTCGTCGAGTGGTTCGGGGCGTTCGAGCTCGAGGCGTTCGGTGCGGTGCGACCGGGTGTCGACCCCGCGACGGTCATCGAGCGGGCGCTGCACCGCTCGCGCTTCTGGCTGTGGACCGATGCCGGCGGGAGCGCGTGCGCGATGGCTGCCCGCCATCCCGTCGCGTTTGGCGTCGCCCGCATCGGCCCGGTGTACACCCCGCCCGGACTACGTGGGCGTGGCTACGGCTCGGCCGTGACTGCCGAGGCCACCCGTGACGTCCGCGGGGATGCAGCCGTGCCGGTGCTCTACACCGACCTGGCCAACGCGACGTCGAACAAGATCTATCTGCAGCTGGGGTACTACCCGGTCGAGGACCGGGCCCACGTCGGGTTCAGCTGACCCGCACAGGCGCTTCGGCCAGCCAGTGGCCGAACGCCTCGAAGGAGTAAGGGCGGCCGAGGAAGTTCGCGACCAGGTCGGCGGCGTCGGCGTTGCCGCCACGGGCGAGCACCTCGTCGCGGTAGCGGTGCGCCACGATGGGATCGAACATGTCCTTCGGGTCGAAGGCCGAGAACATGTCCTTCGCGATCACCAGGCTCCACATGTACGTGTAGTACGCCGACGTGTAGCCCTCCAGGTGCCCGAACGAGGCGTGGAAGTGCGTGTCGTCGATGTAGTCGAACAGGTCGTACTTCTCCTGCAGCTCGCGCACCGTCGCCGTGATGTCGTCGGGTCGGTGCAGGTGCAGCTGGTAGGACAGGGCGGCGTAGAACATCTGGGTGCGGGCGAAGTAGCCCTTGCCGAATTCCTTGGCCGCCCGCATCCGCTCGACCAGTTCGGCGGGGATCGGGGTGCCGTCCGCGTCCAGTCCGAACGACGCGAGGATCTGCGGGTCCCACGCCCATTCCTCGAGCATCTGCGACGGCGCCTCGACAAAGTCCCACTCAGTGGCCACCCCGGAGAACCGGGCCCAACGCTGATCGCCGCCGAGGACGTGGTGGACGAGATGGCCGAACTCGTGGAACAGCGTGACCACGTCGGAGTGCTCCATCAGCCCGCGCGGCAGGTTGCAGACGAGGCTTCCCTCCGGGAGCTGACGGCCTGCAATGCCGGTTGCGACGTCGAACTGGGCTGCGTGCTTGAACTTGCCCTCGCGTGGGTGCAGGTCGAGATAGATGCGCCCGAGCCGTTCGTCGCCCGCGTGTACGTCGTACACGGTTACGTCCGGATGCCAGGCTGCAGCGTCGGGTACCGGCACGTACTCGACGCCGAACAGCCGTCCCGTGACGTCGAGCAGGCCGGTCTGCACGCGTTCGAAGTCGAAGTAGCGGCGCACCTCCTGGGCGTCGACATCGAAGTTCTCGCGCCGGACCAACTCGCTGTAGTAGGCGCTGTTGCTGGAATCGAGCGTCGTCGCCGCGGGGTCGTCGAGTTGCCGGCGCTTGAGCAGCACGTCGAAATCGCGGCGTGCGGCCGGGTCAGCCAGCGTCGTGATGCGCTCGATGAACTCGGCGATCGCTGTGCCCGTGCCGATCATCTTCACCTCGGCGTCGAAGTCCGGCCAGCTGTCGAAGCCGAGCAGCGTGGCCTGCTCCGCACGCAGGTCGAGCAGTTCGGCCAGCAATGCGTCGTTCTGCGGCCAGGCCCGGTTCTGGAACTCGACGAAAAGGTCGCGGCGGGCGGCGGCGTCCTGCGCGAAAGTCCGGAACGGGATGACGTCGGGGTAGTCAGTGGTGAGAGTGACCAATCCGTCGGCATCGACCGGGTGGCCGTCGATGAAGTCCTGCGGCAGACCCGCCAGCCGCTCGGGCGCGATGCGGATCGACCTGACGTCGTCACGGATGTTGCGCGAGAAGTCCTGGCCAACCACGGTGGCGCGCTCAGCCAACTCGCGCAGCCGGTCCCGGACGTCCTCGCTGCGATCCACGCCGCTGCGCCGGAAGTCGCGCAGGGTCCGCTCGAGAAGCCGGGCCGCCTGCTCGTCCAGCCCGCTCGGCTCGACGGCAGCCAGCACCTCGTACAGCGCGCGATCCAGGCCGCGATCGGTGGCGAAGCGAGATACCTGTTGCTCGCGGTCCTCGGCCAGGGTGCGCACCTCCTCGTCGGGGTGTACCTGGGCGAGCACGCCGGCCAGCGACCCGGCGTTGCGCAGCCGGATGTCGGCGTCGTTCCAGAGCTCCAGGGTGTCCTCCGCAGATCGAGCGGTGCTGTCCTTGAGCGTGTCGAGCAGCTCGCGCGCCTGGGCCAGATCCTGGTCGACGCGATCTCGGACGAACGTCGCCCAACCGTCGCCGGTAGGCAGGTCCAAGGGGACGGGCGTGGTTGATTCGCTCATGCTGCAACCCTACTGAGAAGCGCCACAACGATTACGGTGAGCTCGCCGCAAGCCGGGGGCCCCAGCGTGAAGAGTCCGCCGCCGCGACGCGGCCGCGCCGGGGCCGCAAGTGGTGAGTGGGGGCACCACCCGCTTGCGGGGAAGATCCCCCCGAGCGCCGGCGAGCGGGGGAACTCGAGTGACACATCGGCGGAAGCGAAGGATCAGATTTCGTCGTTGGGGTAGACCAGCAGTCCGATCCGCACCCGGCGAGCGCCGTCGGGATGATCGCTCGCCGACCGCCCTCGGTAATTGTCGATCATGTCCGAGATGGTCTTCTCGACCTCGGCGACGTCATCGTGGGTGAGCCAGACG